>NZ_JAGQEG010000048.1 GCF_018305005.1 Collimonas silvisoli
ATTTGCACTATTTTGGAGAAAATAATTGCTGGAAAAGTTAACTGGCATGAAATTCGGCTCATCAAAATTGACCGCTTCCGAGAGCAAGAGATGGGAGTCTTCAATGCGACGAAAGGCCAATTTTGAGTTTGACCTCGGGGAAATCGACTACTGACCGAAGGAAAGCTTAATTATTCTTATCCATGACCCAATCTTCGATTCAGAATAACAAAACGCCACGTAATTAGCGTGGCGTTCTGCTATCTGCTCATGAGCGATTGATTAATTACAGGATCACCGAGTGATCGCTTTTTTTTTACGGCTACAGCCTGGTGGCAAAAAAAAAGCGCCCCGCCAACCGGAACGCTTTTTGAAGCAAACGGCAAGAACCGTTAACCGTTATTTCGTCACTGCCAGCTGGGTGCGCTGACCGTTTCTGTAGGTGTACAAGGTGATGGTGCCATCCTGGATGTCGCCCTTGGCGTCAAACGAGATCATGCCGGTCACGCCCTTGTGGTGAATCTTGGCCAGCTCCGGCAGATATTTTTTCGGATCGGCCGACTTGGCTTTTTGCATAGCGTCCGCCATGACCATCAAGGCGTCGTAGGTGTACGGCGCATAGATCACGACGTCCTTGCCGTATTTCTGCTTGTAGGCGGCCTTGTATTCATCCAGGCCCTTTCTGGCGGACTCTTCCACACCGCCGGCTTCGGCGCAAATCACTTGATCGTTGCTGATGCCGTCGCCGGCCAGTTTCGGCAGATCGGAAGTGCAGATGGCGTCGCCGCCCATGTACTTGGCGCTGATGCCCAATTGCTTCATCTGGCGCAGCATGGGGCCGCCGCCGGCATCCAGTCCGCCGAAGAATATGACGTCAGGTTTCTTGGCTTTGAACGAGGTCAGGATGGCGTTGAAGTCGGTCGCCTTGTCGCTGGTGAATTGGGTGGCGACGATAGTCATGCCGGCGGCTTTGGCGGCCTTGGAGAATTCTTCCGCCAGACCCTGGCCGTAGGCAGTGCGGTCGTCGATCACGGCAGCGGTTTTGGCATGCAGCGTCTTGGCTGCATAACGGCCCAGGGCGCCGCCCAGCTGGCTGTCGTTGGCGACCACGCGGAAGGTGGTGTTGAAGCCTTGCTGGGTGTATTTTGCGCTGGTGGTGGAAGGCGAAATTTGCGGAATGCCGGCATCGTAATAAATCTTCGAAGCTGGAATCGAGGTGCCCGAATTGACATGGCCGATGACGCCGGCAACTTTGGCGTCGACCAGTTTCTGCGCTACCGCGGTAGCTTGTTTCGGATCGGATGCGTCGTCTTCCGTCATCAATACGAATTTGGTTTTCTTGCCATCCAGCGTGACGCCTTTTGCATTGAGTTCCTCGATCGCCATCTTGGCGCCGTTTTCATTGTCTTTGCCGATGTGAGCGATGGGGCCCGTGATCGGACCGACGTGCGCGATCTTGACCACTTGTTCCTGTGCGTATGCGCTTGCAGACAGGGACAACGCGATCGCCGCGGCCAATGGAATCATTTTAATTTTATGCACCAGATTTTCTCCTAAGGATTTGCAACGGAATTGATAGCAAACGTTTTTTTAGACATCCGACTTCGATCAGTAGTTCGGTCTGTTCAGGGAGTTAAACGTTACAACATAACAATAGCTTCGCAAAGCGGTTTTATATGTTTTTTATCGATCGGGCGGGATCAAATGCGTAAGGTGCAAAATAAGCCGCAAGGTAGGGCGCAAAGCAGCGCACGCGGAAACAAAAAAGCGCCCCGGCGCTAAGGCCGGGGCGCTTTTTCACCGCTTTTCCACAACAGCCGCCGATGATTTACTTGGTCACGCTCAACAAGGTGCGCTTGCCATCCTTGTAGGTGTACAAGGTCAAGGTACCGTCCTTGATATCGCCCTTGGGATCGAAGGCGATCATGCCGGTCACGCCCTTGTGCTGGATCTTCACCAGCTCCGGCAGATATTTTTTCGGATCGGCGGAGTTGGCTTTCTGCATGGCTTCCACCATGGTCATCACGGAATCATACGAGTAGGGTGCGTACAGTTTGACTTCGGCGTTGTACTTCTTCTGGAACGCAGCCTTGAAATTGTCCAGGCCTTTCTTGCCCGATTCTTCGACACCGCCGGCTTCGGCGCAGACCACTTCGTCATTGATCAAGCCATCGCCTGCCAGCTTGCCCAGCTCGGCAGTACACATGCCGTCGCCGCCCATGAACTTGGCCTTGATGCCAAGCGCCTTCATCTGACGCAGCATCGGACCGGCTACCGCATCCATGCCGCCGAAGAAAATCACATCCGGATTCTTGGCTTTGATCGAGGTCAGGATGGCGTTGAAATCGGTTGCCTTGTCGTTGGTGAACTGGGTCGCGACAATATTCACGCCGGCGCCTTTGGCGCCCTTGGCGAATTCCTGCGCAACTCCTTGGCCGTAAGCGGTGCGATCATCGATCACGGCGATATTCTTGGCCTTCAGCGTGGCGGCTGCATAACGTCCCAGCGTACCGCCCAATTGGCCATCGTTGGCGACTACCCGGAACACGCTGTTAAAACCTTGCTGGGTGTATTTAGGGCTGGTGGCGGCCGGCGAAATTTGCGGGATGCCGGCGTCGTAGTAAATCTTCGAAGCCGGAATCGTGGTGCCCGAATTCAGGTGGCCGATGACGCCGTCGATTTTGGCGTCCACCAGCTTTTGCGCAGCAGCAGTGCCTTGCTTGGGATCGGAAGCATCATCTTCCGCCAGCAAGACGAATTTGATTTTCTTGCCGCCCAGGGTGACACCCTTGGCGTTCAATTCTTCGACTGCCATCTTGGCGCCGTTTTCCATGTCTTTGCCAAGATGGGCGGAAGGACCGGTAACCGGGCCGACGTGGCCGATCTTGACGATTTGTTCCTGAGCGTAAGCTGAGCCGACAGCGCTCAGGGCCAACGCGATTGCTCCAGCCAACGGCAACATTTTGTTCTTGATCTGCACGTATTTCCTCCTAAGGATTTATAAAGATGAGTGAAAGTCATTTCCGCTCTTCAATGAGCGGAACATGTAAACGTTACAACAGAACAAAATCTTCGCAAAGGGTTTTCCTGTTTTTTGGACAATACCCTTGTAGTCGATGCGGAGATTAGTTGTGCGGAGCGGGAGGAGTTTGTGCGTGACAGGACAATCGCATCGTCGCCACGGTATGCGTGTTCTTTAGCGGGAATAAAAAAAAGCGCCCCGGCGGCCGGGGCGCTTTCATATGCTGCGAGAGACGATTATTTTGTCACTGTCAGCAGAGTGCGTTTGCCATCCTTGTAGGTGTACAAGGTCAGCGAACCGTCCTTGATGTCGCCCTTTGGATCAAAGGAGATTTCGCCGGTCACGCCTTTGTGATGGATCTTGGCCAGTTCCTTCAGATATTTCTTCGGATCGGCCGAACCGGCTTTTTGCATTGCATCAACCATGGTCATCAGCGCGTCATACTCATACGGTGCGTAGATCACGACTTCCTGGTTGAATCTCTTCTGGTAAGCCGCCTTGAAGGCGTCCAGCGCCGCCTTGCCTGCATCCGGCACACCGCCCGCTTCGGCGCAGACTACCTGATCGTCTTTCAAGCCAGCGCCGGCCAGCTTGGCCAGCTCAGTGGTACACACGCCATCGCCGCCCATGAATTTGGCCTTGATGCCGAGCTGGTCCATCTGACGCAGCATCGGGCCGCCGACCGCATCCATGCCGCCAAAGAACACCAAGTCAGGATTCTTCGACTTGATCGAGGTCAGAATCGCGTTGAAATCGGTGGCCTTGTCGTTGGTGAATTGGGTAGCGACGATAGTGCCGCCTGCTTTCTTGGCGCTTTTGGTGAATTCTTCCGCAACCCCTTGACCGTAGGCGGTACGGTCATCGATCACCGCGATATTCTTTGCCTTCAGCGTATTGATGGCGTAGCGGCCCAGGGTGCCGCCCAGCTGGCCATCGTTGGCCACCACGCGGAACGCGGTGTCAAAGCCTTGCTGAGTGTACTTGGGATTGGTGGCGGAAGGAGAGATTTGCGGGATGCCTGCATCGTGATAAATCTTCGAAGCAGGGATGGTGGTGCCGGAATTCATGTGGCCGATAACACCGTTGACCTTGGCGTCCACCAGCTTCTGCGCAGCGGCAGTGCCTTGTTTCGGATCGGAGGCGTCGTCTTCGGAAGCCAGTACGAATTTCACCAGTTTGCCGCCGATTTTGGTGCCTTTGGCATTCAATTCCTCGATCGCCATCGTGGCGCCGTTTTCATTGTCCTTGCCGATGTGGGCGTTAGGGCCTGTGAGCGGGCTGACCTGGCCGATGGTGACTACTTCCTGGGCCGAAGCTGAACCGGCGAAGGAAAAAGCCATGGCGATTGCGCCAACCAACGGCATCATTTTGATCTTGTTTTGCATGAACGTCCTCCTGAGGATTTAAAATAAACCAAACATTTACTTACAGTTTCACTATCCGCTGCTTTTTATTACATATTCAGTACCCTGAATAAAAGCAACGTTACAACATAAAAAACGCTTCGCATAGCGGTTTTTTTGCGAATTCTTAAAACTGCCGGAGCAACCCTTTACACCTTGGCATGAGCAAACATTACACCCTAGACAAAGTCGATCGCAAACTGCTGAACTTGCTGCAGCGCGACAATCAAACGCCGACTCGCACTCTGGCCGATAAAGCGCATATTTCACAGCCAACCTGCCTGCGCCGCCTGCGCGATTTGCGCGAGGCCGGCGTGATCAGCGCCGATGTCTCCCTGGTCGATCCGTTTGCCCTCGGCTACGGCATGCTGGCCTTCCTCGAAATCTCGCTGAATCACCAGTCGGACGAACATATGCAGGAATTCGAATTGCGCATGAACAAGGAGGTCGAGGTCATGCAATGCTACTTCGTGTCCGGCGATTACGATTATTTTCTGGTTGTGCATGTGATCGATATGGATGCCTATTATCAGTTTGTGCGCCGGGTTATTTCGGGTTCCGGCAATGTCCGTCATTTCCAATCTCGTTTTCCCATGAAGCGCGCCAAATTCGTTACCCGGGTCGCCTTCGACGAAAAGCCGGCAACGGTCGAGGTGCGCAGCGCCAAGTGATGCACTCCAACAGTGCGTCTGAACAACAAAACGGCAACGCAACTACATTGCGCAGACACTTACGCAAAAACCGCGCCATGCATTAAGCCATACCTCCAATAGACAAAAAAAAGACCGGTGCTGTCACCAGCACCGGTCTTTTTTCATCGTCTTGCTACCGCAGGCGTGACGCTAATCAAGCTTGCACAGGACGCGGCAGAATCAATGGCTGCGGCACCTGCCGCGGCATGCCGGTAAACGCAAAATCGACTTCCGGTCGGCGGCCCGAGATGATCTCGGCGATGGCGCGGCCGGAACCGCAACCCATGGTCCAACCGAGAGTGCCATGGCCGGTATTGAGGAACAGATTGCTGATTTTTGTCTTGCCGATATACGGCACGTTGGATGGCGTCATCGGCCGCAAACCGGTCCAGTAAACCGGATTGTCGTAATCGCAGCCGTCCGGGAACAACTCGCGGGTACGGCGGGTAATCGCTTCGCAACGGGTGGTGTTGAGTTCACGCGTGTAGCCGTTCAATTCGCAAGTGCCGGCCACGCGCAGGCGGTCGCCCAGGCGCGATACCACCAGCTTGTAGCCATCGTCGGTCAGCGAAACGCTTGGCGCCGCATCAGGGTTGGTGATGCGATAGGTGGCGGAGTAACCCTTGCCCGGATAAATCATCAACTCGATGCCCAGCGGTTTCAGCAGCGGTGTCGAGAAGCTGCCCATGGCGACTACGAAGGCGTCCGCATGCAGCACTTCGTGACGGCCGTCGGCATTGATCACTTCGACTCCGGTGATCTTGGCGCTGGCGCCGCTGCCTTCGGTAATCAGACGGGTGACGCTGGTGTTGTACTGGAAATTGACGCCGGCTTCGGCGGCCTTGTCGGCCAGCCCCGAGGTGAACTTGTAGACGTCGCCGGATTCATCGGTGGCGGTAAAATCGCCGCCGACGATCTTGTCGCGGATGCGTGCCAGCGCCGGTTCGATCTTCACCACTTCATCGGCGCTGATGGAATCGCGCGGGCAGCCCAGGTCGCGCATCAGTTGCGCGGCAGGCAGCGAGATATCGAATTCTTTTTGTTCGGTGTAGAAGTGCAGGATGCCGCGCGTCAGGCAATCGTAGTCGACTCCGGTTTCGGCGCGCACCGCTTGCAAGGTCTGGCGGCTGTATTCGCAGATGGCGACGATCTGGCGGATATTGTCGTTGGTGCGGGCGGGTGTGCATTCACGCAGGAAATTGAGAGCCCATTTCCATTGCAGCCATTCCGGACGGAAGCGATACAGCAGCGGCGCATCTTCCTGGCCCAGCCATTTCAATACCTTCAGCGGCGCTTGCGGATTGGCCCAAGGTTCGGCGTGCGATACCGAAATCTGGCAACCGTTGGCAAAACTGGTTTCTTGCGCCGCGCCCGGCTGGCGTTCGATCACTGTCACATCGTGACCTTCCTTGTTCAGAAACCATGCAGAAGTGGTTCCGATAACGCCAGCGCCCAATACAATTACTTTCATCTCATCTCCAAAAACATCCGTTAACTTACTTACCAATGAGCCACGTTTTCAATAGCGTTATTGTAAGAAAACGGAGATTTTTTAGGGGATCAAAATGAGATCTATTTTTTTTATTTTTATCTACGGCGCTGCAAATTGTGACCGGAAATCAAAAAATCCACGCTAAATGTTTGTTTTTTTTAATTTGACTAATTCCAGTGATACTGCTCTGGAAATTACCTCGTCCAGGGTTTGATGCAAGCCATTCCTGATTTGCGCCGCCATGCCTTCCACGGCAGTCTGTAAAACATCCGCCAGGCCGTCGCGGACTCTTTGCTCGATCACGAAATCGATGCGGTCTTGCAACTGCCGCAGCACTTTTTCCCTCACTTCTGCCTCCAGCCGCTCCCAGTCTTGCTGGCTCAGGGTGTGCTGCACAACTGTTTCCCGTTGCGCCACTGGCAGTTCAAAACTGTCTTCATCCTCGACTGGTGGTGCGGCAGCGCTGGCAACCGGCGCTGGCGGCGTTTCTATAATGTCGGTCAAAGTCGGCAGCGGAACAATGACCTCGGTCAATAAAGGGATATTGGCGTCATGTTTACCGTGGGGCATTGCGGATTCCTCTATACATTGTCGGCAACAAAATGGGTCAGCGGATAGCCGCGCTGCTGGTAAAGCCGATAGCGTTCGCGTCCGCCGGCCTTGTCGTCCTCGGCCAGCGAGATGATTTCAAACATTCTTTCGAAGCGGGCGAAATGTTGCGGGATTTTGCCGGAAAGGTTAATCAGGATCTGGTGATGCGGCCACTCGGTTTCTTCGTCGGCGGCCAGGATCACCGGGGTTTGCGCCGCCAGCGGATCGCCGGCCCTGACGTGCGGCAGGAAATCGTGCTCGGAAAATGTCCAGAGCGCGCGGTCGAGCGTCGCCAGATCTTCGGTATTACTGCTCAATATGACGATCTGGCGTTGTGCCGTGCGCGCTTTACGCACCAGTCGGCAGGTATACAGAAATTTGTCCGAAATATTGGTGTGAAAGTCGATTTGCGTCATGCGTAGTAATAGTTAGGCGGCAGTATCTTACAAGCTTAAAAGCGGAATCCGGGCGGCGCGTTGCCTGCCGCCGGCAGTGCGTCGCCGTTGTTGGCGCCATTGGCGGCCGGCGCCGTGGTTTTATTAGGCAAGCTGGGCGCGGGGGCGGCGGCCACCGGCGCTGCATTGCGATAGGTTTTTGGCAAATAATTCTTTTCCGGATAGCCGGCTGCCGTCAGCGCTGTGCCCCAAGCGCTGTCGGAGAAACCGCTTTCCTTGCTGCGCCCAACGGTCAGCACCGGCAAGTCGTTCGCGCTGGTGATCTTGCGTAAGGCGGCAATATCTTCATTGCTCTTCACGGTTTTTTCGCTGAACGGAATGCCGCGCTGGTTCAGCATTTTGCGGCCATCGTCGCAGGGAGTGCATTTATCCGAGCTATACAAGGTGACGGGATTGTTCTTGACCGCCAGCGCCAGTTCATACGGCAGACCGTCGCCACTGTCGCCGGTGCCGGCGGCGGCTTTCTGCTGTGTCACGTTGCCCTTGGCCGGCGGTGTATCGCTGTAAGTGACCTTGCCATCCGGACCGGTCGATTTGTATAGCTGCGCTTGTGCGCCAGCGGCCGACATCAGCAGAAAAAACGTTACAGCGAATCTTTTCCCGCTTTTCATCTCAACCTTCATTCTCTTCCCCTTATTGTAAGAATCGCCGACATGCGGCGAAGGTTTGGCTGCTTGACGCCGCCTCGATCTTGCTTATGCCGCCATGCCGCTATGCCGCAACAAGGCATCTATGCTTGGCTCACGTCCGCGAAATGCCTTGAACGATTCCAGCGCCGGACGCGAGCCGCCGACGGCAAGGATTTCGTCGTGGAATTTTTTGCCGGTCTCTGCCGAAACCACATTGCCGCCAAGCGCGGCCGCTTCTTCAAACGCGCTATATGCATCGGCCGACAATACTTCGGCCCATTTGTAGCTGTAATAACCGGCAGCGTAGCCGCCGGCAAAAATGTGGCCGAATGAATGCTGGAAACGATTGAACGGCGGCGGGCTGATGACCGCGATCTTGGCGCGCACCTGGTCGATCACGTCTTGTACGCTTTGGCTGCCATACGGATCGTAATCGTCGTGCAAGCGCATGTCGAACAGGGAGAATTCGACCTGGCGCAAGGCTTGCAGCCCGGACTGGAAATTCTTGGCTGCGATCATTTTGTCGAACAGCGCGCGCGGCAACGGTTCGCCGCTTTCCGCCTCGGCGGTCATGTGCTGCAACACCTCCCACTCCCAGCAGAAATTCTCCATGAATTGCGACGGCAATTCGACCGCATCCCATTCGACGCCGGAAATGCCGGAGACGCCGAGCTCGTCGACCCGGGTCAGCATGTGATGCAAGCCGTGGCCGAACTCGTGGAACAGGGTGATCACTTCGTCATGTGTAAACAAAGCCGCTTTGGCAACGCCGTCGACTACTGCCGGGGCGGTGAAGTTGCAGGTCAGGTAAGCAACCGGGGTTTGTATTTCGCTGCCGAGGCGGCGCCGGGCGCGCGCATCGTCCATCCATGCGCCGCCGCGCTTGCCGTTGCGGGCATACAGGTCGAGATAAAACTGGCCGATCAGCTTGCCGTCTTTTTGAATCCGGAAAAACTTGACGTCCGGGTGCCATACCGTTGCCTGGTCGGCGCTGATATCGACCGAAAACAATTTCTGCACCAACTGGAACAAGCCGGCGACCACCACCGGTTCCGGGAAATATTGTTTTACTTCTTGCTCGGAAAAGGCGTAGCGTTGCTCGCGCAGTTTTTCGGCGGCATACGCCAGATCCCAGGCTTCCAGCGAGGCCAGGCCCAGTTGTTCTGCGGCGAAGGCGCGCAGCTCAGCCAGGTCCTGCTCGGCAAACGGACGGGCGCGCTGGCCCAGGTCTTGCAAGAAATGCATCACTTCGGCGGGCGTCTTGGCCATCTTCGGCACCAGCGACAACTCAGCGTAATTCTTGAAGCCCAGCAGTTTCGCTTCTTCATTGCGCAAACGCAGGATCTCGGCAATATTCGCGCTGTTGTCCCATTCCGGATTTTCGCCCAGCTCGGATGCCTTGGTGGCATTGGCGCGATATATCTTTTCACGCAAGGCGCGGTTGTCCGCATATTGCAGAATCGGGAAATAAGACGGGAAATGCAGCGTAAATTTATAGCCTGGCTTGCCGTCCTGCTCGGCGGCGGCGCGCGCTGCCTGGCGCACATCGTCCGGCAGCCCGGCTAATTCCGCCTCGTCGCTGACGAACAAACCGTAGGCGTTGGTGGCGTCGAGAATATTTTCCGAGAAGCGGGTGGTCAGCGCTGCGTGTTTTTCCTGGATTTCGGCAAAGCGGGCTTTCTTGGCCGGCGCCAGTTCCGCGCCGCCCAGTCTGAAATCGCGCAGGGCGTTATTGACGATCTTGCGGCGCGCCTCTGACAGATCGGCAAAATCGAGATTGTTCCTGATCGCCTTGTACTTGTCGAACAAGGCCAGGTTTTGCGCCAGCGCGGTCCCGAACTCGATCAGCTTCGGCTGGTTCTCGTTATACGCGGCACGCAGTTCCGGCGTGTCGGCTACCGCATTCAAATGGCTGACAATGCCCCAGGCACGGCTCAACTTCTCGGTCACGTGTTCCAGCGGGATCACAAAATTGTCCCAGGTGGCGGCATCGGTCGAGGTTTCCAGCAGGGCAACCACGGTATGCGCTTGCTGCAGCAGCGCTGCAATCGCTGGCGTGATGTCGGCTGGCGTGATCTGGTCGAATTTGGCCAGACCGGTAAAGTCGAGCAGGGGATTGCTGGTCTTGATTGCGGTAGATGTCATTGCAATTACATTCTTTCTGCGGCTTCGATGGTATTGACCAGCAACATGGTGATGGTCATCGGCCCGACGCCGCCTGGCACCGGGGTGATGTAGCCCGCTACCTCTTTGGCGTTGGCAAAATCGACATCGCCGCACAGCTTGCCGTGATCGTCGCGGTTCATGCCGACGTCGATCACGGCAGCGCCGGGCTTGACCATGTCGGCGGTAACGATATTGCGTTTGCCGGTAGCCACCACCAGGATGTCAGCCATGCGCGTGTGCAGTCCGAGATCGCGGGTCTTGGAATTGCAGATGGTGACCGTGGCGCCGGCTTGCAAGAGCAGCATGGCTTGCGGCTTGCCGACGATATTCGAAGCGCCGACGATCACCGCATGCGCGCCGCGCACCGGGAAATTCACCGATTCCAGCATTTTCATCACGCCGTAAGGAGTGCATGGGCGGAACAGCGGCTGGCCGGTCATCAGCAGGCCGGCGTTGCTGATGTGGAAACCGTCGACGTCCTTTTCCGGGGCGATGGCTTCAATCACTTTATGAGCGTCGATGTGGGCCGGCAACGGCAGTTGCACCAGGATGCCATTGATCTTCGGATCCTGGTTCAAGGCGTCGATACGCGCCAGCAGAGCCGCTTCGGTCAGATCGGCGTCATATTTTTCGAACACCGAATGCAAGCCGTTGTCTTCGCAAGCCTTGACCTTGTTGCGCACATACACTTGCGAAGCCGGGCTGTCGCCGACCAGGATCACCGCCAGTCCAGGCTGCTTGCCTTGTGCGGTCAGCACGGCGGCGCGCCTGGCGACATCGGCGCGTAGTTGTTGCGAAAGGAGATTTCCGTCGATCAGTTGGGCTGGCATAGTGATGGCATTGAAAAATTAAAAGCAAAGCAGGATTATAAAGGGTGCGCACCTATAAGTTCGCGCCGGCAGCGAGTTCCTTGCGGTTTCTTGTAAATTTATCGTGGCTTGTCTATTTGATAAAAGGCGGCGTCATCCGGCCCGATTTTCGCCGGTCGATTGCGCTCCATGCGACATCCAACGCGTTCTTTCATTTTCGGCTATTCTCGCCTTCTACGACCCGGTTTAGGGACAGCAGCAAACACAAGAACGGCCCAAGAACCCAGGACAACGAGTTCGACGAATTTAAAAAAAAGGATGCTGAATTGACTGATCATTACACTCGCCGGCTGGCGCTGCTAGGGCAAGAGCAGCATCGCGGCTTGCTAGGCCAGGGCTTGCGCGGCATCGAGAGAGAAACCTTGCGGGTCGACGGCGATGGCCGGCTGGCCCTGACGCCGCATCCGCGGGCGCTGGGTTCCGCCCTGACGCAGCCGCAGATCACCACCGATTATTCGGAATCGCTGCTGGAATTCATTACGCCCGCCGAGCACGACATCGCCACCGCGCTGACCGAGCTGGATGCGATCCACCGTTTCGTCTATTCGAAACTGGGCGACGAACTGCTCTGGAGCCAATCGATGCCGGCCCATCTGCCGGCCGAAGAACAGATCCCGATCGCCTGGTACGGCACCTCGCACATGGGCATGCTGAAGCACGTCTACCGGCGCGGGCTGGCGCTGCGTTACGGCAAGCGCATGCAATGCATTGCCGGCATCCATTACAACTATTCACTGGCCGAAGGCGTGTGGCCGGTGTTGCAGGCAGCCGAGGGTGACAGCGGCACGGCGATGCATTTTCAATCGGAAAGTTATATCGCGCTGGTGCGCAATTTCCGCCGCTACAGCTGGCTGCTGATGTACTTGTTCGGCGCTTCGCCGGCCCTGTCGACCTGTTTTCTCGACGGCCGCCAGCATCGCCTGGAACAACTCGACAAGGACACCCTGTATCTGCCATACGCCACCAGTTTGCGCATGAGCGATCTCGGTTACACCAGCGAAGCCCAGGCCCGACTGACGCCGCAATTCAACAGTCTCGACAGCTACATCAAGAGCCTGGCGCGGGCAGTCAGCCAGCCGTACCCGCCGTATGCCGCAATCGGCACCCATCGCAACGGCGAGTGGGTGCAGATCAATACCAATATCCTGCAGATCGAGAACGAGTACTACTCGACGATCCGGCCGAAACGCGTGATCAATTCCGGCGAGCGGCCGGTCCAGGCGCTCTCGGCGCGCGGCGTGCAATACATCGAAGTGCGCTGCATGGACATCGATCCGTTCGAACCGATGGGCATCAACCTCGAAACTTCGCGCTTCCTCGACGCTTTCCTGCTGTTCTGCGCAATGGACGACAGCCCGTTGACCAGCGATGAAGAGAGTCTGGAAAACGTCGAGAATTTTTCCCGCACGGTGAAAGAAGGGCGGCGCCCTGGCTTGCAATTGCGGCGTGACGGCAATCCGGTGCCCTTGCAAACCTGGGGCCAGGAATTACTGCAGCGGATCGCGCCGGCGGCGGCCTTGCTCGACGCCCAGCGCAGCGACGGCGTGCATGCCGCGTCGCTGGCGCAGCAGGGCTTGAAGCTGGATGCGGTTGAGCTGACGCCGTCGGCCAAGGTGCTGGCTATCTTGCAGCAGAATCAGGAATCGTTTGCCAGCTTTGCGCTGCGTCAAAGCAAAGCCCATGCAGCGTATTTCCTGGCGCATCCACCCAGCCCTGAAGAGCGCAGTTATTTCGAAACTCTGGCCGCCACTTCGCTGTCGGAGCAGGAGAGCCTGGAACGTAGCCAGACTGGCGATTTCGATACCTTTGTCGCGGCTTACCGCGCTAGCACCTTGGGCAATATGAGTGTTTAGCCAACCTTGAAATCGTAGCTGACGCTATTTGTTCAGCTCCGATGGCTTCCATCCAGGAATCGGCTTCGGTTCGCAGTATCCCGTTTTTGTGCACGGAGGCTGAAACATCACATACCCAGTATCTGATAGCTGTTGAGTTGATCGTGAAGACGTTTCGTCGAGGATGCCTGTTTTAATTTCTCGGATACCTAATGACTGTATCAATGACTTCATAGCGTCAGCACGCCGCTGTGCAAGGTCAGGTGTAACATTGAATCGGTTATTGATAGTCGCTCCAATGTCATATTCACCATCACCGAATGCCTGTTGCTTTTCGATTTTCCATTCAACAAATGCCCGTACCTCACTCGCAGGAATATGGTCTGAGTTTTTATCAAAATGAATCTCATGGGTTAGGCCGGCAAAGGATGCGGCAAAAACCGTAGTCGTTCCTAAAAGAACAATCGAGCAGAGAATTCGTTTCATAAATATTTTTGTGGCAACGCTATTTGTTCGGCCCTGGTGGCTTTGATCCAGAAATCGGCTGTGGGCCGCAATCATGAGTCTTTGTGCAAGGTGGCTGAATAACTACGACGGCAGAATTCAGTCTATCTATCAATTCTTGATATTTAACTTTGTTAAACCGCTCTTCCACGGAAACCTCTGTTTGAATTCCTAAATTGTTCATAAGCTGAACGACAGTCTCGGCTCTTTTTTTAAGGAGCGCGTCCGTTACCTGCATCGCCGTATTTTTAATTAAGAAGACATCATATTCACCGCCAGAAAACTCCCGTTTTTTCTCGCTCTGCCAATCAATGAAAGAGCGAATTTCTTCTGCTGAAATCTGCGCGGAATGTGGTTGAAAATTGATTTCATGGGTTAGGCCTGCAAAGCTCATGGCTAGACCGTAGCCCGACATCAAATACAGGGCAATAAAGCTAGTTATGCGCATCAGCATGAGTGGGTTCTGGTGCATGGGGGCTGAACCGTGACAAAAACTGTGCTAGCCTCCTGTTGGGATAAATTCCGGCCAACATATTCAAGGTCTTGAATTCCCGTATCTTTAGTTTGAATTCCTAAAGAATTCATCAACGACACTATCGCATTGCGACGACGATCCGCAAGTTCAAAACTTATGTTAAGTCGATTATCTTTAAATCCAAATACGCCATAATCGACACCGCCGAACTGTACTGTTTTTATTTTTCAGTCAACCAAGGATCGGATTTCTTCACTTGAGATTTGATCTGAATTTTTACTAAAATGGACCTGATGTTCTAATCCCGCAAAGGATGTTGCCATAGCCGAAGTGATTGTCGCTAGAACCATTGCAAATGTCAGAAATTTCATCATTCGTGATCTGCTTCAATTTTGTTCAGCTCCGGTGGCTTCGATCCGGAAATCGGTTTTGGGCCACAATCAAGTGTCTTTGTGCAGGGTGGTTGAAATATTATTGTTGCGGTATTTGTTTTCTTTCTCGATAAACCCGATTCCCTGCGCTTTGACTGCTGGTCAATCACCACAACTTTTGTGATTTGAATCCCTAACGTGTTCATAAGCGACACAATGGTGTCACGGCGTTGTTCGACAAGATTTGAACCTATTTCAAGTTGCTCATCTTTATACAAAAATACTTCGTAATCAATACCGCCCATTTCCACAGAGTTGATTTTCCAATCTACCAAAGAGCGCATTTCTTCACTTCGGATTTGGCCCGAATTCTCGCTAAAATGCACTTCGTGTTCTAACCCTCCAAAGGATGTCGCCGTGGCGGAATTGACTGATGCCAGAAAAGCCATACAGCATAAAACGTGTTTCATGAGTGTCGCCTATTTTCGTGCCATGGTTAACGTGGGTTAATTGGCTGTGGGCCGCAATCATGGGTCTTTGTGCAAGGGGGCTGGAACATCACATACGCGGTATCTGCTTCTTGCTGAGTTGTCAGAGAAGATTTGTCTTCCAATGATCCTACGTCGTCAAGATGAACACCTAAGGACTGCATTAGTGACTTGATCGCCTTCGCACGTCGCTCTGCAAGGTCGCGCGTGACGTTAAGTCGTTTATTGATCGTTGTTCCAATATCATATTCCCCATCGCCAAAATCCCGTTGTTTTTCGATTTTCCAATCGACAATTGCCCTTACTTCGCTCGCCGGAATATGATCAGAATTTTTTTCGAAATGAATTTCATGTGTCAGCCCGACAAAAGATGTCGCGGTGGCTGAAGTAATAAAAACTAAAAGCACCATGCTGCAAAGAGCTCGTTTCATTTATCCCCACCTTTCGCCCAAACAATATATGCACCTATACTTTCTGCATTCGTTATACAAAGGCGATCCTTAGCCTCTGCTCTACGTTTTGACTTCCAGGTTGTATACCACTCATCATTTGAGCCCATGGTGTCATTGAAGTGAGAGACTTCATGCACAAGCGTGAGAAGTCTTGAGTCTCCGTCGTAAGCTTTGCCTGTGTCAAAATTCTTTCTCTCATCAGGTAACTCACAAAATTTTAAGGTAATCGCAATCATGTGTGTTGCAACGTCCGGCTTACAAACTACTGCGGCCGTTGTACTAGGGTTCACTTTGCTGCCATCGCAGTTGAGATAAGACAATGCCGTTTCTGACCAACGCACGAAATTTGACGGGGTAAGTTCGGAGAACACCCGATTCATTTGTTTTAGACCTGTCAACAGTTTCGAACGGAAGTCATCGCTATCTGCGCCGAACCACTGAATCACTGCCTCTTTGTCACTCGCGTCCCACCGAGCAAGTTGATTAATCCGCGTCGTTGTTCGCACAACAGCTTCATCCCGCAAACGCATAACCGTTCTAGCGAACTCTCCATTCGTCATATTTGGACATATCGCTTCAAAATTTGCGTAAATTATTTTTTCAGATGTGTCGCTTGCGAGAGTAGTATTTTTTGCGGCAATTTTCTTTAATGGTGTTCCATCGGGGTAGGTGACTGTCATGATTCTTCGTCGCCTTCAAAGAAGATTTCTACAAACTCCGATCCCATGCTCGATGCCAGCATGTGCGTACTCCCGTCCTTATTCGTAACGCCGTACTCAAGGCTGCCGTCGGGGCGCTTGAGCGCGTAGCGTGCGTTAGCTATCGGCTCGTTGGTTTTCTGGTGGAGAATCTTGTAGAAGTCATTAAACGCTTCGCCCTGGCTTGCCTCCCCGTTATTGCCAACGGCCGTTTGCCGAGGAATATGCTTCGCGCCGTCTGCCCATTCTTGCGGATGCGGCAGATTATCCTCAACGAAAAACGTAGTTGTGTCTGCGGCTATAAGCGTTGGAAGAACGGGGCAGTGACAGTGTAGTTTGTCGTCATGCAATGCAATCTGTTTGCCGTTCGGCATTTTGCATGAGACTTCGTTTAGCGCGATGATCGGCGCATCCATATTGCAGACCGGACAGAAGCCAATGTCGCTCACAGTTGCCACTTCGACGCCATTGTCGGGTAACTGGCTTGACACCTTTTTGATAAATCCTCCATTTGACGTTTTATCGCCTAACTTAACTACTCGTCTCTTCACGCCCATGTTCTCGTCCTAATAATCGGTTTTAGGGTGGATAACTTCTACTTCGTTGCACATCGTGTTGCTCTCCTATCAGCTTGCTCATTGGTTAAATTAACAAGACAACTATAAGCGTGAGGATTGGGCGATAGCAAGAAATACGTTAAAAATTTGACATGACAATTCTTAACAATTGCCAGTGAGCGCGGCAGCAATCATGTAGAAGGCTGGTTTTGTGCATGCCCAATTTCTACTTTTTAGGGCGAGCCTTAGATCGTGGGTTGAGCGGAGTAACGTGTAATGTATTCTGTATCGATAACTTGTTTGTCGGCGGCGGCTTGCATAGCTATCGGTAATCCCGTCGATAGATTTAAATGCAAATTAGATTGCTTGCAATTTAATTTTGAGCGTTATATTATTCAACTCATGGAAACCAGCAAACAAGCAAACGCAAACATGCCGTCCGAACTATTCGGGCCGGACAGTCTGTTGCTGGATAATCAGCTGTGTTTTGCGCTGTATTCGGCATCGCTGACCATGACCAAGATATACAAGCCGCTGTTGCAGAAAATGGGCCTGACCTATCCGCAATATCTGGTGATGCTGACCTTGTGGGAGCGCGACGAAGTTACCGTATCGGCGCTGGGCGAACGTCTGTATCTGGATTCCGGCACGCTGACGCCATTGCTCAAGCGCCTGGAAAACAGCGGATTTCTGCGCCGCCAACGGGCGCCCCACGATGAGCGCCAGGTGATCGTCAGCTTGACCGCGGCGGGTAAAAATCTGCGGCAGCAAGCGCAGGCAATCCCGCAGCAGGTGAGTTGCAGCGCCGAATGCTCGCTGGATGAATTGAAAGCGCTGACCCAGGAACTGCGGCGGCTGCGTGCCGCGATGGCTGGCAATATCGCTTAAAGATAGAGGATCCGGTTTTGCATTGACTATAAATTGCGAGCAATATAATTGTGTAGTTTTGTTTTGTCGGGCATCACGTTTCTTTTTTATGTTTCATTCTTGCGTCATCTTAATGTTGTAACTTTTAATCCGGATCGTCAGTACGGCCGACTGTATTGATCCAAAGGATTTTCCAAACGGCCAATAAAGGAAATCATCATGTCAGTTGAAAATATCTTGTATACAGCGCAAGCCACAGCAACCGGAGGCCGCGATGGCCGTGCCGTCTCGTCCGACAATGTGCTGGATGTCAAATTGACGACGCCAAAAGAATTGGGCGGCGCCGGCGGCGTTGGCACCAATCCTGAACAATTGTTTGCAGCCGGTTATTCCGCATGCTTCATCGGCGCCATGAAATTCGTCGCCTCGCAAGAAAAAATCACCCTGCCAGCTGATGTGGCAATTACCGGCCTGGTCGGCATCGGCGTCATTCCTGGCGGCTTCGGCATTGCAGTTGAGCTGCAAATTTCCCTGCCTGGCATGGACGCCGGCGCAGCTGAGGCGCTGGTTGACAAGGCGCACAAGGTTTGTCCTTATTCCAACGCTACCCGCGGCAATGTCGACGTTACCCTGACTCTGGTGTAATTCTGCGCTATTGACTGGGGCGGACCATCTGCCTCATCCGCCCAGCCTGGCTTGCCAGGCTTTTTTGTTTTAGCTGAATCTTTTTAGCTGAGCTTGAAAACAGCAGCAGTCTGCGCCAGCTGCGCCGCCTGGTCTTGCAGGCTTTCGGCAGCTGCTGCAGCTTGCTCCACCAGCGCCGCATTTTGCTGGGTGATGTCGTCGATATGTCCCATGGCACGGTTGATCTCTTCGATGCCGCTGCTTTGTTCGCCGGTTGCCGCCGTGATTTCATGCATGATGTCGGCCACCCGCTTGACCGCGGCGACTATGCCTTGCATGGTCTGGCCGGCCGCATCGACCAGCTTGCCGCCGGCGTCCACTTGTTCCACCGAGGCGCTGATCAAGCCCTTGATTTCCCTGGCCGCCGCCGCCGAGCGCTGCGCCAGGTTGCGCACTTCCGCCGCCACCACGGCAAAACCGCGGCCCTGTTCGCCAGCCCGGGCTGCTTCCACCGCCGCATTCAACGCCAGGATATTGGTCTGGAAGGCGATGCTGTCAATCACGCCGATGATGTCGTGGATTTTGCGCGAGCTATCCTTGATGGTGCTCATGGTAAGCACCACCTTGCCGACCACCTGGCCGCCCTCAAGCGCCTGTCCCGATGCCGTGATCACTAGCTGGTTGGCGTGCTGGGCGCTGTCGGCGTTTTGTTTTACCGCTGCCGTCAGCTGCTCCAGCGAGCTGCTGGTCTGTTCCAGCGAACTGGCTTGCGATTCGGTCCGGGCTGACAGATTGGCGTTGCCTTCGGCAATCTCTTGCGAGGCGCGCGCCATCTCGCCGGTGCCTTGCCGCACATTGCCGATGACACCGGCCAGGCCCTGGCTGATGCCATTGATGGCTTGTTCCAGCTGGCCGATTTCGTCGCCGCGCCGGCTGCTCAGCGTGCTAGTCAGATCACCCGCCGCCAGTTGCTGCGCAACCTGTTTCACTCTTTCCAGCGGCTGGCTGATGTTGGCGCGGATCAGCCAGTACAGCGCCGCTACCATGATCAACACCGCCATCAAGCCGAACAGGGCGTTGCGATTGCGCAGCGTGGTGATCTCCTGCGTCAGTTCGGCGGCGTCTTCATTGCCGACGATCAGCCAGTTCCAGTTCTTGTACAGTGCGAAAGCGGCGATTTTTTCAGAACCGCTGGCAGCGCTTTCCTGCAAGGCATAGCGCATGCTGCCTTCTTTGCGCTCCAGGATTTCCTTGATGAATTCACGGCCGTCAGCATCCTTCAGCGCCAGCACATTCTTACCTTCTTCGGCCGGCGCTATCAGCAGCTTGCCCAGATCTTTACCCTGGCTGGCGTTGAGCACATAGAAATAACCGGCGTCGCCCAATTTGACCGAGCGGATGCGCGCTTTCAGCGTTTCGATGTCGCTGCCGATATCCACCCCGACGAACAGCGCGCCGACGATCTTGCCGGCTTCATCCTTGACCGGGTTGTAGGCCGTCATGTACTCCTTGCCGAACAGGGTTGCGCGGCCGATATACGACGAGCCGCCTTGCAAGCGTCCATAGCCGGGGTGCGCATGGTCGAGCACGGTGCCGATAGCGCGTTCGCCGTTTTCTTTCTTGAGCGAGGTCGAGATGCGGATGAAGTCATCGCCGTTCTTGATGAAAATCGTCGCTACCGCCCGGCTGGACGACGTAAAACTGTCGGCGACGGAAAAATTCATATTGATGATGTCATTGCCGTTCTTCAGCAGCGGCGTCGGTTTGCCGGCGACATCGATCGTCTTGCTGCTGTCGATAGAAAATTTCCCAGGGAAATAACTCGCCAGCAAAAGTCCGAAACGATCGGCTTCGCTTTTATGGCTGGCGTCGAATGTATCCAGCATCTGGATCATGGTATCGGTCCTGCCGGCGATATCGCGCGCTGCGCGCTGTTCCAGCAACTGCGAGGTGGAACTGGCGCTGGCCCAGCCATAAGCCAGGAAAATCAAGGTGGCCAGGAAGAAGGTGAGCAAGCTGAGCTTGATGCCCACATTCAGGTTTTTGAAGAATTTCTTGTTCATTGATCATCCTTTTCTTGTTAGGTGGAGCCGCGCTTTTTGCCGCCGCTCCGATTAACACCATCAGTGGCCGAGCGGGCCAGGTTACGGCCCGGCGACCGGCGAACGGCGTCCTGCCGAAATCCTGGCAATCAAAAGCAATAACGACAACTATCGCGGAAGTTGAAGGGCGGCCGGTGAGCGGGTGATCAGCCGCCGTGGCGCAGTTGCGATTTTGCGGGCCTTAAGAAACGCCGCGGGCTGCCGTTAACACGATCAGGGAAGTGAACATGAAGCGCGAATATGACGTGGAGATCCAAATTTCCCGCGCAATTCAGATTCCCGGCTTGCCGACCATGTACCCAATGTTTTTGCGTGCTTTTGCGTGTATTTGAAACCCATCCGAGAAAAAATCATGACCTGGTTCTATAACTTGAAAATTGCGACCAAACTGCTGCTGTCGTTCGCTTTGATACTAATACTGACAGTAGTGCTGGGCGTGACCTCGATCACGCAACTAGGGCAAGTCAACGCCACTACCGTCGAAATCAATACCAACTGGATGCCGAGCGTGCGGGTATTGCTGACCTTGAAGAGCAACCTGGCGCTGCTGCGCAATATCGAAATGCAGCACGTCATGTCGAACGATGTAGCGGACATGGACAAGAGCGCCCAGTTCATCAACGACATCCGGGCCGATCTGCAAAAGAACCTGAGCGAATACGCGCCTATGGTGATGGAACAGGAACGTATTGTGTACGATCAGTTAAAAGAAAAAATCCCGCAGTATCTGGAGATGGACAAGAAAATCGTCCAAATCTCGCGTGTGTTCAAAAAGGATGATGCGATAGCAGAGATACGGGGCGATTCCCTGGCCGCCATCATAGGGCTGGATAAACAGGTTGATCAACTGGTAAGAATCAATACCGATGGCAGCGCTACCGCCGCCAAAAACGGCGCAGCCATCTATGACAAAGCCAGGATCTGGATGGTCGGCTTGATGATTGCCATGGCGGTGCTCGGCTTTGCGCTGGCGTTGTGGATCGCACGGGCAGTTGCTCAGCCGCTGGGGTTTGCAGTGGAAGTGGCGCGCCGGGTCGCCGACGGCGATCTGACGGCAGATATCGAAGTCAGGTCCAAGGATGAGACCGGGCAGCTGATGCAGGCGTTGAAAGACATGAACGACAGCTTGCAGAAAATTGTCGGCGAAGTGCGCAGCGGCACCGACACCATTGCAACCGCATCCAACCAGATTGCGGCCGGCAATCTGAACCTGTCGCAACGCACCGAAGAGCAAGCCAGTTCGCTGGAAGAAACCGCCGCATCGATGGAGCAGCTGACCTCGACCGTCAAGCAGAATGCCGACAACGCCAGCCAGGCCAACCAGCTGGCGGTATCCGCCTCGGAAGTGGCGATCCATGGCGGCACGGTGGTGACCCAGGTGGTCAGCACCATGGGCGCCATCAATACTTCTTCGAAAAAGATCGTCGATATCATCGGCGTCATCGACGGCATCGCCTTCCAGACCAATATCCTGGCCTTGAACGCCGCCGTCGAAGCGGCTCGGGCCGGCGAGCAGGGCCGCGGCTTCGCAGTGGTGGCCGCCGAAGTGCGCAATCTGGCGCAACGGTCCGCCGCTGCCGCCAAGGAAATCAAATCCCTGATCGACGACTCGGTGGAAAAAGTCGGTCTCGGATCGCGCCTGGTCGACCAGGCCGGCAGCACCATGGAGGAAATTGTCGCCAGCGTCCGTCGCGTGACCGACATCATGGGCGAGATCACCGCCGCCAGCCAGGAACAAACCTCGGGTATCGAACAGATCAATCAGGCCATCAGCCAGATGGACCAGGTGACCCAGCAAAACGCCGCCTTGGTGGAAGAAGCCGCAGCTGCTGCCGCCAGTTTGCAAGATCAGGCTGGCGCGCTGGAACAAGTGGTCGGCGCCTTCAAACTGGAGCGGATGCACATCGCGGCGCAGGCCAAGCGAATGATAGATATCACACCGCAAACGCAGATGTTGCGCAGCGCAGCCGCATAAGAGTCAACCAGGCGATGAAGAAGCGGCATGGCCGGAGCAAGCGGTGTTTTAGGCTGCTGTTCGCGGCATCGGCCTGCCGCCGCCGTACTTATATTGCAATACGGGCCGTTGCCGCTGAAACCTGAGCACGGCGCTCCCAACCATCGCTTTCCTGGATTGCGATCTGGATCTGAAGTGAGGCGAAAATGAATGCATTGAGTTTGAAGAAAAAATTGCTGGCGGTGCTGGCGTTCATGTGGCTCGGCATGTTGATGCTGGGCGGCTGGTCGGCCTGGAATACGCGGGATACGATGTTGCTGGAACGCCAGAACGGTCTGAAAAACCTGGTGGAAACGGCGGAAGGTATCGTCAAAAGCTACGCTGCCGACGTCACCGCCGGCAAGCTTGAAAAGGACGCTGCGCAGGCGGAAGCATTGAAACGCATCCTGGCGATGCGTTACGACAAATCCAACTATGTGTTCGTGGCTGACTCGCGTCCCGTGGTGCTGGCCCATCCAGTTTTGCCAAACCTGGTCGGGACCAATGTCATGGACCGCAAAGACAACAAGGGCAAATTCTTTTTCAGAGAGATAGTGAGTCTCAGCAAGGAAAACGGCCAGGGTTTTATCGAGTCCATGGCGCAGGGCGCAACCGGACAGTATCGGCCGAAGCTCAGCTACGCCAGATATTTTCAGCCTTGGGACTGGCATCTGCTATCCGGTGTCATGCTGGACGATGTCGATACCGCGTTCTATGCAAATCTACGGCTTGAGCTGATCATCTTGTTCGCCATCGGCGCCTGCGTCTCGGCCTTGATGCTGCTGGTGATCCGCAGCGTTACCAGCAGCCTGGGCGGCGAACCGCAATATGCGACCGAGATTGCGACCAGGATTGCCGATGGCGATCTGGATCTGCAGGTCGAAGTCGACAGCAAGGACCAGCCTAGCCTGCTGAACGCCATGCGCCAGATGCAGGAGCGGCTGGCTGCGACAGTGCGCGAGATCAGAGAAGGCAGCAGCGCGATCACCGGCGCTACCCGTGAAATCGCCGCCGGCAATGCCGACCTGTCGGCGCGCACCGAACAGCAAGCCGCTTCGCTGGAAGAAACCGCCGCCAGCATGGAGCAGCTAACCGCAACCGTGAAGCAAAACGCCGACAATGCGCGCCAGGCCGGCCAGCTGGCGCAGACCGCATCCGACATCGCCGCCAGAGGCGGCGTGGTGGTAGGGCAGGTGGTCGACACCATGCAAGGCATCACCACCAGTTCCAGAAAGATCGCCGACATCATCGGCGTGATCGACGGCATCGCGTTCCAGACCAATATCCTGGCCCTGAATGCGGCGGTGGAGGCGGCGCGCGCCGGCGAGCAGGGACGCGGTTTCGCCGTGGTTGCCGGCGAAGTACGCACGCTGGCGCAACGCAGCGCGCAAGCCGCCAAGGAAATCAAGGAACTGATCGACGATTCGGTAAGCCGGGTCGATTCAGGCTCGGAACTGGTTGACCGCGCCGGCGAAACCATGGGCGAAGTGGTGCAGGCAGTTAAACGCGTAACCGACATCATGGGCGAAATCTCGGAAGCGTCGGCCGAGCAAAGCAGCGGCATCGAACAGATCAACCAGGCGGTGATCCAGATGGATCACGTCACCCAGCAGAATGCCGCGCTGGTAGAGCAGGCCGCGGCGGCAGCCGGTTCGCTGGAAGATCAGGCGCAACGGCTGCATCAGGCGGTATCGGTATTCCGTTTGCAGGAAAGTCATCTCCAGCAAGCACAGGCAGCGCCAGACAATAAGCAGCGTGCAGCATTGGCGCAGGCCGCTCGAGCTGCCGCATCGGTAAAAAAGGCGTCACCAGAAGCAGCAAAAGTAAGTACGCCGGCTGCAAGCAGGGTTGCGGCAACACATGCGAAGGCGCATTCCAAGCCGCATCTTAAGCTGGCGCCAGTTAAGTTGAGGCCTGCTTCAGCACAGGCCAAGACTGCCGCCGCCGACGACTGGGAAACATTTTGATGCCCGCGATATGCACATCATTTGCGCATCATCTGCTGTTAATCATAGGGCCTACTGAATGACGATTAAATCAACTGCCCGTCCGGTCGCTGCTTCAGCGCGAGATTTTTTGCTGACCGACAGCGATTTTTCCCGGGTGCGCGCGCTGATTCACCAGCGCGCAGGCATTGCGCTAGGCGAGCAAAAACGCGAAATGGTTTACAGCCGTCTGTCGCGCCGCCTGCGCGAGCTCGGCATGAGCGACTTTACTTCGTATCTGAACCTGTTGGAGACTGAAAAAGACAGCGCCGAATGGCAGGCTTTTACCAATGCCTTGACTACCAATCTGACGGCGTTTTTCCGCGAGGCGCATCACTTCCCATTGCTGGCCGAGCATGTGAAAAATTGCACGGCGCCGGTCAGCGTCTGGTGCTCGGCCGCCTCCACCGGTGAAGAGCCCTATTCGATCGCGATGACCTTGATCGAGGCGCTCGGCAGCCGCGCCGCCACCGCCAGCATAATCGCCACCGACATCGATACCCAGGTGCTGGAAAAAGCGGCGGCCGGCGTCTACACCATGGAACAGGTCAGCAAAGTGCCCTTGGAACGTCTCAAACGCTTCTTCCTGAAAGGCAGCGGCGCCCGCGCCGGGCAGGTGCGGATACGGCCGGAGGTGGCGGCCATGGTGAAATTCGATCAGCTCAATCTGCTGGATCCGCAATGGGGATTGAAAGAACAGTTCGACGCGATCTTTTGCCGCAACGTGATGATCTATTTCGACAAGCCGACCCAGAACAAGATCCTGCAACGCTTTGCGCCCTTGATGAAACCGCATGGCTGGCTGTTTGCCGGGCATTCCGAGAATTTTTCCCAAGCCAGCCAGCCGTTCCGGTTGCGCGGCCAGACGGTCTATGAACTCGATTCCAGGCAAGCTAAAGGCGGCACATGATTTCGACGGCAGAAGAATCGGTGGCGAGCCATCATTACTTTGACCGCGAGTTCGACAGCGCTGCGGTCAAGCTGTTGCCGAACGAATATTACGTGACGCCGGACGACATGGTGCTGAGCACCGTACTCGGTTCCTGCATAGCCGCCTGCGTACGCGACAGCACCGCCGGCGTCGGCGGCATGAATCATTTCATGCTGCCCGACGATGGCAGCAGCGGCGGCGGCAGCAACAGCGGCTCGGCTTCCATGCGCTACGGCGCGTATGCGATGGAGATGCTGCTGAACGAATTGCTCAAGGCGGGCGCGCGCCGCGAACGGCTGGAAGCCAAGGTGTTCGGCGGCGGCGCGGTGCTGGCCAACATGACGATGCTGAACATCGGCGATCGCAATGCCGATTTTGTATTGCGCTATCTGCAGATGGAGCAGGTGCGGGTGGCTGCGCAGGACTTGCGCGGCAGCCTGCCGCGCCGGATCAGCTATTTCCCCCGAAGCGGCAAGGTCATGGTGCGCAAGCTGCACCGTATCAACGATGCGGTGCAGGTCCAGCGCGACGAACAGCAGCTGGTGCAGGCGCTGGCGCAGCAGCCGGTGCGCAGCAAGGTGGAATTATTCAATACGACGGTTCGGCAGAAGGTCGTACAACAAGGCAGAGGCAGTGCATGAGCGATAAAAAAATACAGGTATTGTGCGTAGACGATTCAGCGCTGATACGCAGCTTGATGACAGAAATCATCAACAGCCAGCCCGACATGACGGTGGTGGCGACCGCGCCCGATCCTTTGGTGGCGCGCGATCTGATCAAACAACTCAATCCGGACGTGCTGACGCTGGATGTCGAAATGCCGCGCATGGACGGCCTCGATTTTCTGGAAAAGCTGATGCGGCTGCGGCCGATGCCGGTGTTGATGGTGTCGTCGCTGACCGAACGCGGTTCCGAAATCACGCTGCGGGCGCTGGAACTGGGAGCGGTCGATTTCGTCACCAAGCCGCGCCTCGGCATCCGTGAAGGCTTGCTGGAATATACCGACCTGATTGCCGACAAGATCCGCGCCGCCTCGCGCGCTCGCCTTAAGGTGGCGCGCCAGCCCGGCGCCGATGCGTCGGGAGCGGCGGCAGTATCGGCGCCGATGCTGCGCAGTCCGTTGCTGAGTACCGAGAAGCTGATCATCATCGGCGCTTCCACCGGCGGCACCGAAGCGATTAAGGAAGTATTGCAGCCGCTGCCGCCGGATTGCCCCGGCATCATGATCGCGCAGCATATGCCGCCCGGCTTCACCCGCTCCTTTGCGCAGCGCCTGGACGGCCTGTGCCGCATCACCGTCACGGAAGCCGAGCATGGCGAGCGGGTGCTGCCAGGCCACGCCTACATCGCACCCGGCGGCTTCCATCTGTCGCTGGCGCGCAGCGGCGCCAACTATGTTGCGCATCTGGATCAGGAAGATCCGGTCAACCGTCACCGGCCATCGATCGACGTGTTATTCGATTCGGTCGCCAAGCACGCCGGCAAGAACGCCCTCGGCGTGATCCTGACCGGCATGGGGCGAGACGGTGCGGCAGGCTTGCTGCGCATGCGCCAGGCCGGCGCCTACACTCTGGCGCAAGACGAAGCCAGCTGCGTCGTGTTCGGCATGCCGCGCGAAGCGATTGCGATGGGCGCGGCCAACGAAATCGCCGGCATCGATGAAATGAGTCAGCGCTTGATGGCGCGTCTGATGTCGTATGGCGAGCGCTCGAACCGGGTATGAGGAGTGATGAATGCAGCAAATCCGGCCTACGCTTTTCCGGTGTTTGTGACGTTATACAGGAAGAGCGTCAAGAGTTTGTTCAGGTTTAAGGTGTCGGCAAGTCCTATTTATAGTGTGGAGTAATCATGGTTGATAAAAGCATCAAAATTCTGGTCGTGGACGATTTTCCTACCATGCGGCGGATTGTGAGAAATCTGTTGAAGGAGCTGGATTTCGTCAACGTCGACGAAGCCGAGGACGGCGCGGCAGGATTGGCCAAGCTCAAGGACGGCAATTTCGGGTTTGTGGTATCGGACTGGAACATGCCGAATATGGACGGCCTGACCATGTTGCAATCGATACGCGCCGATCCCGCCCTGGCCAAGCTGCCGGTGCTGATGGTGACGGCCGAGGCCAAGAAAGAAAACATCATCGCCGCCGCCCAGGCCGGCGCCAACGGTTATGTGGTCAAGCCCTTTACCGCGGCGACGCTGGAGGAAAAGATCACCAAGATATTCGAAAAAATTGCGAAAGAGAGTGCCTGATATGAGCGCGCACGCCTTACAGATGCCAGCCGCCGGCGATTCCGCCGAACAGCTGGTCAATCGCATCGGACACCTGACGCGCTTGCTGCGCGAAAGCATGCGCGAACTCGGCCTGGACCAGGAAATCGCCAAGGCAGCCCAAGCCATCCCAGACGCCCGCGACCGTCTGAACTATGTAGCAGCGATGACCGAGCGAGCCGCTGAAAGAGCCCTCAACGCAATCGACGTCGCCCAACCGATCCAGGAAAAACTCAGCAAGCAAGCCAAGACCCTGAATCAACGCTGGGACGAATGGTTCGTCAGCCCGGTCGAGCTGGACGACGCGCGCGTGCTGGTGCTAGACACCCGCAACTATCTGAAAGACGTACCGCAACAAGCCTCAGCCATCAATGCCCAACTGATAGAAATCATGATGGCGCAAGACTTCCAAGACCTGACCGGCCAAGTCATCAAGAAGATGATGGAAGTCGTGCATGAGATGGAAAAGCAGTTGCTGCAAGTATTGATCGACAACACCCCGGTAGAAAAGCGCCAAGACGGCAACGGCCTGCTGAACGGCCCGCAAATGCGAGCCGATGAAAACCCCGACGCAGTTTCGGATCAGGAGCAGGTTGATGATTTGCTGTCCAGCCTGGGCTTCTAATCAGTAACAAGGCTGTTGCAGTTGAAGTTGAAGTTGAAGTTGAAGTTGAAGTTGACGTTGCCGTTGCCGTTGAAATGAATTCCGCATTGAGACGTTGCCAAATGTAGCGGGTGTCAGTCGGGAATTGTGGGAGGACATGTCTGAGCGCAGCGAGTTGGTCCTCCCACCCGACTGGCACCCGCTGCATTTGGGAACCTGACCGAAGGGAAGGCAACGGCTTTGCGGTCGCCTTTCTTTGCTTCCTTTCTTTGGCGAAGCAAAGAAAGGGAGCGGCTGCCGGGCCGCCCCCGGCGTGCATCCACGGAGTAGCGGACGTTTTAGTTAGCGATGAAATTTCGTCGAATGCAACGGCATGTACTCCGTGGCCCGTTAAAAGGGGTCAGAGTAATTTTCGCAAAAGGCCGCGAAAAAAAAACCGACCCCATTTAACTGCGATTGGCGGCCAACACGGAGCAGGAAAAGCATCGGAACGCCACCGATTCCTCATCGATTGCCCAAGCAAGGCCCCGATCCGCACCTTGTTTGCCCGATTGCATAATCCCCCTTGCATCAATAATCCGTATTGATAGGGCGCTACTCGTCCCTTCTGGTACGGAGCATGCATGGCGGAAGAAAGCGATCTCGAAAAGACAGAACCCGGTTCTTCACGCCGCCTGGAAAAGGCGCGCGAAGAAGGTCAGGTTGCGCGCTCCCGCGAACTAAGCACCTTCGTCATGCTGACCACCGGCATCGGCGGCCTATGGCTCACAGCCGTGCCGATGGCCGAGCACATCGGCCACACGCTAAGACAAGCCATGCAATTCAAGCGCGCCGCCGGCTTCGACACCTCCTACATGCTGACCCAAGCCGCCGCCGCCCAAGAAGCGCTGCAAGCCCTGCTACCGTTGCTAGGCATGCTGGCGCTGGCAGCGCTGGTCGCGCCGGTGATGCTAGGCGGCTGGCTATTCTCAACCCAATCGCTAGCGCCAAAATTCTCAAAACTCAACCCCGCCGCCGGCATCGCCCGCATCTTCTCCAGCCAATCGCTGGCTGAACTATTCAAGGCATGCACCAAGTCGGCACTGGTAGGCGGCATCGCCTATTGGGTCATGTCGCGCAACCTCGACAATCTGCTCGGCCTGCTGAGCGAGCCGGTCCACGGCGCCTTGGCGCATACGGTACGGCTGGTGGCCAATTGCTGCAGCCTGATCATCGGCTCGCTGCTGCTGGTGGCCGCCATCGACGTGCCATATCAATTGTGGAGTTACTACCGCAAGCTGCGCATGACGCGCGAAGAATTGAAGCAGGAACACAAGGAAAGCGAAGGCGATCCGCACATCAAAGGCCTGATCCGGCGCCAGCAGCAACAGATGGCGCGCCGCCGCATGATGGCCGACGTCGCCAGCGCCGACGTGGTGGTCACCAATCCGACCCACTTTGCAGTCGCCCTCAAATACAGCGATAAGGAAATGCGAGCCCCCCGGGTAGTTGCCAAAGGCACCGACCTGGTCGCGCTGCGGATCCGCGCCATCGGCGCCGAGCACAAGATTCCGATGCTGGAAGCGCCGCCCCTGACCCGTGCGCTATATCGCCATACCAACCTCGGCGAAGAAATCCCGGCCGCCCTGTATACCGCGGTGGCCGAAGTGCTGGCCTGGGTCTATCAATTGCAGCGCTGGCGCAGCGAGGGCGGCATTGCGCCGCGCACGCCGGCTGATCTTCCGGTTCCCGCTTCACTAGACACCTCACTCGATACCATAGGGAGCCCGGCATGAAGCCAGCAGGCCCAGCTTTTTCATTCGCATCCTTGCCACGCTTAGGGGCCGCCATATTGGCCGGCAACAGCGTCAAGGGCATGGCCGGCCCGATGCTGATCATCATGATTCTCGGCATGATGATCCTGCCCTTGCCGCCGTTCCTGCTCGACTTGCTGTTCACCTTCAACATCGCACTCTCGGTGATGGTGCTGCTGGTCAGCATGTACACCATGAAGGCGCTGGATTTTGCCGCTTTCCCGGCAGTCTTGCTGTTTTCGACTCTGCTGCGCTTGTCGCTCAACGTCGCTTCTACCCGCGTGGTGCTGCTGGAAGGCCACACCGGCCCGGACGCCGCCGGCAAGGTGATCGAAGCCTTCGGCCATTTCCTGGTGGGCGGCAATTTCGCGGTGGGTATCGTGGTCTTTGTGATTCTGGTGGTAATCAACTTCATGGTGATTACCAAGGGCGCCGGGCGGATCGCCGAAGTCGGCGCCCGCTTCACGCTGGATGCGATGCCCGGCAAGCAGATGGCGATCGACGCCGATTTGAACGCCGGCCTGATCGGCGAAGACGTAGCCCGCAAACGCCGCGCCGAAGTAGCGCAGGAGGCGGATTTCTACGGTTCCATGGACGGCGCCAGCAAGTTCGTGCGCGGCGATGCGATAGCCGGTTTGCTGATCATGGTGATCAATGTGGTCGGCGGCCTGATCGTCGGCGTCGCGCAGCACGGCCTGGATATTTCGGTGGCCGCCAAGAATTACACCTTGCTGACTATCGGCGACGGCCTGGTAGCGCAAATCCCGGCGCTAGTGATTTCCACCGCCGCCGGCGTCATCGTCTCACGCGTGACTACCGATGAAGATGTCGGCCAGCAGTTGATGGGGCAGTTGTTTTCCAATCCACAGGTGCTGTTCCTGACCGCCGGCATCATCGGCCTGATGGGGCTGGTGCCAGGCATGCCGCATGTGGCGTTCTTGCTTATTTCAGGCGGCCTGGTTTACCTCGGCCGTCGTCTGCTGCAGCGTAGCGCCGCGGCTGAATATGCCGCCAAGGCGCCGCCGCCTTCCGCGGCAGCGGCGGAACCGGCCGACGCCAGCTGGGATGATGTGGCGCTGGTCGATCCGCTTGGACTGGAAGTCGGCTACCGCTTGATTTCCCTGGTGGACCGCAGCCAGAACGGCGAGCTGCTGGGCCGCATCAAAAGCATCCGCAAGAAATTTGCGCAAGACATCGGTTTCCTGGTGCCGGTAGTGCATATCCGCGACAACCTCGAACTCAAGCCGAATTCCTACGTGATTACCCTGAAAGGCGTGGAGATCGCCAACGGCGAAGCCTGGCCGGGGCAATGGATGGCGATCAATCCGGGCCAGGTCAGCGCGACCTTGCCCGGCACGCCGACGGTCGATCCGGCCTTTGGCTTGCCGGCGGTCTGGATCGATAGCCACATGCGGGAACAGGCGCAGATCTACGGCTATACCGTGGTCGACGCCAGCACCGTGATCGCCACCCATCTCAACCACCTGATCCACGCCCATTCGGCGGAACTGCTGGGACGGCAGGAAGTGCAGCAACTGCTGGACCGGGTCGCCAAGGATGCGCCGAAACTGATCGAGGATCTGGTGCCCAAGCTGCTGTCGCTGACAACCTTGCAGAAGGTATTGCAAAACCTGCTGGATGAAAGTGTTTCGATCCGCGACATGCGCACCATTCTGGATGTCCTGCTGGAGCACGGCGCCGGCGTCAGCGATGCTACCGAACTGACATCGCTGGTGCGGCTGGCGCTGGGCCGGGCGGTCACCCAGCAGCTATTCCCCGGCAACGGCGAGCTGCAGGTGATCGGTCTCGACGGTTCCCTGGACCGGGTTCTGCTGCAAGCGTTGAGCAACGGCAGCGGGCTGGAGCCAGGCCTGGCCGATAGCTTGCTGACCCAGACCCAGCTTGCGATTACGCGTCAGGAGCAGTTCGGTTTGTCGCCGGTGCTGGTGGTACAGCATCCTCTGCGCGTCTTGCTGGCGCGCTTCCTGCGCCGCAGCCTGCCGCAGCTCAAAGTGCTGTCGCACGCCGAGATCCCTGACACCCGCACCATCAAAGTAACCGCCACCATCGGAGGTAAGGTTTGAGCATGAATAACAACAGCGCCAACAACGTCACCATCGTCGCCCCGTCCAGCCGTGAAGCATTGCGCCTGGTGCGCGAACAACTGGGGCCGGATGCGATTATCGTTTCCAACCGGGCTACCGCAAGCGGCGTCGAGATTGTCGCCATGCTGGAAACGGCGCTTGCGCAACCTGCAGCGGCGCCGCCAGCCGCAAGCGCAGCTGCGGCAACTGATCCGGCAGTTGCTGTAGCAACCAACGTGGCAACTAACAAAGACAACAACGATAGCGTTATCAGCGAGATTCATTCGATGCGCGGCATGATCGAAGAACAGCTGGCCGGCCTGGTGTGGAACGACAAGCAACGGCGCGATCCGGTACGCGGCCATCTGCTGCGCACCTTGCTAGGCGCGGGCTTCAGCGCCAGCCTGGCGAAAGCGATGCTGGACCATCTGCCGACCGGCCAGAATTTCGCCTCCGGCATGGCATGGGTCAAGGCCGAACTGGCGCGCAATCTGCCCTTGATGGAAAACGAAGACACGCTGATGGATGGCGGCGGCGTCTATGCCTTGATGGGGCCGACCGGCGTCGGCAAGACCACCACCACCGCAAAACTGGCGGCGCGCTGCGTCATGCGCTTCGGCGCCGACAAGCTGGCGCTGCTGACCACCGACAGCTACCGCATCGGCGCGTTCGAACAGTTGCGCATCTACGGCAAGATCCTGGGCGTGTCGGTGCATGCAGTCAAGGACGCCGCCGATCTGCGATTGGTGCTGGACGACCTGCGCGACAAGCACATGGTCTTGATCGACACCGTCGGCAAGAGCCAGCGCGACCGCAGCGTCTCGGACCAGGTCGCCATGCTGTGCGGCGCCGGCCGACCGGTCAAGCGGCTGCTGCTGCTGAACGCCGCCAGCCACGGCGACACGTTGAACGAAGTAGTGCACGCCTATAAAGACAGCGCCGGCGGCAACCAGCTGGCCGGCTGCATCTTTACCAAAACCGACGAAGCCACCCATCCCGGCGCATTGCTGGATACCGTGATCCGCCACCGGCTGCCGGTGCACTACGTCTCCTGCGGCCAGAAAGTGCCGGAAAACCTGATGATCGCCGAGCGCTCGCAACTGGTCGACAGCGTGTTCCAGAGCGCCAGCCGCAGCGCCTTGTTCGTGCCGGGCGAGGCCGATCTGGGCGAGTTGCCGGCGGCATTGAACAACGATAACGAACTGGCCGCCGCGGCCGCCACCACCGAACGCTTGCGCAGCCAATGCCAGCAACTGATCCGGGTATTGGCGCACGACGCCGAGGAATTGGCGGCCAACGCCAGCGCGCTGGCTAACGGCCAGATCGGCTTCGACGGCAGCAGCGCATTGTGGCGCGACCTGGCCGACGACAGCGTCAGCAGCAAGGCGACGGTGCACAAGCTGTTGACATTGGCGAACGCAGAAATAGAGACTGCATGCGCTAGCCATGTGCTGGCCGTCAGCGGCAAGACGGAGTTGCTGGCCAGCCGCAGCGGCGACGCCTACACTTTGCAATCCAGCGTACTGCTGTCGGACCGCAACGGCATGCCGCTGGCGGCGCCGCATCAGCTGTTGTCTACCGCGCTGTCCACCACACCTGCCGCCGGTGCAACCGATGCAATCAGCGTTGCGCCAAGGCCAGCGCTGCGTCAGCTGGCATGGATGCAGCAACAACATTTCGCCAAGCCCCTCGTGCATTTGCTGGACAGAATGCCGGCCTCAGACTTGATCCAGTCCTGGCAAGCAGACGGCCTGTCATGGCTGGCGCGGGCGCGCGGCACCACTGGCGTGATGCACGGCGAGCAGCGCACCACGCTGGCGAAACTGGCGGCGCAACTGACGTTCGACGCGCCCCAGGCTATCGTCTACAAAGGCAAGCCGGCGCAGCAAACGCTGGCAGAAACGGCGATCGCTTTGCGTGGCGACAGCCAGTCCGGCAGCTGCTTATCCGGTTTCGCCAGCCTGCGTTGCGTGGTCATGCGTATTGTCGATCAGCACAGCGGCAAGTTGCTCGCCAGCTGGTATTTGCTGAGCAATCTCGCGCCCTCGGTGACGGCACAGCAACTGGCCGCATGGTCTTGCTGGAAGCAAGCTGCCGATCCCTATTTCAAATTGCTCAAGCAAGCCATCCAGCAACTCGACGCTTGCACCGAACCGGGCGATAGCCATATGCAGAAACGCTTGCTGGTTGCGGCCCAGGCCAGCACTACGGTCTGGCGTCTGGCGCACACGCAGGATAGCTGGGCCGCTGCAGCGCGGGCGTTGCTGGCGCAACTGGCAGGGCACCGTATCCGCTCCAGCTCTGTCACCGTCACCGCTGCGGCGGCGCTGTTTGAAGGTTTCGGCAAGCTGATCGCATTGCTGGATGCACTGGCGCTGGATGCAGAGAACGCTCCTGGCCTAACGCCGGCGCACCACACGGCAGCGTTGCCAGGGTGAGGAGACAGCTTTGAACAAGGTGGTCAGCGATCAGGCAGACGGTTTGCGCTGCCTGATGGCGCAGCATTCGGGCATGCATGCGGCGCATGTCATTGCATTGGTTGGCAGCAGCCCCAGGATCGGCGTCACCAGCGTCGCCTTGAACCTGGCCGCAGCGCTGGTGCAGCAAGGAAAAGAGGTGTTGTTGCTGGATGAACAGAGCGGGGCGCATCCGGCAACCGCGAAGTGGGCTGGCGCTGGCGTTGCGGCCGGCAGTTGGTCCGAGGTTGCGGCTGGCGGCCTGCCGTTGTCGCTGGCGGCGTCGCGCATGGCCTGCGGTGCGTTGCTGCTGCCGGTGCGGTCAACCTGCAGGCGCGATCCGGCAACTGCGGAGGCCGATGTGCGCAGTGTGTTTCGAGGCCAGGTGATCTTGATCGACGCCAGCCTCGACCAGCGCGGCGGCTTGTCGCCGTTGGCGGCGCAGGCGGACGATGTAGTGGTGGTGTTGCGGCCGCAGGCAGCGTCGATTACCGCCGCTTACACCTGCATCAAGCAATTGCACTATACCCACGCCATGCAGCGGCTGCGCATCATGGTCAATCTGGCGGCCGGCATGCCGGAAGCGCAACGTGTGCTGAGCAATCTGGCAGCCACCGGCAGCCGTTATCTGGGGCTGGCGCTGGAACCCGCCGGCTGTGTCGCCGAGGACCCGCATCTGGTGCGCGCCCAAGGTCTCAAATTGAGTGTGGTAGAGGCATTTCAAACCAGCGCGGCGGCGGTCGATTTCCGTCGCATCGCCGGGCAGTTGCTGCAATGGCCGCGTCGCGTTGCGGCAACAGCGCAGTCGCATTAATGAATGCTGGTAAGAACGCTGGTGAAAATTGTGCGCTGTTTTTTTAACCCAAATCTGAACACTGCGTGAGTAAAGCAGGAAGAGGAATCCGTCATGTATACAGCTCAGGGAAAAATCGACAAATCCGATACGCTGGCGAAATATGCGCCACTGGTGCGGCGTCTGGCTTTGCAGCTGATCGCCAAGCTGCCGGCCAGCGTGGAACTGGACGACATGATCCAGGCCGGCATGCTGGGCTTGCTGGACGCCGCCAATCGTTATCAGGACGATCAGGGCGCGCAATTCGAAACCTACGCCAGCCAGCGCATCCGCGGCGCCATGCTGGATGAGCTGCGCGCCAACGACTGGCTGTCGCGCGGCTTGCGGCAATCCTCGCGCAAGGTTGACGCCGCAGTGCAGGCGCTGGAGCAGAAACTGGCGCGGCCGCCGAGCGAGCGCGAAATCGCCGCATCGATGCAACTGTCGCTGGAAGACTACCAGCATCTGCTGCAGGAAATCCACGGTTCGCAGCTGGTGTATTACGAAGACTGCGAAGGCGGCAGCAATGAGAATTCCTTCCTCGATCGCCAGAGCAGCGACGGCGAGCATAACCGCGGCGGCGCTGACGATCCGTTGCAGCGCATGCTGGAAAGCGGCATGCGCGACATGCTGGTAGAAGCGATCGCCCGCATGCCGGAGCGCGACCGCCTGCTGCTCAGCCTGTACTACGAACAAGAAATGAATCTGCGCGAGATCGGCGCCGTGCTGGAAGTCAGCCAGTCACGCGTCTGCCAGTTGCACAGCCAGGCCATCAGCCGCTTGCGGGTGCGCTTGAATGAAAGCAGCTGGACCGAGGCAGCCTGAGATGCGGGCCTTCGCTTACCGTTGCCGTGAATTCAAATTGCGCTACGCCATCGTCGCCAGCCTGTTGCTGACGTTGGCGGTGTTGCCGGCGGCAAGCGTCTTTGCCGGCGATCAGCCGGCGGCGGCAATCAGTCTGAGCACCTATCTGGGACGGAATGGCAATGCAGGGAATGCGCCAGCCGGCCCCGGCGCCATACAACTCAACAGCAACGCCACACCAAGCCGGCCTGGCCGCGTCACCGGTTCCTGGAGCGCTGCAACTTCAGCGCCGGCGATTTTCCACCGCGGCGTCAACTATCAATCGCCTCAGATCGCCCCGGCCGGCAGCGGCGTCACCTCAAGTTCGAAGACACGCCGGGTCAGCTGGCAATACAGTTTCCTGACAGCGCCGCCAGCCGGTGTGCATGCCTACTTGTGCAACTATGCCAGATGCGTCGGCCTCAGCAGCGCCAGCGGCAACACTGACGCGTTTGACGACGACAATGGCTGGTCGAACTTTGTGTTTGCTTTTGTGATCGATGGCCGGGGCGCGTTGACGCCGGCGTTGCAGGGGAGCGGCAGCCAGGTGATCGTGAGTTATGAATAATGTGTATAGATCGTGATTTTATTTGACAAGATATGTCAGGGCGTGAAGTTCGCAGTTTGACTCAAACTGGATTCCTTGCGTGTCTGCAATGCAGTAGAAATGATCGTTGATAATCAGTTAACGATCGGCATTCCTTTCACGGCCTGGCCATGCTGCACGAGCCCAGGCGTTTGCCACCCATCCGGCGCCCACTAGGCAGGCCGAGTGGTGCATCGGCCATGACATTGCCGATCTTCGAGCACCACTCGTTCAACCTGGAGACGCCGTACCGCAGTTTTTTTTCACTCGATATGCAGGTAAACGCTTGCATATATCAAATGCTCACCTATAATTATTTACAACGTACTTGGACATCGGCAAAAGCCTTCAAAGCGGGCTGACACCAGGAGGTTTTTGCCATGACAACGCACGCAGTCGTTTCGATCAACCCGTAAGGAGAAATCATGGTGGATATCCTGCATAGAGTCGGAATTAAATCGTCCCTGGATGAAGTCTATAAAGCATTGAGCACGTGTGAAGGCCTTGCCGCCTGGTGGACCAACAACACGGAAGGGGAAAGCAAAGTCGGCGGGGTGATCCAGTTCCGCTTTAGCGCCGGTGGCGCCGAGATCGGCAGTTTCGAGATGAAGGTGCTTGAGCTTCATCCCGCCGAGCGGGTGCTGTGGCAAGTGGTAGGCGGGCCCGAGGAATGGATCGGCACCAAGATAAGCTGGGATCTCAAGCAGGACGGCGAATATTGCATCGTCCTCTTCAAGCACCAGGGCTGGAAGGAGCCTGTGGAATTCATGCACCATTGCAGCAGCAAGTGGGCGATTTTTCTCATGAGTTTGAAGTCGCTTCTGGAAACCGGAAAAGGTGCTCCCAACCCTAACGACGTCAAGATCGACAACTGGAACTAAAGCGGCGAATTTGGACATCGACAAAGTATTCAAAGCGCTGGCTGACCCGGGCCGCAGGCGCCTGCTTGACCTGCTGCATCAGGAGAACGGCCAGACGCTCACGGCACTCTGTGAGCACATGGACATGACACGCCAAGCCGTGACGCAGCACTTGCAACAGCTAGAGGAGGCAAACCTGGTCGCCATCGTTTGGCAAGGCCGAGAAAAGCTCCACTACCTGAACCCTGTGCCGCTGCACGAGATCTACGAGCGCTGGATCGAAAAATTCGAGCGCAGCCGCCTTGGTGCGCTGCGCGACCTCAAGAAGAGACTAGAAGGAGATGAAGATGACAAAACCTGATTTTGTATACGTGACCTATATCGCGACGACGCCGGAGAAAGTGTGGCAGGCTTTGGTCGACACAGACGTGACGCGCAAGTATTGGTCTGGCTTGAATGCTGATTGTCCGGTGCATGTGAACGTGTCGGATTGGCGGCCCGGTTCTCAATGGGAGCACCAACGCCTCGACGATGCGCGAACGGTTGACATTGTCGGCACGGTCGTCGAGAGCAGCCCTCCACGCCGCCTGGTTCTCACATGGGCCAGGCCGACGGACGCCGAGGACAAGTCGAAACATTCGCGCGTTGCGTTCGACATCGAGCCGCACAGCGACGGCCTGGTTCGTTTGACGGTCACGCATGAAGACCTTGAGCGCGACCCTCAAATGCTGGCGGGCATATCGGGCGGCTGGCCGAAGGTTCTGTCGAATCTCAAGACGCTGCTCGAAACCGGCCGCACGCTCCCTGGGTCACCTGCGGCAAGCTGAAGAGGAAGCGGAGAGTGAAAGTGGCGCGGCGCATGGCTCTCCGCGCACAGGGAGCGTCTTGCCCTGGCCGATTGTACGCGTTCAGCATCAATGCAGAAAGCGTGCAACCGGCCAAGAATTGTCGCCCGATCCAACTACAATATGGCTTTCATTAGATGCCGCGAATCATGGAACAGATAAATAAAAATGCAGCCCTGCTCATCATCGACATGCAACAAGGCATCAATTCAATTTTACTGCGAACAGATAGCCCCTTGGTTACAGCTGCTTGGTTTCGCCGTACAAGGTTAGGACAGACAAGCTTCGGTACGTCAAGTTACTCGCCTGACTGCCCTCCTTGCGTATCGATCAAGAGCTATCGCAACGTAATTCCAGCGGGATGTGGGGTTGCGTCGTTCATATCCTCTGGCAGGAGATTGCCATCGTCAAGCGCTGCATCGGCCTGCGCTATGCCTGGGTAGCGCTCGGGATATAAATGACGCTCCGCAACCACTTTATCGAAGGTTCCTGACCATTTGGCAATCACGACGGTTGCAACGCTGTTGCCAATTGTGTTGCAAGTAGCGATTGCCATCGACATGAAACGATAGACACCAAAGATGACTGCCAACCCTTCCACGGGCAGAATGCCAGTCGAAGTCACCGTCGCCGCAAACACCACGAACGATCCGCCTGACACGGTGGCTGCGCCTTTAGACGTCAGGAGCATCAACACAAGGATGCCGACCTGCTGATCGAGCGTAATGGGAATTCCGTATGCATGCGCAATGAACATCACGCCCATCGACATGAACAGCGAGGTGCCATCGAGATTGAACGCGTAGCCCGTTGGCAGTACGAGGCCAACAGTTTGCTTGGCGCATCCAAGACGTTCCAGTTTGATCAACAGGCGCGGCAGGGCACTTTCCGATGAAGCCGTACCCAGCACAATGAAAATTTCATCTTTGATGTACCTGAGAAAGCGCCAAAGGCTAAAGCCGGCAAACTTGGCAATGAGTCCCAGTACGACCACGATGAACAGCACCACCACGCCGTAAAAGCCAAGTACCAGTTGTGCCAATGCGACCAGCACTGCTGTTCCGTTGCTACCGACGGAGTAAGCAACTGCACCGAATGTCCCGATTGGAGCCAGTTTCATGACTAGGTTGATAAAAGAGAACAACACCTCTGAAATATAATCTAGCCCGGTATTGATCTTCTCTCGTCGCCTTTCCGGGATCGCCAAGATGCCTATACCGACCATGACTGCCAAGACTACTACTTGCAAAAGCTCTCCTTTTGCGAAGGCACCGACAAAATTATCCGGCACGATGTGCGCCATGAATTCAAGGAAGCCTTGTGGCGCTGCTTTTGCTACGGTCGGAGGCACCGCGCCCGTAGCGACAGAACTCATATTGCTGCCAATTTTTAATAGATTGCCAGCCAACATGCCGATCATCAGTGCGATGCTTGAAACGACCTCAAAGTAGACGATAGAGCGCCAGCCAACCCGGCCTGCACTTTTCACGTCACCAGCGGATGCAATTCCGTGCACGATAGTGAGAAACACCAAGGGAGCGACCCCGGCCTTGATCAGCGAAAGAAACATGTCGCCTAGCAATTTGAGCTGCGAAGCAAACTTGGGAAATAACAACCCGGCTGCAATACCGAGTACAAGCGAGAGCAGCACTTGCATGCCTAGCTTGCGATACCAGGGCAATTTCCTGGGCGGCGCGATTGGGGTGTCAACCCCGAATGATGCTTTATTCATGGCGTCTCCTCCGTATGAATTAGGCGTTAGTTAGGCGTTAGTTTCGCGGGATAGCGCAACGGCACGGTCCACCATCTGGGGCGCCAAGCCGAGATAGTTCGCAGGGTCGGTCAGGCGATCAATCGTTGCACAATCAAAATGCGCGGTGACTTCAGACATGGTGCTAAGCGCTTCCGCCAGCGTGCCCCCTTTTTCGTTCACGGCGCGGCAAGCGTCATAGACAATGTCGTGAGCCTGCTGCCGCCCGATCAACGGCGCCATGCCCATCATTACTGCTTCTGCGACGATCAAGCCCTTACTGATGCCAAGATTGGTTTTCATACGATCTGTGTCGACAATGAGCCCGCCCAGCGCGAACTTGGCCTGATGCAAAGCGCCGGCTGTGAGAATGAAACTCTCCGGGATGGCAATCCATTCGGCGTGCCATGGTCCGGTAGCACGCTCGAAATCCTGGATCATTGCGTCGACCATCAAGCCCGCGTGCTGTCGTACTGCCTTGGCTGCGGCTAGCATCAGTTCGCTCGAAATGGGATTGCGCTTCTGCGGCATTGTGCTGCTAGCACCACGTCCTTTTACGAAGGGTTCATACAGCTCTCCGAATTCGGTGGACGCCATGATCATGATGTCCAGAGCAATCTTGCCGAGAGAGCCGGTAACAAGCGCAAGCAGGTTGATCGTCTCGGCAAAGCCATCGCGCGCTACATGCCAAGTCGTCGCCGGAACCCCGAGATTTAATTCCTCGGCCATTGCCTTCTGCACTTCAAAACCTTTGTCGCCCAATGAGGCGAGCGTGCCGGCAGCACCAGCGAACTCGACGACTGCAACGCGTGGACGCAGTTCGGCAAGACGCTGCTGGTGGCGGTCAAACATTGCTAACCAGATCGCGGCCTTATAGCCGAACGTGACCGGCAGCGCTTGTTGCAAGTGGGTACGACCTGCCATCGGCGTATCCCGGTATTTAATTGCGAGGTTGGAGAGAATCTGGCGCAACTCACGGATGTCTGCTTCGACTACATCCAGTGCGTCCCGCACCTGCAGCGCAACTGCGGTGTCCATGATGTCTTGCGTAGTCGCGCCCCAATGGACGTAACGGCCAGCATCGCCGCACATTTCAACCAACTGATGTACCAAAGGAAGAATCGGATAACCGACGATGTCAGTTTCATGGCGCATGTGATCGAAGTCGATGCGCTCTATTTTCGATTCCTGAGCAATGATTTTGGCGGCTTCTTCCGGGATGACGCCGACGCGTGCTTCAGCCTTGGCAAGTGCCACTTCGGCATCAATATAACGCTGGATTAGTGCGTGATCAGAAAACAATGCACGCATTGTCGCGGTGCCAAAAGCATCGCGGAACAGGATGGAATCTACTACGGTGCTAGCGGTGAAAGCAGAGGAGAACGACATGACGACCTCGCGGTAGGATGACTAAGAAAACCAGTCGGATTGTTTATGGATTGAAACAATATGTCCGCACATATATATGTTATTATGTTCGGACATATTGAATGTAATATGTTCGAACATATTGCGCAACACGTTTTTACGATTCCCGTTCATAATTGCTGTCATGAATGCTGTCACCAATAAACCTCACTTCGCCGATATCGCCCGCAACCTTACCGAGGGCATTGTTTCCGGGCGCTTCCCAGTCGGTTCCTTGCTGCCAACTGAACTGGAACTGTGCGACTCCTACTCCACAAGCCGTCACACCATTCGGGCAGCGCTGCATGAGCTTCAGCAGCTTGGCTTGGTGTCCCGACGCAAAAATGTTGGCACGCGGGTCGAGTCGTCTGAGCCTACCAACGACTTCCGCCCATCTTTAGCGTCAGTAGATGACCTGGTGCAGTTTGGTAGTACACATGTCCGCAAAGTGCTGGAAATTGAGGAAACGACGGTAAGCGGGGCACTTGCCACGGAATTCGGATGCCAGAATGAGACGCGATGGCTGCGTATTTCCAGCTTGCGGATGAATGGGGCTACCGACCGGCTCCCGGTAGGATGGACCGATGTATATATCGAGCCAGCATATGCAGAGATTGGCGAGATCGTCCGCAAATCACCTAGCGTACTAATCAGCGCCTTGATCGAATCACGATACGGCCGGCGCATCGCAGAAATACGGCAGGAAATCCGAGCAACTACAGTGCCGGACACAATGGCGCGTTCGTTACAGGTAGAGCCGGGTACGACCGCTCTCAAAATTATTCGGTGGTACTTTGATGCGGCTGGCCAAGCGTTTGAAATCTCGGTTAGCGTGCACCCCGCTGAGCGTTTTGCAGTATCGATGCAACTAAAACGATCAGACTTGCACGACAAAAAATGACCGTATAGAGCAAACAGGCGAAAGCTGCTTTT
>NZ_JAGQEG010000049.1 GCF_018305005.1 Collimonas silvisoli
TTGAATGATTCAAAAAATATCCGTGGCCGACAAGCTTCTTAAATGGTGTTGCTCAACCAAGGCTGCGCAAACAGATGGCGCTCTTCGAATTCGCGGATCTTGTCGGACTGGCGCAAGGTCAGGCCGACGTCGTCGAGACCGTTCAGCAGGCAGTATTTGCGGAATTCGCCCACTTCGAACGGAAAAGCCAGGCTGCCGTTGGCCGTGCTGACCAATTGCTTTTCCAGATCGATCACCAGGCGATAGCCCGGGAACGCCTTGACTTCATCGAACAGGCGGTCGATCTGCGCCTCGGGCAGGACCAGCGGCAACAAGCCGTTCTTGAAGCAGTTATTGAAGAAAATATCGGCAAAACTGGGTGCGATGATGGCGCGGAAACCGTATTGATCCAGCGCCCACGGCGCATGCTCGCGCGACGAACCGCAACCGAAATTCTTGCGGGTCAGCAGAATCGACGCGCCCTGATAGCGTTGCTGATTGAGGACGAACTCCGGGTTGAGCGGGCGGCGCGAATTGTCCATGCCTGGCTCGCCATGATCCAGGTAACGCCATTCGTCAAACAGATTCGGACCGAAACCGGTGCGCTGGATCGATTTCAGGAACTGCTTGGGGATAATCGCATCGGTATCGACATTGGCGCGGTCCAGCGGCGCCACCAAACCATCCAGTACGGTAAATTTATTCATTTCTTCATTCCAATCTGCCATCCCCGCTTGCGCGAGGTGATCACTTGCCTTGAATTTTCTCGCCGACGTGTTCCACATCTTTACCAAAGCCGTGGAAAGTATTGCAAGCGCTCAGCGCATAGACGCTGGCCAGCAAAACGCATAGGGTGACTATTTTTTTCATCTTTGTCCTTCGAAATTAGTTATAGCGAACGAATATCAACAAAATGGCCTGCAATGCCAGCCGCTGCCGCCATCGCAGGGCTGACCAGGTGGGTGCGGCCGCCGGCGCCTTGGCGGCCTTCGAAATTGCGGTTCGAGGTGGAGGCGCAACGTTCGCCCGGTTCGAGCCGGTCGGCATTCATGGCCAGACACATAGAGCAGCCCGGCTCGCGCCATTCGAAGCCGGCGTCCTTGAAAATCCTGTCCAGACCCTCGCGCTCGGCTTGTTCCTTGACCAGTCCGGAGCCCGGCACCACCATCGCCAGCTTGACGTTGGAAGCACGGAACTTGCCGCGCACCACTGCCGCCGCCGCCCGCAAATCTTCAATCCGCGAATTGGTGCAGGAACCGATGAACACCTTGTCGATACGGATATCTTCCATCGCGGTATTCGGTTTCAGCGCCATATAGGCCAACGCTTTTTCCATGCCGTCGCGCTTGGTGGCGTCTTTTTCCTTGTCCGGATCAGGCACGCGGCCATCGATCGCCACCACCATTTCAGGCGAGGTGCCCCAAGTCACCTGCGGTTTGATCTCGGCGGCGTTGAGTGTCACCACCATGTCGAACTTGGCGCCTGGATCGGAATGCAAGGTGCGCCAGTAAGCCACGGCGCGTTCCCAATGCGGCCCGGCCGGCGAGAACGGCCGGCCCTTGACATAGTTCAGCGTAGTATCGTCGACCGCGATCATGCCGGCGCGGGCGCCGGCTTCAATCGCCATATTGCATACCGTCATGCGGCCTTCCATCGACAAGGCGCGAATCGCCGAACCGGCGAATTCGATTGCATAACCGGTGCCGCCGGCGGTGCCGATGCGGCCGATCACGGCCAGCACGATGTCCTTGGCGGTAACGCCGTCAGGAATCGCACCGTCGACTTGCACCAGCATCGATTTCGATTTCTTGGTCAGCAAGGGTTGGGTAGCCAGCACATGTTCGACTTCGGAAGTGCCGATGCCATGCGCCAGGCAGCCGAAAGCGCCATGGGTCGAGGTGTGGGAATCGCCGCAGACCACAGTCATGCCCGGCAAGGTTGCGCCCTGCTCGGGCCCGATCACATGGACGATGCCTTGACGATGGTCGTTCATGCCGAAATAAGTCAGGCCATAGGTCTTGGCGTTGGCGTCCAGGGTTTCCACCTGCAAACGCGAGACCGGATCGGCAATGCCGTTGGCGCGGCCGGTGGTCGGCACGTTATGGTCGGCCACCATCAGGTTGGCCGGCAGCCGCCATGGCTTGCGGCCGGCCAGCTTCAGGCCTTCGAAAGCCTGAGGGCTGGTAACCTCATGCAAAAGATGTCGATCAATATACAGAATCGCCGTGCCATCCTGCTCGGTATGGACGACGTGGGATTCCCAAAGTTTATCGTAGAGCGTTTTAAGCATGATCCGGGGCAGCTTCGAGACTGCGCAAAACAGTGAATTTAGCTCTTGATTATGCCATAGAAGCAGGCAACTAATGCTGCTTGACGCCGCGAAAACGACACACTAGCGACTGACATGTTGCATATATTCACTTATAGCGCCGCCCCCAACGGCGCAGAGACCAGAGTTTACTTGAGCACTTTACTTCGCTACTTTACTACCCAGATAGCCGGACAGATCGAGCTTGCCGGTCGCCAAAGCCGTCCCAAGCAACACGATCAGGCAACCGATCAGCATGGGCGCAGTGACTTCTTCTTTCAGAAAAATCGCCCCCCAGATCACCCCGAAGATAGGAATCAGGAAGGTCACGGAGGCGGCGTACGCCGAGCCCACATGCTCTAGCAAACGATAGAAAATCGCGTAGGCGATGCCGGTACAAACCACCCCTAACGCCAGCACCGAATACCACGCCGTGGCAGAAACAGGTGCGGCGGGCCAATACCATATTGCCAGCGGCAACAGCACCAGGGTTGCCGCCAGCTGGCTACCGCAGGCGACAACAAAAGGCGGCACGCCTGCCAGCCGCGTTTTCGAGTAATTGATGGCAAAACCGTAGGACAGCGTGGCCAGCAATACCGCGCCTATCGCCAGCCACACGCTGGACACGCCGGCGCCGATCTTGTCCGACACCAACGTAATCACGCCCACCAAACCGACCAGCATGCCGATAATTTGCGGCCGGCTCATTGGCGTTTTCAGCCAGATGAAAGCAATCAGGCCGGTCCACAGCGGCACGGTGGCGTTCAGGATTGCATCGAAACCGGCGCTGAGATACAAGGTCGAGTAGGCGAACAGTGAAAACGGCAAGGCCGAATTCGTGACGCCGACAATCAGCATCGGCCACGCCTTGCTACGCAAATGGCTGCGGGCTGCGGCGGAACGCAGTACCGGCAACAGCACCAGCGCCGCTATCCCCACCCGTAAGGCAATCAGCGGCACCGGGCCGAATTCCGGGGTGCCGACGCGCATGAAAAGAAACGACGCGCCCCAGATGGCGGCAAGCAAAAAAAGTTCGGCAATATTCATAATTGTTTTTTTTCGATTTGGATGAACATCAAACATCAGGACATCTGTTTGCATCCGGCAATATATCCGATAACGACGAGAGACGTAGACCAAGTTTCTTTTTTCATGCAAGCCATCCTGTCTCCATCTCGTGGAGGACCGCCAATCGGCGACCGCCCACTAAAACCCATGAGACTTTTTTTTGCCTGCTTGTCAAAAACGGACAACAAGTATTATCAACGAATTAGCAACGAAATTTCCGCGCATCGCTACTCTTGAAGATGTGCGTGGAGGCGCCACGAATGCAATGTGTTCTTAAGCATTTTTTGTTAGCGCTCACATGCGGTTGTGATCAAAAAAATATCCACATCCGCCATTCCAGCTGTCCGAACCTGACAAGGTTTTGTCGTAAGCATTCGATTTTGCAATCCTATTATCAGATCAGCGCAAAAGCATTGGTTCGACGAGCCTGGCGCTGATCGGCTCCATTTTCCCGCTCTCTCTCCGGTCACGCTTTGCCTTGTCGAAAAAAGACATTTCCGTTTTGGTTCAGTGAGGCACTCGCAGCGCTTGTTGCCGCATAAGAAGCTCGCTCCAATCAAGCGAACATCTTCTGCCCGACGCGTTGCCGATATGACCCTCACATGTGGTAACGCTTGTCTATGGCTAGGGGCGCATAGACGGGACACTCTAGTGAATGATGCCCCGCTCCAAGGAGAATCAGAAATGAAAAAGCAAATTATTGCTGCATCCGTAGTTTCACTGTTCGCCGTCTCTGCATTCGCTCATGAATCTTCAGGATCAGGTTCCGGTTCCGGTTCCGGTTCAAGTACAACTGCCGTCACAACCATCACCACCAGCGTCGCAACTGCGGTGTCGATTGGCGGCGCAGGCGGCGCAGGTGGATCTGCAACGGCGGGCGGCGCTATAGGCGGATCGGCTACGGGGGGCACAGCCACTGGCGGCAATGCAAGCCAAACCATCACTGGGGGCACAGCCACCAGCGGCAACAACTGGACCGGCGCCGGCGGCGGCTCGGCAACTGGCGGTGCAACTGCCGCTGGCGCAACGACTGGCGGCGGCGCCGGTGGCGGCAGCGGCATAACCAGCGCTACCGGCGGCACACAAGCCTATAACGGCAATGCGGTTGCGGGTGGCGGAACCAACTACACCCATACCGGCAACTCGGACGCATCGATTGCCGCCAGCAATACCGGCGGCTCAGCCGGGAACTTTGTGTTCGCCGGCAGCGCCTCCTCTGGTAATGCAACTGCTGGCAACGGTGGCAACGGCGGCACTGCCGTATCGAAGGCAGGCGCAGGTAATCAATATTAATAACAACAATCAGCGGCTCGGCTACCGATGAATTGCGGGATGGGAAAAGAAATTTTTCCCTCTCGTTTGTCAAACCAATCACTACGATGGAGAAGCCATGAAACGCAAACTTATAGGTATCCTGGTAGCCTCGGCCTTTACATTGCCAGCTCTTGCACAGACCACGCCTACAACCACTTCCACATCTACCGCAACCGCGGTTGGCGGCGCCGGCGGCGTCGGCGGTTCGGCGTCAGGCGGTACTGCGTCAGGCGGTACGGCTTCGAACACGATATCGGGCACATATGGCGCGTCGGCCACCAATGGCGGCAGCGCAACCGGCGGCTCTGGGACCGGCGGCAATTCGACGGTGAGCGTGTCGGTTTCCTTGCCGATCTTACCGGCGTCCGGAGGCACTGGAGGCACTGGAGGCACTGGAGGCACTGGAGGCTCTGGAGGCTCTGGAGGCTCTGGAGGCTCTGGGGGCTCTGGGGGCTCTGGAACTTCTGGAACCGGAGCAGGCGGCACTGCAAGCGGAACTGGAACCGGATCCGGCAGCGCTGCGGGCGATCCAGGCAGCAGTCCCAACAACACCAAAACCACGGTTGACTATGGCGGCAGCTATTCCGTCAAGACCGTGCCGAATATTGTCGCGCCATCGTTGACCACGACCTTGTCTGACACCTGCATGGGTTCGGCATCGTTCGGCCTGTCCTTCACGGGCTTCGGCGCAACCGGCGGCAGCACCATGGTCGATCAAGCTTGCGTACGCAGGCTCGATTCCAGAGAATTCCGCGCGATGGGTTTAAATGACGTTGCACTCGCCTTGCTGTGCCAAAGTGAAGCCAACCGGAAAGCGGTTGAGTCGACCGGACGCTCCTGCCCTGGCATGGAGAGGGCCGCAGGACCTGCCGCTCCGGCTGCACCCGCGGCAGCGTCAACCGGCATCATCGGCCAAAACAGTGTCGGCAACATCGGCGATCAGTACAAGGATCCCGTAATACGCGCCCGACTCGGCCTGGACAAATTGCCAGATCTATCGGCATTAAAAGATCACTAAAAAGAGACGCGAGGGGATGCCATGAAACGCACGCCATTCTCAAGCGACCAAATTGCTGCCGCTCTCAAACAAGAGGAGCTTGGCATGCCGTTGGCCGATGTGATCAGGCAAGCTGGAATTACCGAGCGCACCTTCCTCAACTGGAAGAGGCAATACGGCGGCCTGCAAGGTTATCCGCAAGACATGAAGTGCCTGCTAGAAGAAAACGCCAAGCTGAAACAGATTGTGGCTGAATTGACGCTGGAAAATTCTCGCTTGCAAGACGCACTGGACGACAAGAGGGGTATGCATGAGCACTACGGTTCCTCTAATTGAATGAATGCAAGCAACTGGCTTGGGGGAGACAACTCCGCGCGCCATATTGCTTGAGTTCAGGTGGGTAAAAAACGGTTTCCGATTTCATTAAATGCTTGATGGAAATTAACATTAGTGCACAGGAGAAATTTCATCACGAGATTTTTTGTTACCGTAAAAAATCTTATGTTGATACGTCACAGAACCAACTATATTTAACAATCATTCGCTGGACAAAATCTTATTTTGTAGCAGAATGGGAAATAGTAATTTACCAATAAAAAATTGCGTTCCAGCAATGCACAAAGGTAGATTGCTCTCGGGGAGAATCACATGGATATCGAGTGCACAAAGACACTTGAGGTGATAGACGACGGCTGCTCAACCAGGCACATAGGGATCATCGTTTTTGAAGGGGTCGTACTGGCTGACGTGGTGGGCGCAGCAGATGTTTTCGGCATCGGCGACAAGCTGATTTCGACGGTGTTCCCAGGCGCCACGCGTTACGCCGTCTCGATTCTTTCCATCTCCGGCGGCATGATCATGTCGTCCGCCTCGGTGCAGATCATGACCGCGCCGCTAGCATCTTTCGACAAACATCAGTTCGACACACTGCTCGTTGCCAGCGGCACTGGAAATTTCGACGCCTACCGAAATCCCGATCTGATCGCCTGGCTACAGCAAATGCGTAGCAGCGTACGCCGTATCGCCGCGATCTGCACCGGCGTGTTCGTGATCGGCGCCGCCGGCTTTCTGAATCATCGCCGCGCCACCACGCATTGGGCGCTGCAGGACAAGCTGGCGCGTGAATTCCCGCTGATTAAAATTGACCGCGAAGCGTTGATCAGCGAAGACGACGGCATTTTCACGTCTTGCGACGTCGGCATGGCCGCCGATCTGGCGCTGCGCTTGCTGGAAAACGATCTCGGCCCGGCGGTTGCGCAGCGTGTAGCGCAAAGCCTGGTGGTATGCCAGCGCAGGCGCGATACGCCTTCGCTCAAACCAGCCTCGCCAGCCAGCGCTCCCGCCAAGAGCAGCAAGATCCACAGAGCCTCGCTCTGGTTTGTCGAGCATCTTGCGGACTCCGTGAGCGTGGTCGACGCCGCCAATTTTGTTTCCATGAGCGAGCGTAATTTTGTGCGGCAGTTCAAGCGTGAAACCGGCCAGACGCCGCATGATTTCCTGCTGAACCTGCGCCTGGAAGCGGTGCGCCAGCAATTGACCGAGACCGATCTGCCGGTAGACAAGATAGCGCGCCGCTGCGGCTTATTCAGCGGCGAGCATGTCGCTAAATTGTTCCGCAAGCATATGTGGACCTCTCCGACCGAATATCGCAAGGGCATAAGGCCAAACTGAAGAATGGACCAGTGCGTTATTGTCTGGAGAGACGATGAACATTCCCATCGCGATTGCGCATCCGCCGGCGCATTTCAAACTTAAGGCGCTGCCGATCACCTTTCTTGCGATCATTTTCGTGGCGCTGGTTTGCGTCTCGTTGATGACAGTCGAAGTGTGGCGCAGCTGGAATGCACGTGACATCGAATTGCGCGATACCGAAATTGCGACATCCAATCTGGCGCGCGCCTTGTCGCAGCATGCCGACGACACGATAAAGGAAGCCGACACCGTCCTGGTAGGCGTGATTGAACGCCTCGAAGTGGAAGGTACCGGCGGCGCCTCGCTGGAGCGCCTGCATAAACTATTGATCCAGCATATCGCCGAACTGCCGCAACTCAATGACCTGTCGATTTACGATGAAAGCGGCAACTGGCTGGTCAACGCCCGCAGCGGCCCGATCCCGGTCGTCAACAACTCCGATCGCCAATACTTCCAATATCATCGCAGCCATTCTGGACGCGGACCATATATCGGGCCGCCGATACGCAGCCGATCCACCGGCGCATGGGTAGTCACCGTATCCAGGCGCTTCAACCATCCTGACGGCAGTTTCGCCGGCCTGGCTTTGGGCACCATCAACATCGACTATTTCAAGACCTATTACGAAAGCTTCGATATCGGCCGCCTCGGCTCCATTTTTCTGAGCCTGAATGACGGCACCATGCTGGTAAGACGGCCGATGATGGACGATACGATCGGCAAGAATTTGTCTAACAACCCTATCTATCGCGATTACGCATCAAGGAGCGCTGCCGGTACTGCCGTCATGAAGGCCGGCCAGGATGGCGTGGAACGGCTGATCGCCTATCGCCATCTGGAAAAATATCCGCTGTTCGTCACCGTCGCCCGCTCAAAGGACGAGGTATTGGCCGACTGGCGCGCCGACACTTATTTGCACCTGTTCGGCGCCATGCTGCTGACGCTGGCCCTGGGCCTGCTCGGCTGGCGCCTGATTCATCAGATTCAACTGCGCTTGCTGGCAGAGACCGATCTGCTGCGGGTCCAGGAATCGCTGAAAACCCTCAACCGGCATCTGGAGCAGCTTGCCTTGCAAGACAGCTTGACCGGCATCGCCAACCGCCGCCAGTTCGACAGCGCGCTGCGCGACGAATTCAGCCGCGCCATGCGCACCGCGAATTCACTGGCGCTGGTGATGATCGATGTCGATTACTTCAAACAATACAATGATTTTTACGGACATCTGGCCGGAGACGAATGCCTGCGGCAGATCAGCAAAGTCGTAGAAGCCAGTAAAAACCGTCCGGGCGACCTGGCCGCGCGTTACGGCGGCGAAGAGATGGCAGTCTTGCTGCCCGACACCAATCTGGCCGGCGCCATCGCCGTGGCAGAAAAGATTCGTCTCGCCATCTACAATCTGCAGATCGAACATCCCAATGGCCCGGCCGGTGTAGTGACGATCAGCGCCGGTGTCGACGCCTTCGTCCCGGTCAGGGATGGGAATATTCCTTTTGATCTGATCCAGGCAGCAGACAAGGCACTGTACGCTGCGAAATCAGCCGGTCGTAATCGTGTTTGCTCCAGTGCCGATCTGCATTAGACGGGTGTCATTTCAAATCCTGCCGCGGCGTCCGCGTTCATACACCAGCGAGCCAACGGCTATCAGGCGAAACAATTCCTGCTCGGTCAGCTTGTACGACAGCGCAGCAATCTCACGTGCCAGCATGCCTATCAGCAGATCATTTCCCGGGACCTGTGCTTGTGGGCTGGCGCAAGCGATCAGATCGACTATTTGTTCGGCTCTCATGATCCCACCTCAGGTAGTTTTGATACAAGACTTCAGCCCTTGCCTTCCTGCGCCACTTGATTCGCCAATCTTGAAATAAGGGAGCCTGGCGTACTGCCAGCGCTTCCCTGGAGCAAGCTGGCAACGCAATTATTATTTCTTAACTCCCCCCAACAATCCGCCAAGCAAACCTGACACTGGCGCCAATGGAGTGCTGGTGGTTCCTGTTGTGCCCTTGCCTCCGGTCAGGCCAGCCACCAGATTGGTGACCGGAGCCAAAGGACTGGCGGTCGAGCCGCTTGCGCCGCCAACCGCACCAGTCAAGCCAGCGACCAGATTAGTGACCGGAGCCAGTGGGCTGCTACCGGAACCCGTTGCACCGCCGACGGCGCCGGTCACACCACTCAGTACGCCAGTTACCGGAGCCAACGGACTGCCGCCGGCAGCGCCGCCCAATCCGCCGGCCACACCGGTAAGCACGTTATTCAAAGGCTGCAGCAAACCGCCGGTCTTGTTGCCGAGCAGAGGCTGACCGGTACCAACCAAGGCGTTCGTGCCAAGGCCAGCCACCGTACCGCCGGCATTACTCGTTACTGGACCCAGGCTGCTGACCCCAGGTACTTTGGCGCCAGTCAGCGCGCCCCCAACAGTGTTGACGCCGCCGCCCACCGCCGCCAGCAAGGTATTCACGGGCTGGTTGAGGCCGGTTGCGTTGCCGACGGTCTGTGTCAAGGTGGTCACCGTGCTGGTCAGCGGCACAATCGCCTGACTGACGGTCTGGGTGATCTGTTGCACCGGACCACTAGTCAAGGCGCCGGTCAACGGCGCCCCCAATCCGGAGACTGCAGTACCGACCTGGGTTAGCAAACCGCCTGCCGGCGTGGTCACGGCTGCCAATGGCGCCAGCGGTCCGCTTCCCAATCCAGCCACCAGTTGCCCGGCGCTCTGTAGCGTGTTCCCCGTTTGCGTGACAACGCCGCCTGTACTGCCGAGAGTTGTGCCGAGCGCATTCTGGTTAGTGCCGAGCTGACCCAGGCCGTTGCCGATGCCGGCGCCGACGGTGGAAACAATGCCGGCGCCGTTATCAACCACGCCGCCCAAACCGGTTTTTGCCTGCGTCGGCAACAGCGGTACGTTATTGATGACAGTATTGCCTATCGTATCCAACGCAGCAGCTGTGTCGGATACGGAGCCACCGACCCGAGAAAGAAATTTACCCGAAGCGCCGCCTGTACCACCTGTGCCACCTGTTCCGCCATCTCCGCCGCCTGTGCCACCACTTCCACCGCCCGTACCACCGCTTCCGCCGCCAGTGCCGGCACTTCCGTCAGAACCCCCGCCGCTGCCCGAGCCGGTTCCGCCGCCATCACCGCCTCCCGCACCAGTGCCGCCTGCAGCGCCCTGACTTGCTCCCGCTACCGATGTCGAGCCGAGCGATTTACCCAGACTCCCGCCGCCGCTGGCGCAGCCGGCGAGCATACTGGTCAATAACAACGACGCGACAATCAAGCTACCCTTTTGCGATGTATTCATGGTGCATTTCCTCTTATTGAAAGTTCGAAGCAGTTGTTCCTGCTTGTCTATTTCGCAAAGAACATGCCACCAGGAAAATCTCTAAGCAAAGGAAAAAGTCACACCACGACTTTCTATTCCAGAAAGCAATAAATCCTTATAAATCAATGACTAAGAAATTTCTCACACTAGCCTGAGCGACTCGCGAAGCAAAGTGCCGGGTTGCAATTGATACGTTACATGTAACGTAACAAGGGCTTCGGGACAGGAACAATTAATTGCTCTATCGACATCAAAAGATAGGCACTCTCAACGGCCCGGCGTCGGGAGACAATCTGACATGGAGGGATCAGGGCTGCGACCGGCATTTACCCCGTCGTCATAATTGAGATATTCTCAAGCCTCTAGAAAAAACAGCAACAAATGCAGGTTTCACTGTGTAGTGAATGCAGAGCACGCAACTAGTTAAGCCAAACAAGGTCAGAAGACGCGCACTGGCCCGAAGGCGCCGGTGATTATTTAACTAAAGTGAGATCGATTGATCAGAGGAACGCCATTGTTGGTCCAGAATACCGCAGCATCCAGCTCGAAAAAACAAAACGGAATCAAGCATTGCGGCCTTGCGTTGATCCTGCTGGCCACTCTCGCCGCCTGCAGCACGCCGTCCGGCCCTGACTCCAATCCCGCACAGCCGAGCGGACCCGGCTATTACACGGTGCAAAAAGGCGACACCTTATCCAGCATCGCGCGCAAATTCCGGCGCAGCAATAGCGACATCATCGCCTGGAACAAGTTGTCGGACCCAAATGACATCAAGGTCGATCAGGTATTGCGGGTCTTGCCTCAGGGCGCCCGCAGCGCCAGTGCAGCCAGCAGCAAAACCACGCCGCGCAGCGTTGACAGTGCAGATACGGCGGCGGCAGCCGGCGACGAAAAAGATCCGGTCGACTGGACTTGGCCGGCAAGCGGCCAATCCAGCGGCGGCGTCGGTCAAGGGAAAAAAGGCTTAGACATTTTCGGCCAGCTCGGACAGCCGGTGCTGGCCGCCGCCGCCGGCAAGGTCATGTACTCCGGCAGCGGCATACGCGGCTACGGCAATCTTGTCATCATCAAACATAGCAGCAAACTGCTATCGGTCTACGCCCACAACAAAACCATCGTCGTCAAAGAGGGGCAAATGGTCCGCAAGGGTCAGCAAATAGCCGAGATGGGCAAGTCCGACAGCAACGCGGTCAAACTGTATTTCGAAATCCGGCGCCAGGGAAAACCTGTAGATCCGTCGCTTTTTTTACCGAGCCGTTAAGTTGAACAATGAGTTGAATAACAAGTTGGGCAATAAGTCAGGCAAGAAAAAGGGCGCATCGCTGCGCCCTTCGGATCATTCACAGCCAAGCCCCTCAACGACCGTTCAATAGGCTACGTATGGCCCTGTCGTGCCGCCAGCCGAGACGCCCTCAAGCGCGGTATAGACCGAACGGCCAAGGAAGAATGGCAGCCCCCAATCGAAAAACGAAGAGAAAGCCGCGCCGCCGGCCAGATTGTTGAACGCCGTATTATTCGGGTTGGACTGGAACAGGGAATCCGCATTGACCACATTGAAGTTGACGCTGCCGCTGCGCCCGTTCAAGCCGGTATTCGTCACACTCCGGCTCAGCGTGGCCAAAGGACAATAAAAGCCCTTGCTCCTGGTGCAGTTGGGGATAGTCGAATCGGCAAAGAACAATCCATTCGAACCGCTGTCAAAAAAAGCCTGCATGACCTGCCCCTGATACAAGGCGCTCAGATTGCCCGCACTATTCAAGGTATAGACGCTGGCGCTGCCAAGTGCATTATTGGTTTGCGTGCCGATGCCGAAAATCAGCGACCCGGTGACACCCGCTGCGCCATTGTCGCCGACTGCCGGCAGCTGTATCACAGTGCCGTTGTTATCCTGCGCGAAAGCCGCTACCGGATTACCCACCTGCTTGGCTGACGCCAGCGTGGTAGCACTGCAACTCGCACCTGGACAAGTGTAGTACCACCCTTCCAGCGCCTGGCTGGCGCAGGCGGCGCCGCAATCCTGGAGAAAGGAACTGATGCCCAGCAAGCCGTTGGCATGGAACGCCGCCACCGTGTTTTCCGCAACCAGGCTGCCGGAACAACCGGTAGGCACTGACGGAAAAACGTTATCGCCGATGATGTGTACCGAGATGCCGCTGGCAACTTCGCCGGCGATACGCAAATCAGCCTGTTTCACCGAACCCCAGCTATAACCGTCGGCAAAGCGCGCGCATTCGGCCAAGGGATTGCCGCTGGCGTTAGTCACCGCAGGCAGCGTCATATTGCCGGCCAGGACTGACGAGATGATGCGCAAGCCGCTCGATCCGGTATCGACCAGGATGTGGTCGATGGTCTGGCATTGGGCCGTGCTGCCGGGCTGGCAGACGGTGAGCGTGACATAGGGCGAGTTGATTGAGCCGGAGGCAGCCGAGGGGCCGCTATCGATGACTATGGCCTGGACATTCTGGACCGGTTGCGGCGTCGGGGTTGGGGTCGGACTGCTGCCAGAACCGCCGCCACCGCCGCAGGCGAGCAAGAGCAGACTGCTGAGCAGGCATAGCAGATACATCGAAAAGCGCGTGGTCATCCGCATGGTCGTCTCCACTCAGCGAATATTGTCAGGGGTCACGCCTTGCGGCAACAAGGCAGGCACATAAGCGCTGCCGGCGAAGGAGCGCATATGGCCGCCGGAATGCAATACCAGTTGATCCGACTGAATTGCTACCGCACGCCGGCCCGCATGCGGCTCACTGGCTGCGCTCACATATTGATCGGCATAACTGCCCAGCAATTGCTGCAGATTCGGCATGCTCGGTCCTTGCCAGCTGACGGCAAACACCACGTTATCCGGCCCTATGTATTCACGCACCGTGGTGCCCGAGGGCTCTACCACTTCACTGACCGAATAGCCGTTGTAGTTGGTCACGCGAGCGCTGACCTTGGCGCTCGCGCTATCGGCCTGGGCCTGGGCCACGCCGGCGGCCGGACCGACAGCCGCGCCGAGCGCCGCAAACGCCGGCACGGATTGCGCAAACAGCAATCCGCACATCACAGAAACAGGGAATCTCATGGCTCACCTCTGCTCGATTAACAAATATCAGAGAAATCATAACCGATGCTGCACAGCAATTTGCAAAGATGTTTTAACATCCACATCTGTCATTGCCATTCGTAATGTGCTAGATATTCGCGGCACCTGCAATGCGTAAACCTACCCCCAGGATTGTCAGCTGCGATTAAGCAGGCGGCTGCGCACGAAACCGATATGTTCCCGCAATACATAAAACTGATCGGCAAAAGCCAGCGGCATTTTCATCCGGTTGACCGCTTCTTCAATATGATCCAGGCGCTTCAGCAGCTGCGCCTGCTGTTCCGGGGTATCGGTGTCGATGACGGCTGCGCGCTCCAGTGCGATCAAGGTGCCGTACCAGCGATAGATGCGTGACTTGATGCGCCAGCCGTAAAGCAGCGGCACCAGGCGGAAGCCCGGAATCAGCAGCAAGATGATCGGCAGCAGCACCACCATGGTCCGGTCCACCAGGCTGGCCAGCCAGAACGGCAAGGTGCGGTAGAAGAAACCCTTGCCCGATTTATAGTAGCGCGTGGCATCGTCGCTGATACGGTATTCATGCGCCAGCGGCGCCGGAAACTCGCCGGCGCGCTGCAGTACATTGGCGTCGCTATGCACTTCCTTGGCAGCTTCAATCAGCAAATCGGAGAGTGCCGGATGCAGGTCTTCGCGGGCGATCAGTTCGGCTGTCGGGGCAATCAGGCGGATATCGCGGCTGGGAATATTTTTCCCCAGATCGAATACTCCCTTCGGAATATTCAACTGGTTCAGATAGCTGAAACGGCGGGCGTAGGCGGCCGCTTGCGCAAAATCGAGCAGATGGATGCCAGGCGTGCGCAACAGCTTGCCCATGGTCGGCGGCGAGGCGGAATCGCCCATCAGGAAAGCGGCGTCGATCTTGCCGTCGGTCAGCGCTAGCGCAGCTTCGTCGCCGGCCATATCGAGCAGCTCAGTCTTGCCGTCGGCTTCGATGCCATTCGCTTTCAACAACGTCAGCGCCAACACCCGCGAACCGCTGCCTGGCACGCCGATAGACACGCGCTTTCCGTTCAACTCGGACAAGCGGTCTACCTTGTCACGGCCTCGGTAAAACACCGACACCGGCACATAGGAAACACTGCCCAGCGACACCAGATGATCAATCGGCAGCTCCCCCGCCACCCCGCCCTGGACAAAACCGACATCGATCCCTGAATGCGGATCGCTCAGTTTCTTCAGATTGTCCAGCGATCCTTCGGAAGTCACGACTTTCAGCTTGATGCCGTTACGCGCCAAAATCTTCTTGTATTTTTCGGCCGTGTTCCAGAAATTGCTGTGCTCGGGACCGGTGATCATGGTGATGGTATTCGGCGGCGCGGGATGGATGAACCAGATCGCCAGCCAGATGGCCACCACCGCCAGCAAGGCGATCGGGCCGAAGCTGATGGCTAGGTCGCGCCACGAAATCGCGACGAATCGCATCTTGATATTTTTTGCAGATTGTTTCAGTTCGGACGGATTGAGTGGGGTTGCCATGAGAATTATTCTATTGTTGTGAGCTGTCAATGCCGACATGCTAACGGCGTGTCGCTGGCGTCCGCTTCCATCATGGGCAGCAGGGTCGGCGTCAGCGATTTCAGCAATTGTACCGAAAGCGCACTCGTGAACTTATAACTGGCCGCATAGGGCTCGTGGACGTAGGCGGTCATGGTGCCGAAGAAGCGATCGCCGATAAAGAACACGAAAGTGGCGGAACGGTTCACGGCGCGCGAAGAAATCAGCCTGCCGCCCGCCGCATAGACCTCGAAGCGCTGGTCGCCGGTGCCGGTTTTTCCGCCAACTCCCAGCGGCTTGCCGTTCGCATGGCGTGACGGCAAGCCGCCCTTGAGGCGCTTGGCAGTGCCGCCCTCCACCACGTCGATCAGCGAACGGCGTACCACGTCGGTTATTTCTTCGGGCAAAAGCCGTTCCGGCGCCGGCCCGCTATTCTCGAAGTGGGTTTCATAAGGCGTGCCTTGCGCCAGCTCCAGGATTTGCAATTTCTTGAGCGGCAGACGCATGCCGTTATTGACGATAATCCCCATCAATTCCGCCAGCGCGGCAGGCCGGTCGCCCGAGGCGCCAACTGCGCTTGCATAAGAGGGGGTAAGCGATTCGAAGGGATAGCCAAGCCGCCGCCAGGCGCGGCCGATCTCCAGAAACGCCTCAAGCTCCAGCATTTGCCGGATACGCTTATCCTGCTTATTTTTATTGTGGGTTTTGAACAGCCAGGCGTAGACCTCCTGGCGCGCGTCGCGGCTGGCGTCCAGCGTTTGCGTCAGTGTCGCGTCCGGATGCTGGCGCATGAATCCGAGCAGCCACAATTCCAGCGGATGGATGCGCGCGATGTAGCCGCGATCGGCCAATGAGAACTTGTCCGGCCCGTACTGCAAATACAGCGCACTTAATTTGGCTTCCGACAAGCCGTCTTTGGGGAATTGCTTGCGCATGAAGGCAGAGAAATGCTGCAGATCCGCATCCGGCGCAATGCTGCGAAATATCGTGGCAAGCCGTGCCGGCGCCGGATGCATGTTTTCCAGCAACAGTTCCTGCGCCTCCTGGGGCGTCTTGCCATGGTATTTCTTGTAGAAGCGAAGCATGAACTGACGTCCTTCTTTGTCGGCAAAGCGGGATAGTATTTCTTGCCGCTTCGCAGCACTCAGACCGTCCATCGACGCCGAACCTGCGCCAACCATCTTGAATTTGTAATGCCGCACGATGTCGCGCATGAGCCGTACAAAAACCAGGTTCACCGATTGCTGGAAACCTTCGCGTACCGTCATCACCTTGTAGTTTTCTTCAGACTCGAAATTCGAGAATGTCTGCACCCCGCCGCCGGTCACGAACGCTTCCCCCGGGCTGCCCGAGTAGCGGCGCTCCATGGCCGCTTCCAGCATCGCCGGCAAACCGCGATCCTGTGCTTGCGCCAGGTAGGTCAGCGCCCACAGGCTCAGCACGTCCTCCTTCTCCACTTGCAGCTGGGCACGCTGCTCCAGCGTCATGCCGGTGTAACGCTGATGCAGATCGGCGATTATTTCGAGATAGGTAATCAGCGTGCGCAACTTGGCGGTAGACCCCAGATTGAGTCTGGCGCCCTCGTTGATATCGAAGGGCTGATCGAAATTATCGGTCTGCACCCGCAGCAGGTTGGCGCCGTCGCGCTGCTCGAACAGCGTGAAACTGAAAATCAGCTTGCCCGGGTCGTCACCCGGACTGAGCATGTTATGGCCATACAGTTCAGCCGTTTTTGCATTGGCCGGTTGCTTGAGCTGACGCAGCACGGTCGTCACTGCACGCTGCATCTCGCCATTCATGGTGGTCGCTGCGCTAAGATCCAGACGGTCCAGATCGTACAAGTGGTTGATATGCAACAAACCGGAAAGATGGGCGCGCAACGCAGTCACCGCTTTACGCGTAATAAATGAGATCGGCGGCGCGCTGACCGGTTTTTGCTGCAGATTCAACTTGACCGGCAACGCCGCATCGCGCAGCGCCGCCGGGATGATTCCCGCTGTCGCCAGCAGCCGCAAATGACTATCGGTCAACTGTTCCAGATCGGCGGCGCCTTCCCGCAGGTAATAAGATGGCCGGCGCTGCGCGATCATCAGCGAAAGCGCCTGTTTGAACGCCTCCGCCCTGCGCTTTAGCCGATCGGGATCGCCTTCCACCGCATCGGCGTTGTTGTCCAGGAGTTGATTGACCTCCGCGAAATCGCGCCCGAACCAGGCCCACAAGCCGTCGCCCAAGCCATCGATTTCGCCATAGCCGGGCTTGGCCGCAAGCGGCACGGTATTCAGGTAATCGACCACGATCTGGCGCCGTACCGGCAGCGTATTCTCGCCGCCCAGATACGCCCTGACCGAGGCCGACGCCATCTGCCGCAGCTTTTCCTGCGGCGATGCGGTACGCCCCTCAGGCGAATGACGGTATTTCTCGATCTGCGTCACCAGTGTGCTGGCGCCCGGCGTCTGGTGCGATTTATCGAACACATGCACGCCCTGATCAAAGATGGCTCTGGCGAAACGGCTCCAGTCGATCGCCGGATTGTGGAGCGGATAGCTGGTAGTGAGCAGGTCGCGGTCCTCGATAAACAGCAGTGTGTCTGCCAGCAAGCGCGGCACCGACTCGAAATCCTTATAACTGCGCTCGGGAAAACGTTCCGAGTACAGGGATTGTTTATTGCAATCGAGTAAATCGAGGCCCGCTTGCGTCTTTTCGCTATAGACCGGGGACAGTCCTTTATCCACCAGTTCCGCCAGCTTTGGCGAGATCCGCGCCTGCTGCGTAATCTGGTAATCGTGTTTGCCCAGATATTGGGTAAAAGCCGGGATCTTGCTATACCCGAGGCGTTCGTCGTAAGGGCCGGTTTTAGGAAAACGGATAGCGTCGCTTGCGCCGAGTTCAAGTTTGAATGTCAGTTCGCGGCCAAGTTCGGAGAGATGGCGCGCCTGCCATTGAGATGAGCGCATTTCGTTATTGACCAGCCGGGCCGCGAACACCAGCAGCCCGAGCAAACTGATCAGCAATAGCAATTTGGCCCAATTACGTAGCGTCACTTTTTTCTAAAGTTGAAATGCGGCTTGGCGGGAGTGCCTGTATTTCAAGATAATCGCCTTTTCAGCCTATGTCTAGCTGCGATTGAGACGCCTATTTTTGAGTCCCGAGGCCCCCGGCGTCGCGTCCACGCTACTCCACAAACAGGGTGGCGGGAGACTCCAGATAGGCGCGCAGCGACTGCACGAACTCGGCCGCATCCAGGCCGTCGACCACCCGATGGTCGAACGAAGACGACAGATTCATCATCTTGCGCGCCACCACGGTATTGTCGCGCATCACCGGTCTTTCGATAATCCGGTTGACGCCGACAATCGCCACCTCCGGGTGATTGATCACCGGCGTCGATACCAGGCCGCCCAAGGCTCCCAGGCTGGTGATGGTGATGGTGGAACCGGAGAGTTCCGCGCGCACCGCCCGGCCCGCGCGTGCGGCCTCGGCCAGACGGCTGATTTCGGCCGCATTCGACCACGGGTCGCGCGCCTCGGCATGATGCACCACCGGCACCATCAGGCCGGCGGCAGTCTGGGTGGCGATGCCGATATGCACTGCGCCGTAACGCGTGACGACGCCGGCGTCATCGTCGAAGCGGGCGTTGCATTGCGGGTACCGACGCAACGCCAGCACCATGGCGCGCATCAGCAGCGGCAACAAGGTCAGTCGGCCGCGTTCGCCAGCCCATCTCGTGTTCAGGTGCGCGCGCAGCGCCTCGATTTCGGTGACATCGCATTCTTCAACATAAGTAAAGTGCGGGATGCGGCGCTTGGCGTCCTGCATCTTTTGAGCAATCTTGCGACGCAAGCCGATCACCGGCAGCGCCTCTTCGCCATGGCGCTCGGCATAGCGGCTGCCGTCTGCGCTGGCCGCCGGCAGACTGCTGCCACGGGCGACATAAGCGTCGAGATCCTCATGCGTGATGCGGCCATCTGTGCCGCTGGCAGGCACGTTTTGCAACTCGATACCGAGCTGGTGGGCGCGTCGGCGCACGGCGGGAGACGCAGTCGGCGGACTGGTAGCTTGCCGTATCGCTTGCACGGGGCCAGAGCCTTGAGCCGGCACGATGAGTTTGGCCGCGGGCGCTTCCTGCGACGGCGCAGCGACCGGCACCGGCGTTACGGTTGTCGGCGGCAGAGCAGTCAAGGTCGAATCAGCATGTTCAGCTTCTTCGACCTCAAGCCGTATCAGTTCGCCGCCTACCGCCAGCACCTGGCCAGGCTCACAGCCCAGCGCCACTACCCGGCCCACCACCGGAGACGGAATCTCGACGGTGGCCTTGTCGGTCATCACGTCGGCCAGCACCTGATCCTCGACCACGCGCTCGCCGAGCGTGACGCGCCAGACCACCAGTTCGACTTCGGCAATCCCTTCGCCGATATCCGGCATTTTGATTACATGGATAGTCATCGTGCCTCCAGCGCGCGTTTGAAGGCCGCCCCGACACGGGCCGGGCCGGGGAAATAAGCCCATTCCTGAGCGTGCGGATAAGGCGTGTCCCAACCGGTTACGCGTTCGATCGGTGCTTCAAGATGGTAGAAACAATGCTCTTGCACCAATGCCGCCAATTCCGCGCCGAAGCCGCTGGTACGGGTGGCTTCGTGCACCACCACACAGCGTCCGGTCTTCTTGACCGAGGCGACGATGGTCGCCAGGTCGAGCGGCCACAGGCTGCGCAAATCGATGATCTCGGCGTCGATGCCGGTCTCGCGCGCCGCCGCCGCCGACACGAATACCATGGTGCCGTAGGTAAGCACGGTCAGCTCGGCGCCGGCACGGAAGATCGCCGCCGATTCCAGCGGCACTGTGTAATAGCCGTCCGGCACCTCCCCCAGCGGATGCTTGGACCAGGGCACTATCGGCTGATCGTGATGACCGTCGAACGGGCCGTTATACAAGCGTTTCGGTTCCAGAAAGATCACCGGATCGTCATTCTCTATCGAGGCAATCAGCAGGCCTTTGGCGTCATACGGGTTGGATGGCATCACCGTGCGCAAGCCGCAGACGTGGGTGAACAAGGCTTCCGGGCTCTGGCTGTGGGTCTGGCCGCCATAAATGCCGCCGCCGCAAGGCATGCGGATGGTCATCGACGCCGTGAATTCGCCGGCCGAACGGTAACGCAAACGCGCCGCTTCTGAAACGATCTGGTCCGAGGCCGGATAGAAGTAGTCGGCGAACTGGATCTCCACCACCGGCCGCAAACCGTAGGCCGCCATGCCGACGGCGGCGCCGACAATCCCGCCTTCCGAGATGGGGGCGTCGAATACCCGCGAAGCGCCGTACTTCGCCTGCAAACCTTCGGTGCAGCGGAATACGCCGCCAAAAAAACCCACATCCTCACCGAAAATGACCACATTGCTGTCACGCTCCAGCATGATGTCCATCGCCGAACGCAGCGCCTGGATCATTGTCATCTGCGTCGTCGCCGGCTTGACATCTTTTTGCGCTGACATGATCACACTCCCAGTTGGCGGCGCTGCTGCCGCAGATGTTCCGGCATGTCTTTATAGACATCCTCGAACATCGTCGCCGGCTCAGGAATCCGGCCGCTGGCCAGGGTGCCGTAGCGCTCCGCCTCTTTCTGGGCCGCGATCACTTCTGCCTCCAGTTCTTTTTCAGTGTCCTGGTGCTCCTGCTCGGACCACGCGCCAATCCGGATCAGGTGCTGCTTGAGACGGGCAATCGGATCCCCCAGCGGAAAGTGCGACCAGTCATCCGCCGGCCGGTACTTGGATGGATCGTCGGAGGTTGAATGCGGGCCGGCGCGATAGGTGATCCATTCGATCAGGGTCGGCCCCAGATTGCTGCGCGCCCGTTCCGCGGCCCAGCACGAGGCGGCGTACACCGCCAGGAAGTCGTTGCCGTCGACCCGCAGCGAGGCGATGCCGCAGCCGATGCCGCGCGCGGCGAAGGTGGTGCTTTCGCCGCCGGCGAGCGTCTGAAACGTCGAGATGGCCCATTGGTTATTGACCACATTGAGAATCACCGGGGCTTGATAGACATGCGCGAAAGTAAGCGCGGTGTGGAAATCGGATTCGGCGGTGGAACCGTCGCCGATCCAGGCCGAGGCGATCTTGGTATCGCCCTTGATCGCCGAGGCCATGCCCCAGCCGACCGCCTGGATGAACTGCGTCGCAAGGTTGCCCGAGACCGAGAAAAAGCCGGCGGCGCGCACCGAGTACAGCACCGGCAATTGCCGTCCTTTCAAGGGATCGCGCTGATTCGAAAAAAGCTGGCAAATCAAGTCCGCCAGCGGCACGTCGCGCGCCATCAGCAGGCTTTGCTGGCGATAGGTGGGAAAGCACATGTCGCCGTCGCGCAGGGCCAGCGCATGCGCCGTGCCTATCGCTTCCTCACCCAGGCTCTGCATGTAGAAGGACATTTTTTTCTGACGCTGGGCGATCACCATGCGCGCATCGAAAATCCGGGTTTTCATCATGGCCCGCATGCCGCGGCGCAGCAATTGGCGATCTATTTCCGGCGCCCACGGGCCGACGGCGTTGCCGTCGTCATCCAGCACCCGCACCAAGGCGTAGGCAAGATCACTGGTATCGGAAGGGAGAACTTCGAGCGGCGGCCGGCGTACTGCCCCGGCGGCGGCGAGATGGAGGTAGGAGAAGTCGGTTTCGTGGCCGGGCCGGCCGCTCGGCTCCGGAACATGCAACGTCAGAGGCTTGCACTGGCTCATACCCGCTCCCTCGCGCTTGGTGATGTCCAGTTGAGTTTAGCAAACTTTAACGCTGGCGGGTTTGACTTTGCGCGGCCTGATTTTGTTCGTCACCCAGTCGGTACAGCGACTATAACTTGTAGCCGATTTGCCGCAACAAATCCTTACGCCACTGGATGTCGCCGTCGCCTTCGACGCCTTTGGTAAGCAGGCCGTCCACCACGCCTAGCACACCCCGTCCCTGCTCCGTTTCAGCAAGAATCACTTCGGTCGGATTGGCTGTCGCGCAAAAAATGCGGCATACCTCCGGCACCATTTTGACTGTGTTCAGCACGTTCAGCGGATAGAAACCGTCGCCAAGGAAGATGATGAAGCAATGGCCGGCGGAAATTGCTTGCGCGTTTTTCTGGGCAAGCTCCACCATGGCGGGATCGGTGCCCGACCAGCGTATCAGGCATTTGCCGGAGGCTTCGCAAAATGCCAGGCCGAAGCGGATGCCCGGCACTGCAGCAACCAGGGCTTCATGCAGATCCTCCACGGTTTTGATGAAGTGGGCCTGGCCAAGAATGAAGTTGCTCGCTTCCGGCTTATCGATTTTCACCGCCATGAGCTGCATGACGCACTTCTCCTTTGCCAGCGTTGGCTGCCACACCAGGCTTGCCGCCCGCGACCGGCTAACAAGCCCCAAAACCCAAAGCCCTTCAGCCTACATCCGATGGGCGAAGCGCGCCCGTTCAGCCTGGTCCATGAGATCGAGGAAATGCGCGGTCTGCATCTGTATCAGGGCTTCGTGGTCGCCTGCCTCGAAATAGATTTCCGGCTGTTGCGCCAGGCTCTCGTCGAGATAGGTTTGCACGCCGTAGGCGGTGCAGACCGGATGCAGCGCGCCGACATCGCAATCCTTGAACATCTCTCGCAGTTCGTCTTCGCTGGCCAGCACCAGATGGCGCCCGGTCTTGTCCCACAGCTCGGACAAGTGCAAGTGATAGGTTGAAGGCAGTACCGCCGCCACATAGCCATGCTCGTCTTCCAGGACGACTGTCTTGGCCAGGCGATCGCCCGGAATATGCGCCGCCTCTGCGGTGCCGATGCTGGTGTGGGTGTGCGGATGATGCAGGATTTTGTAATGGCTGCCTTTGTTGCGCAGGCAATCTTCCAAGGTGGCGGAAACTGACATGATGATCCTCCTCCGGGATGAGGTGGACAAAAAATTATTGGCTATTTGTCTCAATATAGTGCGCTTCCCCCCTTCTGGGAAGGCTTATTAGCGCCGCATCCGCGGCATGCACTCGCGCAACGCCACCTGGCGGCCATCCGATGGCCGCCAGACGGCATCCTTATGCCCTGCTCAATGGCGCATCCCGGCGCCCATGCCGCGGCTATGGAATCCGGCACCGGCACCTGCGCCCGCACCCGCGCCAGTGCCGGCCGCAGCACTCTGATGCATTGTCGAACCGTGATCAAAATGATGATGATGATGGACCCGGTCGATAAAGATAAAGTCCGCGCCGAAACCGTACGGTCCCCAATACCAAGGATCGTAATAGGCATAGGGGTAGCCGTAATATGGCCGGTCGGCATTTTGCATGAGTTGCCATGTGCCGTCACTTTGCAGGCAAGCAACACCGGTGACCGGTTCTACCTTGCCGTTGATTTCAGCCTGAGTCGTCAATTTCTGGCAACTCGCTTTGCCGGCGTAACCAGACGTGCCTTGCGTTCCACTGCAGGCCGAGAGAGCCAATAGAAGTACGACCAAAGGAATTTCGTTAAACGTGATAAACATGATGTCGTCCTAAATGAATGTCCGACGTAGCAGCACGCGCAAACTGAGTGGCCCGCGATATCGGCTTGCTTCCCAGGCAAAGCCGCCATGGCGATACGCTGTCCGGCGGCAAGCTAGCCCGTATTATGTAAACGCAGGGAGCGGCGCCGCTATTCCAGCATATTCCAGCAATATGTTGATTTTTTATGGAAAAACGTTTGCGGGGCTGGCGCTGAGAGGTAGCCGGCAGCGCAACGGAGGTCAGCGCCACGCCTCGGGATGGCCGCCCAAGGCACTGCATACGTCAATCGCCATCGAACGCAGACGGGCCACCGATGTCTGACCGGACAGCGCATATCCCATGCCCTGGCTTACCCAGTAAAAGGTAGCTCGCTTACCGTCTTGGAGCAGGCGGAACGCCGTGGTGTCCTTGCTTGCCGCGGTAACGTACAGGGTCAGCCGTTCACCCTTGCCGTTCTGATACATGAACTGCGCTGCCGGACCGGCTTCGCCAGGCAGCAAGCGCCCTCCCACCAGCATGTAACCGTATTCCTGCAGCGATGGCGCGGTCAGCGGACGATCCAGACGCTTCGACAGCCAGTTAATCAAATGCTCTTCTTCGACTGCGGCAATTTCAACCGGATGCCGTTGCTCCGGTGCATAGACAGCGTAGGCAATATCCGCACGCTTGGCGAACGCCGGCTGCTCGTCATAGAAATACGGCACCATCCAGCCAGACGCCAGCCCGCACAGCAAGCCCGCTGCGAGCCACCCGCCAGCCGCTCCGGCACGCCGCCACCACGGCGCCCGGCGCGGCAGGAAAATGCATCGGACATTCTCTTGCGGCATCGCAAACAAGGCCTTTAACGCAGCATTCTGGGCCCGATAATCGGCGACGCGCGCGCTATCCTGCGGATCGCTCGCCAGCCGTTCAACGACAGCGGTCCGCGCCGGGCCGGAAAGTTCATTGTCGACCCATGCCGATAGCGTCTGCAGATGGGCTTGCTCCGGATCCGGCAACGTCGAGAAGGTCTCTTCATTCATGGCGTGTTTCTCATTACTTGTTTCTCGCTACTTGTTCCTTGCTGCATTCCTTACTACTTTAAGAGGCGGCCGCTTGCTGCCTGGATCTTCCTTCAACAAAGAGCGCATGTGCTCGCGGGCACGCGACAAGCGCGACATCACCGTGCCGACCGGGACGTTCAGGATGCCCGCCACCTGCTGATAACTGAGCTCTTCCAGGCCGACCAGCAACAGCACCTCGCGCTGCTCGACCGGCAGGCAATACAGCGCGTGCTGGACGTCGAGCAGGAACAGCCCGTCGACTTCGTCGGCCGGCGCCGCCATCGTACGCCAGGGCGCGCTTTCATCATCGACGGCGATCTCGCGGCGCTTGCGCAACTGGTCGATAAACAGATGCCTGAGGATGGTCAGCAGCCACGCCCGCAAATTGCTATCCGGCTGCAAGGTATGCCATCGGTGCAGGGCGCGCTCCGCTGTGTCCTGCACCAGATCGTCGGCCCACGCGGCATCGCCTGTCAGCGCGCGGGCGTAACGCCGCAGCACCGGCAGCCAGACCACCATGTCGGCCTCGAAACTCATAAGGGTCTTCTCAAGCACCCAAACTAATCGTCAATAACTGCTGCGGCGGCTGTCGCCCCGGACGGCGTTTCGTTTCGCTGCGTTGCGCAGCGCCGCATTTCATCAGGGTTTCGCCGTATGCCACACACCTCCCTTGCCGTCGCCGTTGGCGTCGCCAGCTTTCTGGTCCATGGCGAAACGGTACAGCGGATGTCCCTTGTAGGCCCATTGCCGCTTGCCGTCAGCGCCTGTCACAAAACTCCAATCGGGAGCGGCCTTGTCATAGGAATCCGCCAGTGCCGCCGGCCAATTCGCGGCACAGCTGCCGTCGCAAGCACTCTTGCCGGCTACCGTATCTTTATCAAAGATATACAGTGTCCGCCCCTCTGCATCGACCAGCTTGCCATTGACGGCCTTGGGTGCTTCGGCCAAGGCGGGTGCCGCAAGAGTGGCGCAGCTCAGCAGCAGAAATATGGTTTTTCGCATGATGTCTCCTCAGGATGATCGATAGAAAAATGCAGCCGGAAACCAGCGCTGGGAATGATGGCTGGGATAGCAGTTAAACGTCCGGCATGACTAGTTTATTCCAACTTTCTGCAACCCTTTGATACATTATTTTCATTCTGTTGACCATTAATCCTGGGCAACCACCGGCTGTCGGCGGATGGTTTGCCGGGACGATCCGGATCATTTCGCAAAATCCTCTACACTATTGCATCTAACCTATTCGACAAACCAGGCTTGCATGTACGCCGATACTGAAACCATGTCCTCCACGCCTCCTTTGGATGGCGGCGTCCCGGCGCTGGAATGCCACGGACTGCGCAAGTCTTACGGTCATGGCCGGGTGGTGCTGACGCATCTCGACTTCACGCTGGCGGCGGGCGAATATATCGCCATCATGGGCGATTCCGGTGTCGGCAAATCGACCTTGCTGAACCTGATCGCCGGCCTCGACAGCGCCAACAGCGGTTCGATACTGATCGACGGCGTCAACATATCCAGCCTGGATGACGATGCCGCCACCCTCCTGCGCCGTCAAAAACTCGGTTTCATTTTCCAGGCCTTCCATGTATTGCCGCACCTGACTCTGCAACAGAACGTTGCCTTGCCCCTGCTGCTCAACGACGCACCGCAGGAGCGTGCGCTGGAGTTGCTGGCGGCGGTCGGGCTGGCTGGCCGCGGCAATGACTTCCCGCGCCAGCTGTCGGGCGGTGAAATGCAAAGAGTCGCGATTGCGCGCGCCCTGGTGCACCGGCCCAAACTGATCCTCGCCGACGAACCGACCGGCAATCTCGATCCGGATACCGCACATGAAGTATTGGCCCTGCTGCGCCAGGAGATCAAGGCCAACGGCGCCTCGGCCATCATGGTCACCCACTCTGCGGTCGCCGCCGCCAGCGCCGACCGCATCCTGATCATGAGCGCCGACGGCTTGCAGCCGTTGCCAGGCAAATCTTGACTCCTGATGCAATGAGGCCGAACGCCGCCGCCCTGGTTGTCAAAACCGGCAATCCGATCGTGCTCTTGTCACGCTGGCTGCTGCTGGGCGAATGGCGCTCGCATCCGGTACGGGCGCTGGTAGCGATTGCCGCCATCGCGCTCGGCGTCGCTCTCGGTTATGCGGTCGACCTGATCAACGGCGCCGCTTTCAATGAGTTCTCGGCCGCCACCAGAAGCTTGTCCGGCCAGTCCGATCTGCAGTTGCGCGGCGTGCAAGGCTTGTTCGACGACGCCGTCTATCCGCAACTGGCGCAACGCGAAGGGGTGGCCGTCGCCAGTCCGGTGCTGGAACTCAATGTCACCGTACCGGGCCAGGCCAACGCGCTGAAAGTGCTTGGCATCGATACCTTCCGCGCCGCCCGCGTCACGCCCGACCTGATTGGCACAGCCGATCCGGAGCGGCCGTTCGACACCCTGGCCGACGACGCCATCTTCCTGTCGCCGGCAGCCCAGCAATGGCTGCAGGTACAACCTGGCCAAACCCTGGCCTTGCGCAACGGCACCGCCATCGTCAAGCTGCGGGTGGCCGGCGGCCTGGTGCGGGCGCGGGCCGGACAGCGGCTTGCCGTGATGGATATCGGCGCGGCCCAATGGCGCTTCGGCCGCATCGGCAAACTATCGCGCATCGACCTCAAGCTGCAGCCAGGCGTCAACCGGGAAGCATTCAGGCGCGCCTTGCAAGCTGAGTGGCCGATGGGCTTGCAGGTATCGGAAAGCCAGGATCAGGACAGCCGCAACAACAATATGTCGCGCGCCTATCGCATCAATCTGAATGTGCTGGCTTTGGTGGCGTTATTCACCGGCGCCTTCCTGGTGTTCTCGACCCAGGCGCTGTCGGTGATCCGGCGCCGCTCTCAATTTGCCCTGCTGCGCGTGCTGGGCTTGCGCCGTGCTCAGTTGTTACGCCAGGTGCTGCTGGAAGGCAGTTTGCTGGGTTGCCTGGGGGCGCTGCTCGGACTGGCGCTGGGCTACGTATTGGCGGCGGCGGCCTTGCATTTTTTTGGCGGCGATCTGGGCGGCGGTTATTTCCGCGGGGTGCAGGCAAGTGTGCAATTCGATGTGCCGGCGGCGCTGGTTTTTTTTGCGCTCGGCAGCGGCATCGCCCTGCTCGGCAGCCTGGCGCCGGCACTGGAAGCAGCCCGGGCGCAACCGGCGGCGGCGCTCAAGGCCGGCAGCGAAGAAACCGCGTTGGCGCGGCTGGCGACACCGTGGCCGGCGCTGGCCTGCCTGTTGCTCGGTGCGCTGCTGACGCGGCTGCCGCCGCTGTTCGACTTGCCGATCTTCGGCTATATGGCAGTCGCGCTGCTGTTAATTGGCGGCATCACGCTGATGCCGCGAGTGGCGGCGCTGGTCTTTTCCGCGCTGCAAAGATTCAGCCTGGGACGCCGCCACGGTCTCGTCACGACGCTGGTGCTGGCGCGCCTGGCAAACGTGCCGGGGCAAGCCTCGATCGCGCTCGGCGGTGTGCTATCCAGCTTTAGCCTGATCGTGGCGATGGCGATCATGGTCACCAGTTTCCGCATATCGGTTGACGACTGGATGCAGCAACTGCTGTCGGCAGACCTGTATGTGCGCTCGGCCAGCAACGGCGAGACCGGCGCCTTGCAGCCCGCCGAGCAGCGTTTGCTGAGCACGGCGCCAGGCGTGGCGCGTGCCAGTTTCCTGCGCACCTCGCCGCTGACGCTAGATCCGGCGCGGCCACCCGTGATATTGATCGCACGCGCCATCGACGCCGCCGATCCGGCGCGCATGCTGCCCATGACAGGCCCGGTACTGCCGCCAAGTGCGATTGCCGCGGATAGTTTGCCGATATGGGTCTCGGAAGCCATGGTCGATCTGTACGGCTACCGTCTGGGACAGCAAGTCACGTTGCCGCTGGCGATGCATCCCTATCGCTTCACGGTGGCCGGCGTCTGGCGCGATTATGCGCGGCAATCGGGAGCAATCGAGTTGCGCCTGGCGGATTACCAACGCTTAAGCGGCGATACCGAAGTCACCGACGCCGCACTCAGCTTGCAGCGCGATGCCGATCCCGGCGCTGTGATCGCGGCGCTGCGCAGATTGCCGTTCGGGGCCACGCTGGAATTCTCCCAGCCAGGAGAAATCCGTGCCCTCACCTTGAAGATTTTCGATCGCAGTTTTGCCATCACTTATCTGCTGGAAATCGTCGCCATCGTGATCGGCTTGTTTGGCGTGGCGGCCACCTTCTCGGCGCAGACGCTGGCGCGGGCGCGGGAGTTCGGCATGCTGCGCCATGTCGGCGTCACGCGCCGCCAGATCCTCTCGATGCTGGCGCTGGAAGGCGGCTTGCTGACCGCGCTCGGCATGCTGGTCGGTTTTTTGCTGGGTTGGGCGATCAGCCTGATTCTGGTGTTCATCGTCAATCCGCAATCGTTTCACTGGTCCATGGAATTGCACATGCCTTGGCTGGGGCTGGCGGCGGTGGCGCTGTTGCTGCTGTTGTCGGCCAGCGCTACGGCTTTGCTGGCGGGTCTGCGTGCGGTGTCGGTCGATGTGCTGCATTCGGTACGGGAGGATTGGTGATGTTGCATGGCGTTCGTCGCTGGTTATGTCGCTGGTTATGTCGTTGGTCATGCCGGTTATCAGGCGCCCTGCTGCTGTTGCTCGCGCCGCCGCTTTTTGCCGCAGCGCCCCAGTTTGCGCAGGTAAGCCCGGAGCGGCCGGTGATGCTGCCGCAGGATAGCGGCGCCCATCCCGGCTTTCGCACCGAATGGTGGTACGCCACCGGCTGGCTGGCTACCCCGGACGGCAAGCCGATCGGCTTCCAGATCACGTTCTTCCGCTCCGCCTCCGAACATGACCGCGCCAATCCCAGCGCCTTCGCACCGACCCAGTTGATCATTGCCCATGCAGCGCTGTCCGACCCCAGCCTGGGCAAGCTCTTGCATGCGCAAAAAAGCGCCCGCGCCGGTTTCGGCCTGGCGTATGCCAAGGAGGGCAACACCGATGTCGCGCTGGACGACTGGCGCTTGCTGCGCGGCGCCGACGGCCGTTATCAGGCCAGTATCGCAGCCGGCGAATTTACCCTGCAACTGAGTTTGACGCCAAGCCAGCCGCCTTTGCTCCAAGGCGAGCGCGGCTATTCGCGCAAGGGACCGCAGGCGGCGCAAGCCAGCTACTACTATAGCGAACCGCAGTTACAGGTCGGCGGCAAGCTGATCCGCTCGGGACATGCACAAGAGGTCAGCGGCAGCGCCTGGCTGGATCACGAATGGTCGACCAGCGTGCTGGACGCCGATGCCACCGGCTGGGATTGGCTGGGCGCCAACCTGGACGACGGTTCGGCCTTGATGGCGTTCCAGATCCGCAGCCGTAGCGGCGGCAAGATATGGGCGCACGCCGCCCTGCGCGACGCCAGCGGCAAGGTGACGCAATTCGGCCCCGGGCAAGTCAGCTTCCAGCCGCAGCGCAAGTGGCGCTCACCGCGCACCGACGCCAGCTATCCGGTGCAGCAAGCGTTGCGTACCGGCGCCATCGAATGGTCGCTGATTCCCTTGCAAGACGATCAGGAACTCGATTCCCGATTATCGACGGGATCGGTGTATTGGGAGGGTGCGGTAACCGTCAATCGCGATGGCCGGCGCGCCGGCCGCGGTTATCTGGAGCTGACGGGTTATCTCAAGGCGCTGAAATTTTGAAGTGATGCTTTGCAAGTCGGACTGGCCGCATGGCCCGAAACCGCAAGCACTTCCATTGCTTGCAGTTTCCATTTTATTATCCCGGACTACACTTAAGGCCAAGCTGAACAGATGCAAAAGGTGATACATTTAACACACTTGGTTCAAGCACCAGCTTGATGCATTTTTTATTGGGAGACGCATGAAAAGTCCATTTCTATTTCTCGCCATCGCCACCATTCTTCTCGCCGGCTGCGTCGTACCACCTACCATGCGCACCTATACACCGCCGCCGCGCAGCTCCGCGCCGGCGCCGGTATCGCTATCAGAATCGCTAAGTCCGTCCGAACAAATTATCGACATGCCGCAACAGCCTGCCAATCGGAAAGGCGGTGAATTATCGAACACCGTGGAGCGCATGGCGAGAAAGACGGCTTGCATTCCGGCCAGCGGCGCAACATTGATCGCCAAGACCGCTGCGGTTGAAACCTATCAGGTCAGTTGCCAGGACGGCCAGCAACAGCTTTACAAGTGTGAGCAGCGGCAATGCCGCATGATGAATTAAAACCCGCATTAAAACCCCGGCCACAGGCGCTTCCCATGAAAACAGCACTAGGAATACTTGCCCTCGTTTCGCTGCTGGCCGGCTGCGCCTATCCAAATCTGAAATGCGACGATCCCGACGTCCGCCCGTCCTGGTGCGACGATACGGGCGGCATGCGCGGCACAAAACATCCGCAATAGATGCAACGCTGCCGGAACCGGTAGCTCGACAGCGTGACCCCTCAGCGTCTTATAGCGGCGGTGCGGCGATGAACTCGGCCAATTGTTCAGCCTGCTCAGAGTACGATTGCAGTGTTGGATAATCCGCCGCGATGACGATTTCAGGCAGCATCATTTGCGTGAAATGCCAGGCAACGGCGGTTGTCACCCCGGCCTGATTGATCGTCTTGCTGGCGACCTCCAGCGGTTTATTACGCAGTTCAATCTCCAGCGCCTGATAAGCCGCAAACAGCTGGCCCTGGACGCGGGCGACCCACGGCTCGTACTGTTTTTCTGCCGGCCGCAAATTGCGCTCATAGGCGATCTGCACAGTTTTTTCGCAAGCCGCCAGCGCCAGCCCGATAACCCGCAATGCATGCTGGCGCTCGCCGATGGCAGTTGGCATCAGGCTCTTGCCAGGCGCCGCCAGCGCTTCGGCATAGTCCAGGATCAGTGTGGAGTCCATCAGCAACTCGCCATCGTCGCACACCAGCGACGGCGCTTTGACTACCGGATTGATTTGACGGAATTGTTCGAAAGTGCTGAATACCGAAATGGACCGGTGTTCGAACGGAATGGCAAGCAGTTGCAAGGAAATCGAGACACGACGGACATAGGGTGAGTCAAGCATACCGATGAGCTGCATAGTTTCTCCTTTGATGGTTCAGCGACGAACGTCACTGCATCTGACAGATGCAGTGACGCATTGAATTTATCGAAAGGAAATAATCCTAGCATGGAACAGCAACATCGATGCATGCCAGTCTTGCATCAACGCAGGCAACAAGGAAAGCCAGCCGCTTCAGGCTTCCTGTACCTCGCGCTTACTCGGGGTTGCGTAGATATCGATACATTTGAACGTATCCGCATAACGCTTTGGATCGCCGCCGGCTTCCAGGCGTTTCTTGAATTCTGCTGCCTCAGCGGTGCTGTCAAATTCGTAAGCCAGTCCTTTAAAAGTGACGGTCGCTTCATTCAGCCTAACCATTGCAATCTCCTTAGCTTAGTGTCAAAAGTAAGGGCCATCCCGGCACGGCTAAAAGTATCGGCTTGCCGTTTGTCGCAAGGAAAAACAGCGATACAGAATAACGATACTGCTGTGCATCGAAAGACAGGAATACCCGGCTCTGCCGCAATAGCGGCACGCCGTGCAAACGGCCCGCTTCGTTTTCTTGATAGTACGCTTTTGGTGATTCTTCTTGAACTGTCAATACTGGCAGCTATGTGCGTATTCGCGCCCCGTCATCTAGAGAGGCGGTTAAGATGCCGCAAATTACTGCCGTTCAGGACTCATTCACTTTCGTCTACGAACTGGCATCTGTCAAACAAGAAAATGTTATAAGTTTGGTGGCGCTTATCAGAAAAAGCTAAAGAAAGGCCCCGACTATTGACGTACCGTGGAGCGCACCATCCCCACAAATTTTTCCAGCTCGCCGGCAGCCAGATCGGATACCGTCCAGTAACTCATGCCATCCCAGGTCCAGCGCACCAGATGATAGCCTTGACGATTTTGCAACTGCGGCGCAGCATCTTTGTCGCTGCTCGGCCATATATACAAATTAATCGGGTGTTGCGCGCGCCGGTAGATCAGCGCGGCCACCGGCCGGCCGCCGAGATAATCGAGGCGGCCGCCGATCAGCGGAAAACCCTGTGGCGCCAGATCGACCACCGGCGGAGAAAAATTCAGCTTACCGTTGAACCAGGGTTTTACCGTGTGCTGGTCGCTTGACGCCACATCCGACAGATGATCTACCTGGAGCGAACGAACATGGCTGGCAACCACTTCTTCAGTCAACCTGTCCTGGTCCGACGGCAAATTGAGGTACAGACCAACGCTCCATGCCAGCGCCAGTCCGGCTGCCATGGCGGCGCCGAGATTGAGCCAGTTGATATGCCAGGGCTTGGCGCGCGGAGCATCTTGCGGCAACGCAGCATTGATGCGGTGCGCAAGATGCGCCGGAGCATCGAAGTATGGCGCCTCCTTCTTAAAGCGCGCGCTGACGATGCGCTGCGCTGCATATTCGCGCTGACAATCGACACAGCTCTCTAGATGGCGCTGCACCTCCCGCGCCTCTACCACGCCTAGCTCTTGATCTGCATAAGCCGGCAACAGCGCCAGTATTTCCTGATGATCCATCATGCCTCCTGCCTGGCCGGCGCAAGAATTGCCGCCAGCAATTTACGGCCGCGCCCGAGGCGCGACATTACGGTACCGATGGGAATCCCGACGATGGCGGCGATCTGTTTATAGGACAGCTCTTCCAGCTCGCGCATCACCATCACCTCGCGGAACTCCAACGGCAAGGCTTGCAGCGCCTGCTGCAACTGCCGCTCGCTGTCTTTCTGCATCAGCAGCGTCTCCGGATTGTTGTCGGCAGATTCCGTGCCGACGATGCCGCAGGCGTTGAAATTGTGCATTTCCTCGTCAAAGGCGGTTTCCTGCCGCTGCTTCTGGTGCTCCTGATACCAGGTGTAGAAAGTATTGCGCACGATTGCCAGCAACCAGGCGCGGCTGTCTTCGCCATGAAAACCGTCGAAAAATTTAAAAGCCCGCAAATACGCCTCCTGCACCACGTCCTCCGCGTCCTGTCGGCTGTGCGTAAGCCAGCACGCCAGGTTGAACGCTGAGTTCAAGTGCGGCAGCACGCTTGCTTGGAATCGCTGTTTTTTTGTGGGTTCGATCATCCAGACGTTTCCAGGGTTCATGTAGCACAAGACCGCTGATACCAGAAATTTATTCCCGGAAAACCGGCTCAAATAAGAATCTCAAGCGGGAATAAATTACAGGGTACACCGGTATAGGGTTTTGTCGATCAAGTGATCGCTATAACCACGATAATTACGGAGGTGTTATGGACCATGCCATCAAGCGGCGCAGCTTCCTCAAGCTGGCCGGGCCAGGCGGCGCCATCTATGTTTCCGGTCTGAGTAGCTGAGCCAGCCCCGCTGCAAAACCGGGAAACGCCAATGAGGACTTCTTTTTGTCCAGCTATCCGATACCCACTGGGGTTTCGACGAGCCGCCCAATCCAGCATGCGGGTGAAATCCTGGATGCGCTTGGCGCGGGTCTCGGCTTTTTTAGCGGTTTGAATCCTGAACAGGACAGCGTAGCGATTACTACTGTTGAGAGTGGCGAAAAATGCCTGCGCCCGTGGACTGGCGTCCAGCGCCGCCTGGAAATCCGTCGGCACGGTCGAGCTGCTCGCCGAGCCCCATCGGGAAAATTTTCCAGACAAAACTATATCGCATTGTGATATATTATTCGCTCTCAAGAATCCTTACTCCCCCCGAAGAACCGCGCCACAGATGCAATCCCCCTCCTTATCCAAGCAAGACTTCGAAGCCCTGTCGACATTCCGCTACCAGCTTCGGAAATTCCTGCGTTTCAGTGAAGAAGCAGCCCAGAGCGAAGGCGTCACTCCCCAGCAATATTTGCTGTTGCTGCATGTGAAAGGCGCTCCCGGCCGCGACTGGGCCAGCGTAGGCGAGCTTGCCGAACGCTTGCAATCGCAGCATCACAGCGTGGTTGCGCTGATCTCGCGTTGCGAAAAACTGGAATTGGTGGAACGCCGCAGCAGCGAGATCGACCGCCGCCAGGTGAATATCCACCTGTTGCCCGCCGGCGAACGCTGCCTGGCCAAGCTGGCGGAATTGCATCATGCCGAGCTGAATACCCTGACCGATATCTTTCGCGTCCCGACTATCAATACCTGAGAAATTCACCATGCCCATCAAGCTTAGCTCTGCATCGACCACATTGTTCAATCCCGCACATATGGAACAATCCGCTGCCCTGGTCGCCCTGCCGTCAGAAACCTGCCGTATCGTGGCAGCGCGTATGGCGACCCACCACCTTGAACGGCTGCCGGTGGTAGACGACCTGCAAAGCCGGCGCTTGATCGGCATCGTCAGCCGTAGCGATCTGATCAAACCATCGCGTTTGTTTTTCGATGAAGAGCAAAAACGTGAACGGCTTTTGAGTTAAGGGATCTACGCAGCGCGCTACTGCGCGTCCATCCAATCCGCCAACTGATCCAGTCCCTCCACGACATGATCGGGAGACTGCCCCAGCTCATCGAACGTGTTGCCGGCCCGGTTAATCCAGCACACGGCATAGCCGAAATGGCGCGCTCCGGATGCATCCCATGCATTTGAAGAAACGAACAGGAGTTCCGAACAATCGCAGTTCAACCGTTGCTCGGCCAGTGTGTAGACGCTGCTGTGCGGCTTGAAGATTTGCGCATCGTCGGCGCTGATCAGATGTTGGAAGCGGCGTTCAAGTCCGGACGCCACGACGACGCTGCGAATCGAGTTGGCCGAACCATTGGATAAAATCGCGAGCGGCATCCCCATCGCCTGCAGTCTGGCGAGTGCCTCAGGTACTTCGGGATAAGGCTTGATCTTGAGATATTCCTTGCAGAGCGCGGCGCACGCGGCATCATCTAGCGGCAGCTTCAAATGCCTGGATGCAAATACCAAGGCATCATGGGTTACCTGCTCGAAATCCGCATATGCCCCCATCAGGCTGCGCAGCCAGGTGTATTCGAGTTGCTTCTGCCGCCAGACGGTGCTGATCTCAAGTCCCCGGCCCGGATGATAAGCGTCGCATGACGCGGCGACCGAATGCACATCGTAAAGCGTGCCGTAAAGGTCAAATACGATGCCTTTGATGGTTTTCATTTATTGTCCAGTCATCGGGAGAAAAGCTGTCAACCCAGATCTGACGCTACAGCGGCACGCATGGATGGGCCGCACTGGATAAATTGTATCCGGAAAAAGAAAAACGGCCGTAAAGAGCCGTTTTCCTGATAGCCGCATGCCGCGACCTGACTTTGACGATCACTGAGACATATCCGCGATGGCCCGTTTTGTAATCAGCCGCGCCAGAGACATGCCAAAGCGCGGGTTCTGGTAGAAGGCCTGCATCACTTTTTCATTGGATACCGCGAGCAATTCCCCGTCCATTTTGCATACCGCCGTCCATGGCCGTTTCTTCTCAGGAGCAAACACGCCGATTACGCCGGCAATCTGACCTGGACCGATATCGCGTTGAATTTCGTCGACCCGAATCGCGCCGTTGAGAATGTAGTACATCTCACGCGCCGGATCGCCCTTGTAGAACAGAATATCTCCCGCAGCGAAACGGCGCTTGGCGGCGAACGGCAGCAAATGTTCAATCGGCACCTCGCCTTCCCCTGCCTGGCGCACCAGGCCGATGAGCTTCCGAAGTTCCAATACCCGAAGGCCATTCAGAGGCAGCAGGAATAAATGCAGCAACAGGACCGGATACAAATGGGCAAAGTACCCATACGCGATGAACGCCACGTTGCTGCACAGGGCGATATACCGCAAAGGCAATATCGCCGTCATGCAGAACGTCACGAAGGTCAAGGCAGAAGCCACATACCCGATCGCCGCTAACCAACTCATGCTCTGCCACTCCTGTCTTGAATACCTTGTCCACCACCATGCGCCTGGACGCTAGCGCGCTTCAACTATGCCGTAGTGTAGATTGAGCAGCGAATCCAAAGCCAATTCCAATTATCCATGTCAGATATGCGTTCGACGAATAGCGCTACGTGAACAAGATGTCTGCGACGGTGCGTGAGTGATATCCAATGGGATCTGCGGCAGCTCCTCAGGAAAGTTTCGTGAGCAAGGCGCGTGCCGCTGCTTCCGACGAACCCGGGTTCTGTCCCGTAATCGGGAGACCGTCGGTCACGACATGGGACTGCCAGTCGTCTTTCTTGGAATAGACTGCGCCCTGTTGCTTGAGCATATCCTCAACCAGGAACGGCACGATCTCGGTCAGTCCCACGGCCGCCTCTTCGCTGTTGGAGAACCCGGTTACCGCCTTGCCCTGCGCCAGCGGCTTGCCGTCGGCTGACTTGGCATGCCGCAATACGCCGGGAGCATGGCAAACCGCAGCGACAGGTTTGCCGGCGGCGATAGCAGTCTCGATCAGGGAGATCGAAACAGGATCTTCTGCCAGATCCCACAACGGTCCATGACCGCCCGGGTAGAACACCGCATCGAAATCACTGATAGAGACGTCTCTGTTGACCTCTATGAGATCGCGTTAAAGGAGGCCATAGATGTCATACGGGTGCATCGCCTTTGATGGCTGGGCCACATCATTCCAAGTTAAATTTAGCTTGGAAAAAGTGTGCCGTAGATTTCTCAATATTTTTGCTTCCAAGACCTGTGCTACTTGAACCGCCCCGGATTTTGAGGACGCTCCACCTTGACATCAGCCATGGTCAGCGTTATCACGGTTCAAAGCATGCCACGATTGCACCTTGTACGGCAGTGACGGCCGAATCCCGTAGCGCTACGGTCCTCCAGCCGAGTTCGATCGGGTATCTGGGTAAAAATACGGGACACGACATCACAAGCAATCCGGTTAGTGCAGCGATCGCTAGGGCCGCATGGGTTGGAATTGTTGCGACTGCGTTCGAGCCCTTGAGCAAGTAAGGCAAGGCAGCGAAATGAGTCGTCGAGGCGGCAACGTGCCTCTTCTTTCCCACATCCGCCAATGCTTCGTCAACGATTCCGATGACGCCCCCGGATGAAACTAAAATGTGCTGTCTCCCAATGTAATCGTCGAGTGACAGTACGTAGTCGGAGGCTGGAACGGTCAATGGATCAACCAAGCACGAGTACGCTCCTTCCCCAAGTGCCTGACGACTTAACCCGCGAGAAGAGAAGCCGCCTGAAGCGATTGCGAGATCTATTTCCCGGTCCAAGAGTGCATCAGCAACGATCTGACTGTGCGTTTGCCTAAAGATCAAACGTAGGCCGGGCGCGGACTTTTCCACTGCATCCACCAAGCGCTTTGCGAGAGCTATCTCAAAGTCGTCTGAAAGACCGATTGACACTGACCGGCCTCGATAATCATGCGCATCTCTGGATATCATCGTAATTGTTTGTCGAAAGCGGCCCAAGGCCTCTCCGATTACTGGATTCAATTCGTCTGCACGAGCGGTCGGCATTAAGCCGCGTCCAGTTCGAGTAAACAACGGATCTCGATACAACGTTCGCAGTCGCCTGAGCGCGGCACTGACGGCGGACTGCGTCTGATCGAGCCTGATCGCGGCACGGCTCGCGCCACCTTCCTCATAGAGCGCCTCAAACACTTTCAACAAGTTAAGATCTACTCTAGAGATATTAATATCATTCATATCGTTTATACATAGATGTCCGTTGCTTGATTTTACAGGCATGCGATTATGGATGCATCTCCTTTTTAAATGTTAGGAAAGTAATGCCAACCTCAATCGTTGCGGCCTTGCAGATCGGCTCCTCTCCATCTGGCAAAGCAGACACACTTGCTCACATCTTAAGCTTTGAGCAACAAATCATCGACTCTGATACATGCCTTGTAGTAATGCCTGAAGCTCTTTTGGGCGGCTACCCTAAGGGTGAGATCTTTGGCACGCGTCTGGGTTACCGTTTGCCCGAAGGGCGCGAGTCGTATGCCCGCTACCATGCCAACGCGGTTGATGTACCCGGAGAAGAGACTGCAGCCCTGGCTGGTCTGTCGGAGCGTACCGGCGCAAGTCTGGTAGTTGGCGTGATCGAGCGTGACGGCTATACGCTGTACTGCACTGCGTTGTTTTTTGACCCGGTCAAAGGTTTGGTGGCCAAGCATCGCAAGCTTATGCCAACTGGCACAGAGCGGTTGATCTGGGGGCAAGGAGATGGTTCGACATTGCCCGTGGTTGAATCTCCGGCTGGCCTCTTGGCCTCGGCCATATGCTGGGAAAACCATATGCCACTGCTGCGCTCGGCGATGTATGCCAAGGGCGCACAGATATGGTGTGCACCGACAGTGGACGAGCGCGATATATGGCTATGCTCGATGCGGCATATTGCCCATGAAGGGCGCTGTTTTGTAGTCAGTGCTTGCCAAGTGCAGCCATCTCCAGCAGAGCTAGGGATTGAGGTCCCGCACTGGGACACTAACCGTCCCCTGATTCGTGGCGGCTCCGTCATCGTTGGCCCCCTTGGCGACGTGCTGGCTGGACCGCTGATCAACGAAGAAGGTTTGGTCGCCGCCGCCATCGACATTGACGAACTGGTCCGGGCGCGCTACGACTTCGACGTCGTCGGCCACTATTCCAGGCCTGATGTCTTTGAGCTCAGCGTGGATCAGCGGCCTAAGCCGGGCGTGAAATTAACCGATTGACTTTTTCATACAAAGCTAATTCAAGACCTTCCTTACCCAGACCGTGCATTCAAGAGACCGCATACCACTGGCTAAATCAGCACCGCTATGAACGCCCGGTACGAAGTAGTGAATAGGTCCGCTGTATCGAGTCTCTTTGCGCAACACTTCCGGCAAGTACCTCCTCCAGCTAGGTTTCGGATGAGCCTAGGAAAAACGCGCTGCGAACGCTTTTCCTATGCGTTTACCTTTGCAATGTCGAATTTCAGCGCGAAATTCACACCTGGGTCGGATGATGAAGAAATTGCAGCCCATCTATGTGAATGGCGATGGCTGTTAGCATGGTTGTCGCCGAGGCGAAGTTGTCGAAGACCGGTTCCAGCATGTATTACCAACTGATCAAGGTAAAAGTAAAATGATTAACTTAATCCGTCCCCGAGCGATGTTGATCAGGGACGGAAAAATGCGATCCTGTTAGCTCTTCATCGCCTCCGTTGCAGCCTCATCGATAAATGCAGACACTTCCACCGGTTTGGACGCCAACGAAGCATGGCTTGCCTTCAACGTAATGATCTTTCTGGCGCCGAGCCGCACTGACATCCGTTCTTGATTTTCGGGTGCAATCATCCTGTCGTCGCTGGAAATCTGATACCACGAAGGCTTTTTTTTCCAAGTTGGATTCGTGATTGTGTCACCGAAAGTACCTGCAAGAGGAGCCTTTTGGGTCACAGCCATTACTAGCCCTTCATCCGTAGTCAGATCCTGGCAGAGGCTTTCGTGAAATTTCTCAGGGTTGAGCCATAAATAACCATCGCTATCGGGGGTAATATCGGGTGCCGCAACCGGGAGATGTTCCTGGGTGATGCCGCCTGGACTCTCACCTGCGTCCGGAGCAAATGCGGCGATATATACCAGGCCAACCACATTTGGCTGATCTCCCGCTTCTGTAATGACAGCACCACCATATGAGTGGCCCACCAGCAAAACGGGGCCTTTCTGTTGGGCGATCATCTTGCGAGTGCGCTCTGCATCTTCTGCAAGCGATGTCAGCGGCAATTCAACAGCGAAAATGGATGTATAGCCCTTGCGTGAGAGTTCGACGATAACCTTGCCCCAATGCGCTGCGCCACCCCAAAAGCCATGTACC
>NZ_JAGQEG010000004.1 GCF_018305005.1 Collimonas silvisoli
CAAACTTCTCCTCTTATATTGACATTCGGCGTTGCCGACCCTGTCGGCGCCGCCGGCATTCAAGCCGATCTGGCTACCTTTTCCGCCATGGGCTGCCATGGCTTGTCCGTCATCACGTCGATCCTGATCGGCGACACCGCGCGTATCGAAGATACCCAGCAGATCGACGCTGACTGGGTCGCCGACCAGGCCCGCGTGCTGTTGGAAGACATGCCGGTAGCCGCCTTCAAGGTGGGCTCGGTCGGCAGCATCGAAAGCGTATCGGTGATCGCCGAGATCGTCTCGGATTACCCGGAAATTCCGCTGATTCTAGACCCTTTTTTATCCGCCATGCCGGATCAAGGACAAGATAGCGAAGACCTGCTGACCGCCATCCGTGAACTGCTGATTCCGCAAACCACGGTGATGCTGGTATCGGCGGTCGAGTTGTCGCGTTTGGCGGAAACCTGGCGCGAACCCTCGTCCGACGACATGATGAGCATCGACGCCATGCGTATCATCGAACTCGGCTGCGAATACCTGTTCGTGACCGGCACGCCGACTCCGGCCGCCGAAATCGGCAACACCTTGTTCAATGAGTCGGGCGTGGTCCGGCAAGACAGCTGGCAGCGCGTTTCCGGCTCGTTCAGCGGCGCCGGCACCACCATGTCGGCGGCGATCGCGGCGATGCTGGCAAATGGCCTGGACGTGCCGGAAGCGGTTTCCGAAGCGCAGGAATTCACCCTGGCGGCGGTCTCTGCGGCGCAACGGCTGGGCATGGGCAAGCTGATCCCGGACCGTTATTTCTGGGCCCGCGAAGAAGGCCTGCAGCGGCATGAAGAGGATGCCGGGGATGCCGGCAACGCCCCCTGATTTTCTGCTTGCGCGCAGTGCGCAGGCTCATACTTATTTTCGACAAGCTAATTGATAAGATAATTAAAAAGATAACTAAGCACATGACTTCCAATAACGATATCTTGTTTGCCCGCGCCCAACTGACCACACCCGGCGGCGTCAATTCGCCGGTGCGCGCCTTCCGTTCGGTAGGCGGCACGCCACGCTTTATCACCCGCGCCGAAGGCCCGTATTTCTGGGATGCCGACGACCGCCGCTACATCGATTACATCGGTTCATGGGGCCCTGCGATTGTCGGCCACGCTCACCCCATCGTGATCAAGGCGGTGCAAGATGCTGCCGCCCGCGGCCTGAGTTTTGGCGCACCGACCCAAGGCGAAATCGAAATCGCCGAAGAAATCTGCAAGCTGGTGCCGTCGATCGAACAAGTGCGGCTGGTCTCCAGCGGCACCGAAGCCACCATGAGTGCACTGCGCCTGGCGCGCGGCGCCACCGGCCGCGACAAGATCGTCAAGTTCGAAGGCTGCTACCACGGTCACGCCGATTCGCTATTGGTCAAGGCCGGCAGCGGCTTGCTGACCTTCGGCAACCCGACCTCGGCCGGGGTGCCGGAAGATTTCGCCAAGCACACGCTGGTGCTCGACTACAACAATACCCAGCAACTGGAAGACGCCTTCAAGGACATGGGCGACCAGATCGCTTGCGTGATCGTCGAGCCGGTTGCCGGCAATATGAACCTGGTGCGGGCGACGCCGGAATTCCTGCACACCATGCGCCGTCTGTGCACGCAATACGGCGCGGTGCTGATTTTCGATGAAGTCATGTGCGGCTTCCGCGTGGCGCTGGGCGGCGCGCAAGCGCTGTACAACATCAAGCCGGACATCACCGCGCTGGGCAAGGTGATTGGCGGCGGCTTGCCGGTAGCGGCGTTCGGCGGCCGTGCCGATTTGATGGGCCATATGGCGCCGCTGGGTTCGGTGTATCAAGCCGGCACGCTATCCGGCAATCCGGTAGCGGTAGCGGCTGGCATGAGCACGCTCAAGCTGATCCAGGAACCTGGTTTCTACGCCAATCTGACAGCGCAAACCAGCAAGCTGGTCGACGGCCTGAACCAGGTCGCCAAGGAAGCCGGCGTCACTTTCAGCGGCGATGCGATCGGCGGCATGTTCGGTTTGTATTTTGCGGCAGCCGTGCCTGACAGCTACGCGACGGTGATGGCGTCCAACAAGGATCTGTTCAACAAATTCTTCCATGCGATGCTGGACGCCGGCGTGTATCTGGCGCCGTCGGCGTTCGAGGCTGGCTTTGTTTCAGCGCAGCATGACGATGCAGTGATTGAGGCCACCATCGAGGCAGCGCGCGGCGCATTTGCCCAATTGGTTTAAGCCTGTGATGCAATGCAGGGTGGGCCGCAATCCGCCCTGCCCTGCCGCTTAATTCAACCAGCCGCGTCTGCGGAAATACCAGAACGGCGTGATCGCCGAGCAGACCATCAAGGCCAGCGCAAACGGATAGCCGAGCGCCCAGTCGAATTCCGGCATGAAGTGAAAATTCATGCCATAGATACTGGCAATCAGCGTCGGCGGCAAAAACGCTACCGAAGCGACCGAGAAAATCTTGATGATCTTGTTTTGATTGATGTTGATGAAACCGACTGTCGCATCCATCAGGAAGTTGATCTTGTCGAACAGGAAAGCGGTGTGGCCGTCCAGCGATTCGATATCGCGCAGAATCTGCCGCGCATCTTCAAACTGATCCACGCTCAATAAACGGCCGCGCATCAAAAAACTCACCGCGCGGCGGGTATCCATCATGTTGCGCCGGATCCGGCCGTTCAAATCCTCTTCACGCGCCATGGCGTTCAAGGCTTCGGCCGCGGCCAGGTCGGTGAGTTTCTTTTGCAGCACGCGCTGGCTGACCTCGTCCAGCTTCTGGTACACGCCCTCCAGGGCGTCAGCGGAATACTCGGCATCGGTCTGATACAGGTCCAGCAGCACGTCCTTGTAATCGCCGATCGATCCCGGCCGCGAGCGCGCTCGCATGCGCACCAGGCGGAACACCGGCAAGTCTTCTCCATGCACCGAGAACAGGATATCGCGCGCCAGGATAAACGCCACGGTGACGGTCGACGAAGGGCCGTCGTCTTCTTCGAATAAGAAGTCGGTGCGCAGATGCAGGTCGCCGTTTTCCGCTTCGTAATAACGGGCTGAGGCCTCGATATCCTTGACCTCGTCTTCGCCCGACAATGGACACTCGCTGCAATTTAAACAACTTCCGACAGGCCCTAAGGCAATTCAGCCGATCCCATGCGTCGTAAAATCAGGCCGGTGCGTTGCGACAGATAAGCCGAGCCGCGATTCTTGTCGTAAAAACGCGGCTTCGGCAGCATCACTGCGAGCCGTGCGGCCTGGCTGGCGCCAAGGTTGCTGGCAGAGGTTCTAAAGTAATGCTGAGCCGCCGCCTCGGCGCCGAACACGCCGTTGCCCCACTCCACCACGTTCAGGTAAATTTCGAAGATGCGTTCCTTGTCCATCCAGAACTCAAGCATGTAGGTAATGATCAATTCCTGTCCCTTGCGCAGATAACTGCGCTCGCCGGACAGGAATAGATTTTTCGCCAGTTGCTGGGTGATGGTGGAGCCGCCGCGCACCACCTTGCCCTTCTTGGTATTTTTTTCGTAAGCTTGTTGCAGGGCGTCCCAATCGACCCCGTCATGCTCGGAGAAGTTGGCGTCTTCAGAGGCGATGATGGCGCGCTTCAGATTGGTTGAGATGCGTGCATACGGCACCCATTTGAATTGCAACTGCGCGTCCGGCACGGTTTCCTGCAACTCCGACAAGCGATGTCGCATGAAGCTGGTGGAGCCGGGATTGTGATCGACCCACCACCAGATCTGCACGAAAAAATAAACTTGCAGCAGCAGCACCAAGGCGATCAGCAGCATACATAAGCGCAACAAAAGCTTGCCGACTGACTTCATTCCGATTTCCTACAAATAATTAACTTAAGCAAGACTTAGAGCTGCGCGCGCAAGGCGGCAAATACCGCATCAGTATGCGGCCGTACACCGCGCCAGACAAAAAACGATTCCGCCGCCTGCTCCACCAGCATGCCCAAACCGTCGCGCACCTGGGCGCCATTGGCTGCTGCAAACTGCATGAATACGGTCGGCTGGCGGCCATACATCATGTCGTAGGCCAGCGTCGCCGGGCCGAATACGCTGGCTGCCAGCGGCGGCAGCTGCGCCTGCAAACTGGCGGAGGTGGCATTGATCACAAGGTCGTACTGCTGCTGCGCTTCGGCAAAACCGCAAGCGTTGAGCTGGCAATGCGCGCCGCCATAAGGCTGAAACTGTTCCACCAGTTCCTGCGCCTTGGCCACGGTGCGATTGGCGATCGTCAATTGGGCCGGCCGCGCTTCCAGCAATGGCAGCAAAACCCCACGCGCGGCGCCGCCAGCGCCCAGCAGCAGGATTTTCTTCTGCGCCAGATCAAAACCGGCATTGCGCACGATATCGCATACCAAGCCAACGCCATCGGTGTTATCGCCCAGTATTTGATTGCCATCGAATTTCAAAGTATTCACCGCACCTGCGGCCTTGGCTCTGGCGGTTAGCGTGCCGGCCAGCGCATAGGCTTCCAGCTTGAACGGCACGGTAACGTTGGCGCCCCGGCCGCCTTGCGCGACGAACTCCTGCACCGTCGCCGCAAAAGCGTCGAGCGGCGCCAGCAAACGCGCATAGCGCATGTCTTGTGCGGTCTCGGCAGCAAAGCGCGCATGGATGTCGGGCGACTTGCTGTGCGCAATCGGATTGCCGATCACCACATACTCAGCGAATGGCGCCGTAGTCATCACTGCGGTCATTGGTTGCTTCCTCCCATCAGTTGCGCTTCGAGCAGCCCTTCGCGGGTAAATTCGAAGGTCGAAATCACTTCCCACACATCGTCTTTGCCGCTGCTGCGCATATTCTCCGGGAAGCGCCCGAACGGCGCCGAGCGCTCGATAATTTTCAAGGTGGCGCGATCCAGATCGGGATTGCCTGAGCCGCGCTCGATTCTCGGGCCACCCTCTTTGGTGTAAAGCGAGCCGTCCTGGTAAATCGGAATGTACACCACCAGCCGTCCGTACAAATTCCTGCCGCTCTTTTTCGGGAAATTCAAGGTGCCCAGTTTTTCGACCTTGTCCTGGAACGATTTGTAATAGGCGGCGTAGCCGACTGCGCGGGTACTCGGCGTGATCTGCGTCTTTTTCGGCCGCTTGTTGTAATCGTCGATATTCTTGGCGATTTCCGCTTCCTTGCGGGCGATCGCCTTGGCGCTCTCCACCAGATCCTTGCCGCTAGGCTGGGGCGTATTGTCGCTGCTCTTGTCCTGCACATCCATGGCCGGCATCTTCAGCGGCGTTTCCTTGCTCATTTGCGCCAGCATCTGTTGCTGCTGCTGTTCCAGCTGGTCGATGCGCCGCTTGGTGGCCTGGAGGTTATCGCCGTCTTCCGACTTGCGCATATCAGGCAGCGGCGATTTGGCGCGGCCGGCGTCGGCATTGCCGCCGCCATCCAGATTGGCTTGCGCCAGCGCCTCCGCCTTGACCGGTTTGGCATTGTGTTTGGCGTTCACCAGAATCACTTCCAGCGCCGGATCGGTAGGCTTCAGCTTGAAGGCTTCCGGCGCCGCAAAACGTACCGCCAGCAACGCCGCGTGTGCCAATACCGACGCTGCAATGGCGCCGACCAGAATGCGATTTTGGAAAAAGGATTTCACGCGTGGGCTAAAAGTCGCTATAAAAGAAAGGGATTCTACGACAAAGCGAGATGCCTACGGGAAATTTACCGCCGCTTTCTCTGCTTGTCTTGAGAGTTCAATCCGTTAGTGGCTTGATCTCCTGAATGATGCTATCGGGCTCGATGACCGCGCCGGCCTCCTGCTCCTCCAGCGGCACTTCAACCGTCTCGTGCGGCATGTCCATCGCGGCGTCCAGCTCCTCGACGACTTCCTCATCCTCTTCCGGCGGTTCCAGTTGCTGGGCGTCGGCACCCGGCGCTACGCCCACTTCCAGCAGACGCGCTTCAACCGTCAGGTCGATCTCGTCCCAGCGCAGGATGTCCAGCTTGACTTGTGTGCCGCGCGCCAGTTGCGGCATGCCTGGCAATTTGATGATGAGCGGGATTTCCGCCAGCCGCAGAATTTCATCTTTCAATACCGCGGCTTCGACCTGGCGCGCTTGCTCCTGGCCTAGCCAGCGCAAGCACCAATAGCGTTCCATGTTCGATTGGAAATCGCCATAGCCGGAATAGGCGGCGTCAAAGCCGGACACGATCGCAAACAAATCGGCGTCGCGCGGCTTGAATGGGGCTACCAGCGGCGCAGCGACGCCACCTTCGACGCAGGCCAGGATCTGCCATTGGTTGACCAGATCCGGATAACGGCGCAGAGGCGAGGTGCTCCAGGCGTACTGATCGACTCCCAGCCCTTGATGCGGCGCCGCGTGGGTGACCATGCGCACCTGCATCTTGGCGGCCCAGCCACCGCTGCCACCGCCCTGCGCACGGTAGATGCCGGGCACGCCGTGATCGGCCATCAGCTTGCCCCAGGTGCTGTTGGCAAAGATCATCAGTTCCGCCACGATCTTGTCCAGCGGCGCCCCGCGTTTGCGACGGGCGATGGTGACGACATCGTCTTCTACATAGAAATTGAAGTCGACGCGGTTATTTTGTTCCGGCCGCAAGCCGAAGCCCTCGCGCTTGGCCATGCGGCCCTGCTCCAGTACCTGTATCCATTTCCACAACACGGCGATGTCGGCCTTGTGCTGGTACTCGCCGGCGTCATTGGCGAGATTTTCTTCGGTCACCAGATCGTCGAGAGTGTTGTGGCGCAGGTTGGCTGAAATCGGCACCAGCTCGGCCTTGGTCTCGGTGCTGATGACGCTCCAGTCCTCGGGATCGAGCGTGGCGTAGAGCGACAGCGCCGGACAATTTTTTCCTTCGGCCAGGGTGAAGGCTTCGACCAGTTCATCCGGCAGCATGGTGATTTTGTCGCCCGGCATATAGACCGTCGACATGCGCTGGCGCGCTATCGCATCCAGCGCATCGCCGCGTTTGATGCCCAAACCTGGGGCGGCGATATGAATCCCGACCCTTATCTTGCCGTCGGCCAGCGTCTGCACCGACAAGGCATCGTCGATTTCGGTAGTGGTCACATCGTCGATGGAGAATGCCTGCACCGGCGCCAGCGGCAGATCGGCCACCGCAGGAATCACGATCTTGGGGAAGCCGGAACCTTTCGGGAAAAATTCCAACAAGAATCTGGAGAGATGCAACTGCTGTGGCGAGGCGATGCCGCCGACTGTCAGCATCAAACGCTGCGGCGAAGTTTGCAATTCATTGCAGGCGGCCTCCAGCGCCTTGTACTCGATGCTGTTCTTGTCGGGCTTGAACAAGAGTTGCAGCGCCAGCGGCTTCATCACCTCCGGCAGTTGTCCGGCCTTCAACTGGGCCACGTATTCGGCCTGGATCAAGGCTTGCTGCTTTTTCTTTTCGATGCCGGCCTGGGCTGCCTTCAGCGAGGCTTCCGGTGCAGCCTTGTAGCGGCCCTTGCCCTTTTTATAGAAATAGATCGGTGCTGTGTGCAAGCTTAACAATAAGCCCGCGGCTTCCGCCGGCAACGGCGCATGGCCGAAATATTCCGCCCCCAGTTCGGCAAAACCAAACTCTTCCTGGCCGGCGACTTCCCACAGGAAATCGAGCTCGATCCCTTGCGCGATTTGTTGCGCTTCTTCCAGTAATTGTTGCGGCGTCGGCGCGGTGAATTGCAACAACACGTCCTTGGATTTGACCTTGCTGCGTTTGCCCGACTGCAGTTCGACCTGATAGGCCTCTCCTTGCTGCGACAGTACAACTCCTGCTTTAAAGTCGCCGGACTCTTCAAAAAATAGATTCATTGCATGCTTTATGTTTGGATTTCTGATGATACCGCTGTCAGCAGTGTTTGCCGGGCTGCAGCGTCGAATGAGTGTGTTTGATAGGCCGAAGACTGCTGCCGGGAATGACCGGGATCGAAGTCGGGAGCATGTGAGGTTACGGCTGCCATCTTCTTTTGATCCGGCCGCGCCCGCCGCAATTGCTCGATCTCGGGAAAAAATACTTCTGTCACCAGCATCACGCCGGTTTTGCGCTGAAAGGTCGAGCGCCTGGCCCACAGAGGGTAAGCGAGATCGTCGTTGCCGGTCGCGGCGCACATGCGCTGCACCAGCGGATGGCTGCGATACAGGCGGGCAAATTGCAGCTGTCCGCGCGCCACCAGCGGGTCGCCGAACAGCGTGCTGCCAAGCGAGCGCTCACCTAGCGTACTGAAGAACGGCCATTCCGTGGCCGTGGCAGCCAGCGCCACCACGGTGTGCCCCAATACCATGGGGCGGCCGTCACAGCGCAGCAAGACATCGCGTTCCTGCACCTGGAGACGGCGCGGCAATCCGATCTGTTGCCATTCGTCGGCCAGGCACATTGCTCGCTGCTGGCGCAGCCGCTGGACCCGGAACTGCTGGCAGTGCGCCATCAGCTTGTAGGTCAGCGAGACGCGATCGGTCAGCCAGTCGCGCAAATTATCGGAAGGGTGCACGCCGTTGGCATGGTCATGCCATTGGGCATAGGTACGGGAACGTGGCATCAGGTGCTCGCCGTCGACGCATGGCCGCTTGCAATTCCGCAAAATGCCAGCACCGCATCGGCATACTCGGCAAATTCGCTGATGCCGTGATCGCTGCCTTGTATTACCTGCTGCCTGGCTTGCGGGTAATGGCCGACCATTTCTTGCCAGTCCAGCACTTCGTCGCCGGTGGCGGCGATCAGGAAATAGCGCTCCGGCCTGGTGATCCGGTCGATCTGCAGGGTCTGCAACTCGGCAATGTATTCACGCTTGAATTCAAATGGCTGGTCGGAATGATATTGGGTGCTGACGCCGACATATTTTTCCAGATCGCGCGGCGGCTTGACCGCCGGGTTCAACAGCACTGCGCGGCAGCCGAGCTGCTCGGCCAGCCAGGTGGCGTAATAACCGCCCAGCGAGGAGCCGATCAGCGTCAACCCGGCAGGATCGCCAGCTTGAATACACTCCTTGGCAATGGCGATCGCGGCAGCAGGCGAGGCAGGCAGCTGCGGACACTGGTATTCGGCAGCCCTGCCCAACTGCTGCATGCGGTCGGCCAGCAGACGCGCCTTGAACGATTGCGGCGAAGAGCGAAAGCCGTGCAGATACAGGATCATTGCAAGCCAGACAAGGGTAAGGACAGTGCGCTCAAAATCTTTTGGTGGACACCGCCAAAGCCGCCGTTGCTCATCACCAGCACCTGATCGCCCGGCTTGGCCGCCTTGACGATGGCCGCTACCAGCTGATCGAGCTCGTGGTAAGTACTTGCTTTGTCGCCGAGCGGCTGCAGTGCTGCGGCCAGGTTCCAGTCCAGCGCATCCTTGCCATTGCCTTTGGCGCCATAGCCAAACACCAGGTCAGCTTCGCTCAGGCTGCCCGGCAGCGCTTCTTTCATGGCGCCCAGCTTCATGGTGTTCGAACGCGGCTCCAGCACCGCCAGGATGCGCGCCTGGCCCACTTTCTTACGCAAACCGGCAACCGTAGTGGCGATGGCGGTTGGGTGGTGGGCAAAATCGTCGTACACCGCAATCTGGCGGACAGTGCCGCGCAATTCCATGCGGCGCTTCACGTTTTCAAAGCTGGACAGGGCGTTGATGGCCTGCGCCGGCGGCACACCGACATGACGTGCGGCGGCAATCGCGGCCAAGGCATTCATGCGGTTATGCTCGCCGCTCAACTCCCACTGCACCGTGCCCTGCGGTTCGCCATTGAAGCTGACTTCAAAGTGGCCATTGTCTTGGTTGCGCAGCGACCAGCCTTGCTGATCGCCGCCGAAAAATTCCTTTTCACTCCAGCAACCGCGCTCCAGCACGCGTTGCAATGCCGGTTCGCGGGCATTAATGATCAGCCGGCCGACGCCCGGGATGGTGCGGACCAAGTGATGGAATTGGGTTTCGATTGCCGCCAGGTCGGGGAAAATATCGGCATGATCGTATTCCAGATTATTCAGAATCGCGGTCTTGGCGTGGTAATGGACGAATTTACTGCGTTTATCGAAAAATGCCGTGTCGTATTCGTCGGCTTCGATCACAAAGAACGACGATGGCGCAGCGTTAGCCTCGGCCTTGCCCGACAGGCGTGCCGATATGCCGAAATTCATCGGCACGCCGCCGATCAGAAAACCCGGATCGTAGCCGGCATCTTCCAGAATCCAGGCCAGCATCGCCGAGGTGGTGGTCTTGCCGTGGGTGCCGGCCACCGCCAATACCCATTTGTCACGCAGGATATGCTCGCCTATCCATTGCGGCCCCGAGATATAAGGCAGGCCGCGATTCAGGATTTCTTCCATCAGCGGGTTGCCGCGCACCACGACGTTGCCGATCACGTACAAATCCGGCTGCAAGGCTGTTTGTTCAACATCAAAGCCCTGGATCAAGCTGATTCCCTGTGCCTCCAGCTGGGTGCTCATCGGTGGGTACACATTGGCGTCGCAGCCGGTGACTTTATGCCCGGCCTGTTTGGCCAACACCGCCAAACCGCCCATAAAGGTGCCGCAGATGCCAAGGATATGAATATGCATTCTTGAGTTTCACTATGCTGAAAAGAGGAATACCGTGATTTTACCTGAGCGGCCGCCGCACCCGGTAGCGGGGTATGGAAAAAGTGAAATGCAGAAAATCGCTGAGCCGTTCCGGATTCGGCTTGATTACGTATATATATGGCGCAGCAGGACGCGCGCAGGCAAATCGATTTATCATGCCGGTCATGGCATCCAATCTTTCACCTGAACTAGAACAGCTGCGCGCGGAAATCGCGGCGGCGGCAGCCCGCATGATTGCCGAGGACGGCGCCGATTATGGCACCGCGAAGCGTAAAGCGGTGGAATTGTGCGTCGGCAGCAAACGAGGCGGCGGCAAGATTCGCGGCGAATTCCTCCCCGATAACGCCCAGATCGAAGAAGAAGTACGTATATATAACGAGTTGTTCTTTGCCGACACGCAGCCGGCCCGACTCTTGCTTTTACGCCAGATCGCGGCAGAAATCATGGCCGAACTGGTGCAATTCAAGCCTTATCTTACCGGCGCGGTCCTCAACGGCACTGCCGGCGAGCACTCGGACATCTATTTACATTTGTTTGTCGACAGCCCCAAAGACGTAGAAATTTTCCTTTTTAATAAAAACGTGCAATTTGAGCTGTCAATCAGCCCTCCCCTTAAAACCGGTGGCAATAACGAACCGGTAGAAACCTTGAGTTTCATGCATAAAAAAGAGGGCATACATCTGACACTATATGAAACCGACGATTTGCGCGCTAGTATCAGGGCGGCATCCGGCAAACGGGCTGAACGTGCCGATCTCGATGCGGTACTCGCTCTGATTGCGCCCTGAACAATAAAGAAGAAAATTAATGAAAAGAAATATATTCATATTTGTGCCGATTGCTATCTTATTTTGCGTGATCGGCGTTTATTTTGGCGTGCAGCGCCATGCGCCTGCATCTCCCGAAAGTCTGGCGGTGGCCAATCTGCTGACCCAGGATATGCCTGACGCCAGCGGCAAAACCAGCTCCTTGGCGCAGTGGAAAGGCAAACCCCTGCTGGTCAATTTCTGGGCGACCTGGTGCGCGCCTTGCGTGGAAGAAATGCCGGAATTGAATGCCTTGCAAACCGAGGTAGCTGCCAAAAACATTCAAATCGTCGGCATTGGGATCGATTCTGCCGATAACATCGCAAAATTTGCGGGTAAATACAAAATCTCTTACCCACTGTATGTGGCGGGAACCGGTGCTACGGCGCTGTTGCGGCAGTTCGGCAACCAAAGCGGCGGCTTGCCTTTCACGGTCTTGGTCGGCAGCGACGGCCAGGTAAAGAAAATGTACTTGGGCAGCATTAAATTCAACGAATTACGAAAAGACCTGGCATCGCTGTAAGCGTAAAACTTACCGGAAAAACATTTAACATTTCCACATAAAAATTTCACAGAAACAAATTTCCCCTTGCCAGTCAGCGTCATTTGACGGCAAAATGCGGCCATCGTCGTCAAACGGAGCACCATCTCCATGGCAAAAAATATACTTCTACTCAACGGACCCAACCTGAATTTGCTGGGGACAAGAGAGCCAGAAGTCTACGGTTCCACCTCGCTCAGCGATGTCGAACAAGCAGCTCGGGCCCAGGCAACTGCCGCTGGCGTCCGGCTTGAGCACTTCCAAAGCAATCACGAAGGCGCGCTGATAGACCGCATCCATGCGGCCAAAACAGAAGGCGTCGACGCCATTGTGATCAATCCCGGCGGACTCACGCATACCAGCGTCGCCTTGCGCGACGCACTGACCGGAGTGGCAATCCGTTTTATCGAGGTCCACATCTCGAATATCCACCAGCGCGAAGCATTTCGGCATCATTCCTATTTATCGGATGTCGCGGTGGGTGTCATTTGCGGTTTGGGCGTGGATGGTTATCGCGCAGCAATTGATTTTGCCATTAAGAAACTCTAGTTGATATTCTCGCAGTAAACTACGGCGTTTTTGCAGATCCCTTGCAACAGCGCTGAGTTGCGTGTCAAAAAAACGAAAATAGCTTTTCATTATTTATAATTCTGAAGGATTGCATATGGATTTGAGAAAACTCAAAACGCTGATCGACTTGGTCGCTGAATCGGACATCGAAGAGCTGGAAGTGACCGAAGGCGAAAGCAAGGTCCGTATCGTCAAGTCGTCTGCATCCCAGCACAGCCAAGTTGTCATGATGCAACCGCAAGCACAGCAGCAGCCGGCCCAGTTCCAGGTAGCGGCGCCAGCGGCTGTCGCGGCGCCGGTAGAAGCAATTGCAGCGGAGCCGGAAGGTCACGTCGTCAAGTCGCCTATGGTTGGCACCTTTTATCGTTCATCGGCTCCCGGCTCGCCGGCATTTGTCGAAGTCGGCTCGGAAATCAAAGAAGGCGGCACCTTGTGCATTATCGAAGCGATGAAATTGCTCAATGAAATCGAAGCCGACGCTTCCGGCGTGGTGAAAAAGATCCTGGTTGAAAACGGCCAGCCGGTCGAATTCGGCCAGCCATTATTTATCATTGGTTAATTAATCTACACCGAGTAGTCTGTACGGCGGCATCCGCTTCACCCGGATCTCGCCGTTCCGGTTGTCAATGCAGGCAGTCCGCTGCGAGGCCCGCATTGCCAGCCCAATGCTTGATAACGCTTAACTTTTAGCGACGCATATACCAATTACTATGTTTGAAAAAATCCTTATCGCCAATCGCGGCGAAATCGCCTTGCGCATCCAACGCGCCTGCCGTGAAATGGGCATCAAAACCGTGATGGTCCATTCCGAGGCTGATCGTGACGCCAAGTATGTGAAACTGGCGGATGAATCGGTCTGTATCGGCCCGGCGCCATCCAGCCTGAGCTACCTCAACATGCCGGCCATCATCAGCGCTGCGGAAGTCACCGATGCCGAGGCAATTCACCCAGGCTACGGTTTCTTGTCCGAAAATGCCGATTTCGCTGAGCGGGTTGAACAGTCAGGCTTTGTTTTCATCGGCCCGCGGCCGGCGAATATCCGCTTGATGGGCGACAAAGTATCGGCCAAACAAGCCATGATCCGCGCCGGGGTGCCATGCGTGCCTGGTTCGGAAGGCGCATTGCCGGAAGACCCGAAGGAAATCATCAAGATCGCGCGCAAGATCGGTTATCCGGTCATCATCAAGGCTGCCGGCGGCGGTGGCGGACGTGGTATGCGCGTGGTGCATACCGAGGCGGCGCTGGCCAATGCGGTGACCATGACCAAGACCGAAGCCGGGGCCGCATTCGGCAATCCGGAAGTGTATATGGAGAAGTACCTGGAAAATCCGCGTCACGTGGAAATCCAGATCCTGGCCGACCAGTTCAAGAACGCGGTCTGGCTGGGCGAGCGCGATTGCTCGATGCAGCGTCGCCACCAGAAGGTGATTGAAGAAGCGCCGGCGCCAGGCATCCCGCGCAAGATCATCGAAAAAATCGGCGATCGTTGCGCCGAAGCTTGCCGCAAGATGGATTATCGCGGCGCCGGCACTTTTGAATTCCTGTATGAAAACGGCGAGTTCTATTTCATCGAAATGAATACCCGGGTCCAGGTTGAACATCCGATCACTGAAATGATCACCGGCATCGACATCGTGCAGGAACAGATTCGGATTGCGGCCGGCGAGAAACTGCGTTTCCGCCAGCGCGATATCCAGCTCTCGGGCCACGCTATCGAATGCCGCATCAATGCCGAAGACCCGTTCAAATTCACGCCGTCGCCAGGCAAGATCCTGTCATGGCATGCGCCTGGCGGCCCCGGCATCCGGGTCGATTCACATGCTTACGCCGGCTATTTCGTGCCGCCGCATTATGATTCGATGGTGGGCAAGGTGATTTCCTATGGTTCCACCCGCGAACAGGCGATCAAGCGGATGCAGATTGCGCTGTCTGAGATGGTGGTGGAAGGCATACAAACCAACATCCAGTTGCACCGTGAGCTGATGATTGACGCCCGTTTTATCGAAGGCGGCACCAACATCCACTATCTGGAACACAAACTGGCGGAACGGCCGGTGGTGGCCAAGGAAACGGATAAAGCGGTAAAGAAATAAGGGATACTCACCTGCGGGTGATTGCCCATAACGTACAGTAAGGCATCTGATGAGCTGGACCGAAATTGTTATTGAAGTTGCACTGAGCGACGCCGAGACGCTGTCTGATGCGTTGATGGATGCTGGCGCCTTATCGGTCTCGGTAGAAGATGCCGATCTGGGCACCGCGGCTGAGCAGCCTCTGTTCGGCGAACCCGGCATGGAACCCAAGGAAGCGGCCTGGCAACGTAGCCGGGTGGTGGCTCTGGCCGAGGTCGATGCTGATCATGCGGCCATCGTCAGCAACGCCGCCAAGGCTTGCGGCGTTGCGGTCCCGCCCTACTCTCTGCGGCCGGTCGCAGCACAAGACTGGGTGCGGCTGACGCAATCCCAATTTGAACCGATCCATATCGGCAAGAACATCTGGGTAGTGCCCAGCTGGCACGATGCGCCCGATGCCAACGGCCTGATCCTGGAACTTGATCCGGGCCTGGCTTTCGGTACCGGCAGCCATCCCACCACCCGCCTCTGCATGGAGTGGCTGGAAATCAACGTGCCGCTGCAAAAACCGCAATCGGTACTCGATTACGGCTGCGGCTCGGGCATCCTTGCCATGGTTGCCAAGAAACTCGGCAGCAGCACCGTCATCGGCGTCGATATCGACCCGCATGCGATCGATGCGGCGCGTTACAACAGCGAACGCAATCATTGCGACGTCGCCTACTATCTGCCGGAAGATTTCAGCAGCCAGAGCACGCTAGAAGTATTCGATATCGTGGTCGCCAACATCCTGTCCGGCCCGCTCAAGCTGATGGCGCCCATGCTGTGCAGCCGTATCGCTGCCGGCGGCAGCCTGACCCTGTCCGGCGTGCTGGCGGAACAGGCGGAAGATGTGATCGCCGCCTACGCGCAGTGGCTTCCATTGACTGTCTGGGCAGAACAAGACGGCTGGGTAGCGCTGTCCGGAACCCTGAAGTAAGCAGCACGCCATGGCGCTCGCGACTCAATGTCCGCATTGTCAAACCACCTTCCGGGTCGCCAATGACCAGCTGAAGCTGCGCGGCGGCCTGGTGCGCTGCGGCAGCTGCCGCGAAGTCTTCAACGGCATAGAACACCTGGTGCGGCCGGATGTGGCAACGCCGGTCGCTGCACCTGTGTCTGCACCGACGCCGGAACCGGACGCTGTCGCCGCCCAAATCCCTGTCGCCGTCGCTTATGAGGCTGCCGCAATAGAACCGCAGCATATTCCAGACGAAACGCCGCCTCCGGCATACGTCGCAGCGGAACCACCAGCGGTAACCGAGCCCGCGGTCGTGGCTGCCAGCGATCACCCGCTATCTGCATCAAGCAACAACCAGCCGCTCAGCGCGCCGGAAACCAAAGTCACGGCTTCAGACCGGGTAGAAGCTGCGATTGACGGTCTCGAAGAAGATTTGCGCATCGCTGAAGAAACCAGCCAGTCGGCGCCTGCCAATGTGCACCACACACCCTTCGGCTTGATCAAGCCCTCTGCCCCCATCGACTCGGACGACACAGCCAGCAGCCCGCCGGCGCCGAATGTCTGGCATCGTCATGTCGACGACGAGGAAGACAATCAGATGGCGCGCATGACGTTGATGCACGTTGCCGGACAAGACGATCATGCGCCGGCCGCAAAAAACGGATCTGGCGCCGCAGACGATGACGATGAACTGGATCGCATCATCGATGAATTACAGCGTAAGCCGTGGCGCGGTGAAAAGAATGCCGCCGCATCGCCGAACACCAACGACAGTAGCGACAACGGCTCCAGAAAGAAAGGCCGCGAGAAAATTGCTGAGCCGGAGCCGGCCGCTGCGGAGGAACCTGATTTCGTCCTGAGCGCGCGACGCAAACAGCGCATCGGCGGTACGCTGCGCTGGGCCATGTGGGGCATAGGCGCGCTATTGCTGATCGGGCTGGTCGGACAATCGACCTATTTTTTCCGCGACCAGCTGGCAGCGCGCATGCCGCAGCTCAAACCGGCACTCACCGGCGCCTGCGCGAAAATCGGCTGCAGCGTTGGCCTGCCGATGAAAATCGACAGTATTTCGATCGAAGCCAATGAGCTGCAGGCGCTAGACCCGGCCCGCAATCTGTTTTCGCTCAACCTGCTGCTGCGCAACCGCAGCGACACCGTGCAAGCCTGGCCCAACATCGAACTGACCCTGAACGATGCGAATGACAAAGCGATAGTACGGCGGGCATTCACACCGCACGATTATTTGAATGCATCGGCCAATCCGGCCCAGGGGTTTGGCAGCGATCAGGAACAGTCCGTGAAACTGAGTTTTGAGTTATTGCAGTTGAAGGCGTCCGGCTATCGGGTGTATCTGTATTATCCCTAACTAGGGGTTAGGAGTGAACGGCGCAAAATTTGCCGGTTGCGCTTAAACTCTATTCCGTAATCACTTTATTTGCGCAGACTATCCGCGCCAACCAGCAGGCTCTCCTCCTTACTTACTATGACCTCCCTCATCTGCGGTTCATTGGCTTTCGACGTCATCATGCAATTTCCGGGACGCTTCTCGGATTCGCTGCTGGCGGATCAATTGCACAAAATCAGCGTCTCGTTCCTGGTGCCGACCATGCGCCGCGACTTTGGCGGCTGTGCCGGCAATATCGCCTACAACCTGAAATTGCTGGGCGGCGATCCGCAAATCATGGCCACCATCGGCCACGATGGCGGCGACTACCTTGAGAGACTGGATCGACAAGGCATTTCGCGCAAAACCGTGCGTACCATCGAGTCGATCTACACCGCGCAATGTTTCATTACCACCGACGCCGACAATAACCAGATCACGGCCTTCCATCCAGGCGCAATGACCCACTCGCACGAGAACAAGGTGGCCGACGCCGGCCCGGTCAAGCTGGCGATTGTCGCTCCGGACGGCCGCGACGGCATGCTGCAACACGCCGCCGACTGCGTGGCGCAAGGCATTCCGCTGATCTTCGATCCGGGCCAGGGCATGCCGATGTTCAACGGCGACGAACTGAAGCAGTTCATCGAACTCGCGACTTATATCGCCATGAATGATTACGAAGCCGAAATGCTGGCTTCACGTGCCGGTTTGTCGCTGCCGCAAATCGCCGAGCGGGTCTCGGCGCTGGTGGTCACCCGCGGCGAACTGGGTGCGGAGATTTTCACCGCCGGCGGCAAGATTGACATACCTTGCGTCAAAGCTGAACAGGTACTCGATCCGACCGGTTGCGGCGACGCCTTCCGCGCCGGCATGCTGTACGGCCTGAGCAATGGCATGGACTGGACCACCACCGGCCGCCTGTCCAGTTTGCTGGGCAGCATCAAGATTGCCCATCAGGGGCCGCAAAACCATGCTCCTAGCCGCGCCGAGATCGATGATCGATTCCATCGTGAATTTGGTTACCGATTGTAAAAGTAGCACATCAAATCCTATGCCCCGCGCCGATACTGGGTAGGGTATAGGAAAAAATCCATGAATTTCAACCATGTTTCCATGGCTGCTTAAATATACTCCCCAGATCACCGATTCCGGCGTGATACATAAGGCCCTTCTCAAGCTGAACTTATCTGCTAGCCTTACATCCAATTTCTACCAGAATCATGGACGGAGAGCCTCATGAAAAAGCGAATTTTAATTGGTGTAACACTGCTTGGTGCAAGCCTGCTGCTGGGTGGCTGTGTTGCCTATCCTGCCTATCCATACGGCGGCTACGGCGGTGACCCATACTATGGCGGCGGTTATTACAGCGGCTACTATGCCCCTGCACCGGTCTATGTCGCGCCGAGTGTGGGTATCGGCTTTAGCTACTCGCGTGGCTGGGGTGGCCGCGGCTGGGGCGGTGGCGGCTGGCACGGCGGCCATTAACTAGAACTCATTTCATAAATTTCCGTGAGTGCGAACGCGGTTATTTGGGAGGTAGTGCAAGGCGCGTCGCTTGCGCAGGGCGCACAAGTGATTGGACAACTCTGCGATCCCGTCGCATGATGCTGCTTATCTTTATCCAGGAATTCTCATGAAACGACTGATTGCCGCTGTATTGGTTTGCAGTTCTGTTGCAGCACCGGCCTTTGCCGCACTCAAGGCCGGTGAACAAGCGCCGCCGTTTACCACGCAAGCGTCTATCGGCGGCAAGGTGTTTAATTACTCGCTGGCCGACGAGCTGAAAAAAGGTCCGGTAGTGCTTTACTTTTATCCGGCTGCCTTCACCAAAGGTTGCACCATCGAAGCCCATATGTTTGCCGATGCGCTCGATAAATACAAAGCGCTCGGCGCTTCCGTGATTGGCGTTTCCGCCGACAACATCGATACCCTCAACAAATTTTCCGTCAGCGAATGCCGCAGCAAATTCCCGGTTGCCGCCGACCAGGACCAGCGCATCATGAAGTCTTACGATTCGGTGCTGCTCTACAAAACCAACTACGCCGACCGGGTATCGTATGTGATCGCTCCCAACGGCAGCATCATCTACGAATACAGCAGCATGGACCCGGACAAGCATGTCAGCAATACGTTGCAAGCGCTGGAGCAGTGGAACGCCAAGCAAAAGAAATAATAGATCAAGCGAGAAATAAAAAAGCGCGCTGACCACAGCGCGCTTTTTTTGCGATCTACTTATTTAGCTTACTTAATCAGCTCACAGCCTTTCGCCGATGTGCCTCAAGATTCGGCAAGAACGCCGCCAGCAAGCCAATCAACGGCAGGAAAGAACAGACCTGATAGACGAAACTGATACTCGTCATGTCGGCTAGCTTACCCAAGGCCGCGGCGCCGATGCCGCCCATGCCAAATGCAAAACCGAAAAACAGGCCTGACACGGTGCCAACCTTGCCCGGCACCAGCTCTTGCGCAAAGACCAGAATCGCTGAAAATGCGGACGCCAGGATCACGCCGATCACCACCGTCAGCACACCGGTCCAGAACAGATTGGCATACGGCAGCATCAAGGTAAAAGGTGCAACGCCGAGGATCGATATCCAGATCACCAGCTTGCGGCCGACCTTGTCGCCGATCGGGCCGCCCAGCACGGTGCCGGCAGCCACCGCAAACAAGAACACAAACAAATGCAACTGCGCCGACTGTACCGACAGCTGGAATTTATCGATCAGGTAAAACGTGAAGTAGCTGCTCAGGCTGGCCATGTAAAAATACTTCGAGAAAATCAGCATCAGCAAGATGCCGATCGAAAACACCAGTTTCTTGCGCGGCAGCGCCACGTAATGCTGTTTGGCCTTGGATGGCTTGCCTTTCGCCTCCAGGCGCTTGCGCTTGTACCAGTTACCGATCTGCCACAACACCACGATCGCCAGCAAAGCCGCTGCGGAAAACCAGGCGATGCTGCTCTGCCCGTGCGGAATCACAATCCATGCCGCCAATAACGGCCCCATGGAACTGCCGGCATTGCCGCCCACTTGAAAAATCGATTGCGCCAGGCCGTGGCGGCCGCCGGAAGCCATGCGCGCCACGCGCGACGACTCCGGGTGGAAGATGGACGAGCCGGTGCCGACCAAGGCTGCCGCCAACAGCAACATGCCGTAGTTAGGCGCGACCGACAGCATCAGCAAGCCCACCAGGGTAAAGCCCATTCCCAATGCCAGCGAGTACGGCTTGGGATGTTTGTCAGTGTAAAAGCCCACCATCGGTTGCAAAATCGACGCGGTGATTTGATAAGTCAGGGTAATCAGGCCGATCTGCGCAAAACTGAGATTGAAATTTCCTTTCAGCAGCGGGTAAATCGACAGGATCAGCGACTGGATCATGTCATTCAGGAAGTGGGCAAAACTGATGGCGCCCAATACGCGAAAACCGGTTTTTTCGGCGTCGTGCGACTCCAGCGAGGGGGAAATCTGCTTGGCAGCGGTTTGCATGGTGGTGAAATAAATAGTTGGAATAAGGCGAAAGTGAAATGGGAAACCTGCTCCGTTAGCGGTCGGAACAAATTTTTATCATTAGCAAAACAGCAGTGTAAGCAAAAAATCGGAGACTGTTTTAAGATAGAAAGACATAATTTGTCGTATTTCTGCCATTCCATCTTCATGCCTGCACAAATTCTTACCCATACCAAGATCGGCTTGCTTGACGTGGTGCCGGACGCACAGCATCCGGTACGCCTGCGCGCACGCAATCTTGCTGCAGCCGAGCTGCTGAGCGCGCATTCACATCCCTGGGGCCAGGTCACCTATGCGCCGGAAGGTGTGTTGCGCATCAGTGTCGGCAACAGTACCTGGATCGTGCCACCGTTAAGGGCCATCTGGATTCCGCCGCTGGTCGAGCATGAAATCGCGACCATGGAGAAATCGCAGTTGCGCGCCTTGTACATCCACACCGCTGCGACACCGTTCGACGGACAGGATTGCATCGTGCTGGAAGTCTCGACCTTGCTGCGCGAACTGATTGCCGCTCTGTCGCAAACCGAGGACGGCAGCCGGCGAGAGTCGCTACTCAGTCAATTGATACTGAACGAACTGGTCGAAGCAAAGACTCCGGGCATACGCATTTCCTTGCCAACCGAAAAACGCCTGCATGCAATCTGCCAAGCCTTGATTCAAACGCCTGATTCGAGCATGACGCTGGCCGGCTGGGCCGGCCAGGTCGGCGCCTCGGAAAGAACCCTGGCGCGCTTGTTCGAACGGGATCTGAGTATGACTTTCGGCCAGTGGCGGCAGCAGATCAGGCTGGCACACGCTGCACCGATGATCGCGCGGCATGCCGCTATCGCTGGTGGCGGCCGAACTGGGGTATGCCAGCCAGTCGGCCTTTTCCGCCATGTTCAGGAAAACCTTCGGTCAATCGCCGTCGACTTTCTTCGCATCAAAAAAGTCCAGTCAAACCACCGGCCAGTAGCTTCGGTCTGAATCGATTTCGTCAAATGGAACTGTCGTAGTTGTGTGCGCAATGACGGCCCCTAGCCACTGTCATTGGCGAGCGCTGCTTATTGAGGAACGGTATCCTTGAACGACTGACGCTCGGACAATTTCTCAAACAGTCTGGCCAGTGTCGGATAATCTTCGCGCCAGGTAATCTCCGGGAAACGGAAGCTGAGCCAGCCCAGAGCGCAACCAACCGCCACATCGGCCAGCGAATAGTGGGTGCCGGAGCAGAATGGCTTTTCCGCCAAACCCGCCGCCATCGCTTTCAGGCCGGCGTCGATCTTGCGTTGCTGACGCTCGACCCAGGCCTGGCTGCGCTGTTCTTCAAGGCGCTGCAAGCTTTCCAGGCGGATCAGCACGCCGGCGTCCAGCACGCCGTCAGCCAGCGCTTCCCAGCATTTCACTTCGGAGCGCTCGCGGCTGTTAATCGGAATTAATTTACCAACCGGTGTCAGGGTATCGAGATATTCGACGATCACATGCGAATCGAACATGGCGCCGCCGTCTTCCATCACCAGGCAAGGCACCTTGCCCAAAGGATTCGAAATGTGAATCTTGGTGTCGGCAGCCCAGACATCTTCCAGCACAAACTCGTAGTCCAGCTTCTTTTCCGCCATCACCACGCGTACTTTGCGGACAAAAGGACTACCAAGGGAACCGATCAGCTTCATATGTCACTTAAGGTAAAAAATGTTGGCTGATTATAGCATTCGCCTCCAGCGACTTTGTTCATCGCCGACCCGGTCCGCGCGCAAAGCGGCATATTTACCACGGTGCAAATGGTAAAATTCGGTTTGGCTTGTTTTTTGCCTTGCATTGTTGCCCGAACTCCAGATTTATTCAGATTGCGTTATGCAGCAGCGTTCTGGTGCACATACGGCAATGCTGTGCTTTGCAAAATAGAAACAACCGGCCCGCCGGCCTGGCCTTACCTTCACTCACCTCTATAGTCATCATTATCATGTCTCTTTCCACGCTTTCCGCCCTGTCTCCGCTGGATGGCCGCTACGCCGCCAAAACCGACAAACTGCGCCCGATCCTGTCCGAGGCCGGTTTCATGCATCACCGGGTCAAGGTTGAAATTGCCTGGCTGCAAGCCCTGTCAAATGCCGGTTTCGCCGAGATCAAGCCCTTCTCCGCCAGCGCCAGCGCGCTGCTCGACAAACTGGCAAGCGACTTCAGCGAGACCGATGCGGAACGCATCAAGGCCATCGAAGCCGTCACCAATCACGACGTCAAGGCGGTCGAGTACTGGCTCAAGGAACAAGTCAAGGATGTGCCGGAACTGGTCGCGGCTTCGGAATTCATCCACTTCGCCTGCACCTCGGAAGACATCAACAACACCTCGCACGGCATGATGCTGAAAGCAGCGCGCGATACCGTGCTGCTGCCAGCCTTGCAGCAAGTGATCGCCAAGCTGACCGAACTGGCGCACACCAATGCCGATTTGCCGATGATGTCGCGCACCCATGGCCAGCCGGCCAGCCCGACCACGCTCGGCAAGGAAATCGCCAACGTCGTGGCGCGCCTGCAACGCGCGGTCAAGCGTATCGCCGCGGTGGAAATCCTGGGCAAGATGAATGGCGCGGTCGGCAACTACAATGCCCACCTGTCGGCCTACCCCGACTTCGATTGGGAAACCTTCTCCAAGAATGTGATCGAACAGCGCCTGGGCCTGAGTTTCAACCCCTACACGATCCAGATCGAGCCGCACGACTACATGGCCGAACTGTTCGATGCGATCAGCCGCAGCAACACCATTCTGCTCGACCTGAATCGCGATATCTGGGGTTACATCTCGCTCGGCTATTTCAAACAGCGCACCAAGGCTGGCGAAATCGGTTCGTCGACCATGCCGCACAAGGTCAACCCGATCGATTTCGAGAACTCCGAAGGCAACCTGGGCATGGCCAACGCCGTGCTCAAGCACATGTCGGAAAAGCTGCCGCTGTCGCGCTGGCAGCGTGACCTGACCGACTCCACCGTATTGCGCAATATCGGCGTCGGCCTCGGTTACGCGATCCTGGCTTACGACAGCTGCCTGCGCGGCTTGAACAAGCTGGAAGTCAATCCGAGCCGTCTGGCGGAAGATCTCGACGCCACCTGGGAAGTGCTGGCTGAGCCGGTGCAAACCGTGATGCGCCGCTACGGCATTGAAAATCCGTACGAGCAGTTGAAAGAACTGACGCGTGGCAAAGGCATCTCCAAAGATGCGTTGCGCGAGTTCATCCTCAAGCTGGAAATCCCGCAGGAAGCCAAAGACCATTTGCTGGCCATGACGCCGTCCAACTACATTGGACATGCCGCCTTGCTGGCCAAGAAAATCTAAAGCGCGGCATATACCGCCAGACCAAAAAAAAACCAGCCTCGAAGGCTGGTTTTTTTATATCTGCAACGCTTTACACTACCGCGCCGTCAGTCTCATCTTTTTCCTTGATCGGCTTGATCATGTCTTCACGTTTCACGCCCAGCCACATTGCCACGGCTGCCGCCACGAATACCGAAGAATAGATACCGAACAGAATACCGATGGTCAGCGCTAGCGCGAAGTAATGCAGCGCCGGGCCGCCGAAGACAAACATCGACAACACCATGATTTCAGTGCTGCCGTGGGTGATGATGGTACGGGAAATGGTGCTGGTGATCGCATGGTTCATGACATCGGCGACCGCCAGTTTACCGAAGCGGCGATCGCGGAAAGTTTCACGCACCCGGTCGAACACCACCACCGATTCATTCACCGAATAACCCAATACCGCCAGGATCGCCGCCAATACGGTAAGCGAGAATTCCCATTGGAAAAATGCGAAGAAGCCGAGAATGATCACGACGTCGTGCAAGTTGGCGATAATCGCCGCTACCGCGTATTTCCATTCGAAGCGGATAGCCAGGTAAATCATGATGCCGATCACCACGAACAGCAGCGCCATCACACCATCATGCGCCAGTTCGTCGCCCACCTGCGGTCCGACAAACTCGGTGCGTTTCAATGCAACATCGGCATCCTGCTGCTTCAAGGCTTCCAGCACGGTAGCGCTTTGCTGATTTGAATTGACGCCCTTTTTGGCCGGCAGCCGGATCATCACATCTTTCGCCGTACCGAAATTGGTCACCTGGTTGTCGGTATAACCGAGACCCTCAACCACCTTGCGGATGCCCTCGATATTGGCCGGCTTGCTATACGCGACTTCGATTACCGTACCGCCGGTAAACTCGATCGACAGATGCAGGCCTTTCGAGAACAGGAAGAATACGGCAAACACAAACGTCAGCGCCGATATCACATTGAATATCAATGCATGGCGCATGAACGGAATATCTTTTTTGATACGGAAAAGTTCCATCACATTCCTTTTGGTTCACTGTGGTCGCAGCTTAGGGCGACCTCGAATAACTGCTGCTGCGTCATTCCCGCGTACGCGGGAATCCATTTTATTCAGTAACGTGGATCCCCGCGTTCGCGAGGATGACGAAATTTTTTAGGTTCGACTCAAGCGTTCGGTTTCCAGATCTGGCCTATCGACAAGCTGGTCAGCTTCTTCTTGCGGCCGTACCAGAGATTGGCGAAACCACGCGAGACGAAGACCGCTGAGAAAATCGAGGTCAGGATGCCGAGGCAATGCACCACCGCAAAACCGCGAATCGCACCGGAACCGAAAATCAGCAATGCCAGGCCGGCGATCAGCGTCGTTACGTTGGAGTCGAGAATGGTGGCCCAGGCACGATCAAAGCCGATCGAAATCGCCGCTTGCGGCGAATTACCGTTACGCAGTTCTTCGCGAATACGTTCATTCACCAGCACGTTGGCGTCGATCGCAATCCCCAGGGTCAAGGCGATCGCAGCGATACCCGGCAAGGTCAGCGTCGCCTGCAGCGTCGACAGCACGGCGATCAGCAACAGCAGGTTGACCGACAGCGCCAGCACGCTGAAGAAGCCGAACAACATGTAGTAGATCACCATGAACACAGCAATCACGCCAAAGCCGTACATGGTGGAATCGAAACCCTTCTTGATATTTTCAGCACCCAATTGCGGGCCGATGGTGCGTTCCTCGATGATTTCCATCGGCGCCGCCAGCGAGCCGGCGCGCAGCAGCAGCGACAAATCGGCAGCGGCTTCCGGCGAACCCATGCCGGTGATCTGGAAGCGTGAGCCCAGTTCACTCTGGATGGTTGCCACCGTCAGGACTTCGCCCTTGCCTTTTTCGAACAGTACGATGGCCATCGCCTTGCCGACCTTGCCACGGGTAGCGTCGCGCATCTTGCGGCCGCCGTCGCCGTTGAGGTCGATACTCACCGCAGGTTGCTGGTTCTGGTCAAAGCTGACGGCAGCGTTGGAGATGTAATCGCCAGTCAGCACCGGCTCCTTGTACAACACCACCGGTGCGTTCTTGCCAACCTTGAACAGTTCGGATCCGAACGGTACCGCAGCGGTAGCTTCGGTGCCACGCGTCACCGACTCATCCACCATCCGCACTTCCAGCGTCGCGGTGCGGCCGATGATGTCCTTGGCGCGCGAGACGTCTTGCACGCCGGGCAGTTGCACCACGATGCGGTCAGCGCCTTGGCGCTGGATGATAGGTTCGGCCACGCCCAGCTCATTGACACGCTTCGACAAGGTGGTGATGTTTTGCGTGACGCCGTTATCGATGATCTGCTTCAAGGCCTCAGGTTTCAGCGATGCGGTCAGCGTCGGATCGCTGCCGGCGACGGCAGGCGCCACCTGGATCAGCATTTCCGACAATTGCGGCGCCAGCAGATCGCGCGCCTTGTTGAGCGTGTCCTGATCGCGGAAACTGATTTCGATGGCGTCGCCGTTGCGGTTGATGCCGCTGTAACGGACATCCTTGTCGCGCAAGGCGCTGCGGGCGCTGGCTTGCAAGCCTTGCAGGCGCTTAGCGACGACGGCCTTGGTGTCAACCTGCATCAGGAAATGCACGCCGCCGCGCAAATCGAGGCCCAGATACATGGGGAAGGCATGCAGCGCTTGCAACCAGTGCGGCGTGTTCGGCATCAGGTTGAAGGCGACGACATAGGTCGGATCGGTGGGATCGGTATTCAGATTCTGTTCCAGCAAGGCTTTGGCCTTGAACTGGGTGTCGGTATCGTGAAAACGTGCGCGTACGGTACCTTGCGCGCCGGCGTTTTCAAACGCCACGCCGTCCGCCAGCAAATTGCCTTGCTGCAGAACTTGCGAGACGCGGTCAGCCAGTGAGCTGTCGATCTTCAGCGTCGATTTGCCGCTGCTCACCTGTACCGCAGGCGATTCGCCGAAGAAGTTCGGTATGGTGTACACCACGCCAAACAGCAGCGCGATGACGATCAGAATATATTTCCAGAGAGGATAGCGATTCATAGTGATTCAGCGTTCTGTGCGAGTCTCATGGTCAGGTGAGTCTCTTGCTTGTTGAGGCCGCCCTTGCCGCATGGCGTTAGGGCTCTTTTCTGTACCGGATAAGTACAAGAGAGCATCCGCTCCGGATGCCCTCATTCCATCAAGCCAGGCGCGTTATTACTGTGCCGTCTTGATTGTGCCCTTTGGCAGCAAGGTGGTGACCGAACCCTTTTGCACCACAACTTCAGTACCGCTGGCGATTTCCAGGGTGACATAGCCGTCGGCGACTTTGGTGATCTTGCCCAGCATGCCGCCGGCGGTGACGACTTCGTCGCCCTTGGCGAGGGCTTCCATCATGGCTTTTTGCTCTTTCTGACGCTTCATTTGCGGACGGATCATCAGGAAATACAACACCACGAACATCAGGATGATCGGCAAGAAGCTGGTCAGGTTGCCGCTCAGGCCCAGTGGGCCGGTAGCAGCGGTAGCCGCAGGCGCAGCTTGCGCATATGCATTGGAAATAATGAACACGAGTTGCTCCAAGTAGTAGTTTGAAAATAGCCCAGCATTCTAGCATTGGGTAGCGGCATACAACCGCCTAGTATGTCGCCTGCTGCCATTATTGCCGGGATTTACAGGGATTTGCCGGGAAAATCAGCTCAGCCTGCCGCAGCGATGCGTGCTTTGGCAGTTGGCCCCGCTGTCATAGATTAATTTACTTAAAAATAGTTGCAAAAATACATTTTTTGCGCGACTGACAACTTCTACACGCCGCGTGCCCGATCTATATAAAACTGCTTCACGAATACGCTGAACTGCCCTACATCCAGCGCAGCCCTGATATTTTTCATCAAATCCAGGTAATAGTGCAAATTGTGTATCGTATTCAGCCGCGCGCCAAGGATTTCACCGGTGCGATGCAAATGATGCAAATAAGCGCGGGAGAAATTGCGGCAGGCGTAGCAGCCGCAGGTTTCGTCCAGCGGCTTTTCATCGTCCTTGTAACGCGCATTCTTGATCTTCAGATCGCCGAAACGGGTGAACAGCCAGCCGTTGCGCGCGTTGCGGGTCGGCATCACGCAGTCGAACATGTCGACCCCGTTCTCGACCCCCGCCACCAGATCCTCCGGGGTGCCGACCCCCATCAGATAGTGCGGCTTATCGGCCGGCAAACGCGGCCCGATGTGCTCCAGCACCCGCATCATTTCTTCTTTCGGCTCGCCCACCGACAGGCCGCCGATGGCGATGCCGTGGAAACCCACGTCCTGCAGGCCGGCCAATGATTCGTCACGCAAATGCTCGTACATGCCGCCCTGGACGATGCCAAACAGCGCATTCGGATTTTCCAGATGATCGAACTCATTCTTGGAGCGTTTGGCCCAGCGCAGCGACATCCGCATCGATTGCGCCGCCTCGTCGCTGGTCGCCGGCCGGCCGTCGATTTCGTACGGCGTGCATTCGTCGAACTGCATCACGATGTCGGAATTCAAGGCTTTCTGGATCTGCATCGACACTTCTGGCGAAAGGAACAATTTATCGCCGTTGATCGGCGAAGAAAACTTGACGCCCTCCTCGGTAATCTTGCGCATGGCTCCCAGCGAAAACACCTGGAAACCGCCTGAATCGGTCAGGATAGGCTTGTCCCAGCCCATGAACTTATGCAGGCCGCCGAATTTCTCGATGACGTCCATGCCCGGCCGCAGCCACAGATGGAAGGTATTGCCGAGGATGATCTGAGCCTCGATCTCCACCAGTTCCAGCGGCGACATCGCCTTCACCGATCCATAGGTGCCGACCGGCATGAAAATCGGTGTTTCAACCACGCCGTGGTTGAGTTTGAGACGGCCGCGGCGGGCCTTTCCTTCGGTTTTTAGCAGCGTGAATTCAAGCATGGAATGAGGTTTCAATAAATAATCAGAATCAAACGTTATAGGTAAGCAGCATCGCATCGCCGTAGCTGAAAAAGCGATAGCGCTGGGCAATGGCATGGGCGTAGGCGGCGCGGATGCAGTCGTAACCGGCAAAGGCCGACACCAGCATCAGCAAGGTCGATTTCGGCAAATGGAAATTGGTGATCAAACGATCCACGGTTTTGAAGCTGTAGCCGGGCGTGATGAATAAGGTTGTATCCGCGCTGCCGGCCTGTAAAACGCCGGTTTGCGAAGCCGATTCCAGCGCCCGCAAGCTAGTGGTGCCGACCGCGACCACTTTGCCGCCGCCAGCCTTGGTCGCGCGCACCGCCTCAACCGTGGCGTCGGCGATCGTATACCACTCGCTGTGCATCTTGTGCTCCGCCAGGTTCTCGCTGCGTACCGGCTGAAAAGTGCCGGCGCCTACATGCAGCGTGACATAGGCAAAACCAATACCCTTTTGCTGCAGGCGTTCCAGCAAAGCCTGGTCGAAATGCAAACCCGCAGTAGGCGCCGCCACCGCGCCAGCATGCTTGGCATAGACGGTTTGATAACGGGTTTCATCGAAGGCGTCGGCGTCGTGCTCGATATAGGGCGGCAAGGGCAGGCGGCCGTGGGCGTCGATCAGTTCGAACACGTCGGCCGGGAATTGCAGTGTGTAAAACTCGCCGACGCGCTCGCCGACCACGACATCAAACGCCTCTGCCAGACGGATCCTGGCGCCGGCCGGCGGCGATTTCGAAGCGCGCACCTGAGCGTGCACGGTACGGTTGTCGACCACCCGCTCGACCAGCACCTCGACCTTGCCGCCGGTTTCCTTGATGCCGAAAAAGCGCGCCTTGAGTACCCGGGTATCGTTAAACACCAGCAAATCTCCCGGGTTCAGGAGATCGACAATGTCGGCGAATTGGCGGTCGATGAATTGTTCGCCGTCTATATGCAGCAGGCGCGAGGCGCTACGCTGCGGCAAGGGAGTTTGCGCGATCAGCTCAGGCGGCAGCTCGAAATCGTAATCGGAAAGAGAATGCATGCTCGAATAAATAATGAAATTAGGCTCAACTTGCCAATGCAGCTATAGGCTTTACAATGGCAAACGCTGAAATCCATGCAAAACAGGGATGCAGCAACGGGATGCTTTTTTATGAGCAAACCTGCTATTTTACGCCCTGCCGCCCGCAGCCACTGGTTAACCATCTAATTAACTGCCTGATTAACTGTCTGATATGCCTGCTCCGAAGCGAAAACCTGCCGCTACCGTCCCTTCCGCTCCGGCCGCCAACACCCGCGCCAGCAAGCTGGAAAAGCTGGGGCTGCGCTCGGACATGGACCTGGTTTTGCATCTGCCGCTGCGCTATGAGGATGAAACCGAGATCGTCACCATCCAGCAAGCTGGCATGATGGGTACTAGCGTAGCGCAAGTCGAGGGTGTCGTCACAGCTTGCGATATCCAGTACCGGCCGCGGCGGCAATTGATTGTGACCATTGCCGACGACAGCGGCCAGCTGGTGATGCGCTTCCTGAATTTCTACGGCAGCCAGACCAAGCAGCTGGCGGTCGGCACGCGAGTGCGCGCACGCGGTGAAATCCGTCACGGTTTTTTCGGCGCCGAGGTGGTCCATCCCAATTACAAAGTAGTGCTGGAGGGCGCACCGCTGCCGGATGTCCTGACCCCGGTCTACCCCGCCGGCGAAGGCCTGTCGCAGGCTTTCCTGCGCAAAGCGATTGCCGACGCCATGCAACACATCGAATGGCGCGATACCTTGTCGCCGGCGCAACTGGCAGCCCAGCAACTGACGCCATTCGAAAGCGCGGTGCGCCTGCTGCACAACCCGCCGCCGGACGTCGATGAACATGCCTTGGAGGATCGCTCCCATCCGGCCTGGGTGCGCATGAAATTCGACGAATTGCTGGCCCAGCAGCTGTCATTGAAACGCGCCCAGGTCGCACGCCGCGCCAAGAATGCCCGGGCGCTGCCGGTGGCGGGACAATTGTCGGCCGCCTTCCTGAACACGCTGCCATTCACCTTGACCAAGGCGCAGCAACGGGTGGTGGCCGAAATCAGCACTGACCTGCGCGCCTCCTTCCCCATGCAGCGCTTGCTGCAAGGCGATGTCGGCAGCGGTAAAACCGTGGTAGCCGCCTTGGCCGCGGCGCAAGCCATCGACAGCGGCTATCAGGCGGTGCTGATGGCGCCTACCGAAATCCTGGCGGATCAGCATTTCCGCAAGATTGCGGCCTGGATGGAGCCGCTCGGCGTGCGTGTCGCCTGGCTCACCGGCAGTCTGAAAAAGAAAGAGAAACTGGCGGCCCAGGCCATGATCGAATCGGGCGAAGCACAACTAGTCATTGGCACCCACGCCTTGATCCAGGACAGCGTGCAATTTGCCAAGCTGGGGCTGGTGATCGTCGACGAACAGCATCGCTTCGGCGTCGGCCAGCGGCTGGCGCTGCGCAATAAAACCACTTCCGAAAACGGCGGCAATGAGACCGTGCAGGATATCAAAAGCACGGCAGCGGTGGTGCCGCATCAGTTGATGATGAGCGCCACCCCCATCCCGCGCACTTTGGCGATGACCTATTACGCCGACCTGGAAATCTCGGTCATCGATGAATTGCCGCCCGGCCGCACGCCGATCGTCACCCGCGCGGTCGACCAGATGCGGCGCGATGAAGTAATCGCCCGGGTCCATGCGGCGGTGCAGGACGGCCGCCAGGCCTACTGGGTCTGCCCGCTGATCGAAGAATCGGAAGCCTTGCAATTGCAAACCGCGACCGAAACCTACGCCATGCTGGTCGAGGCCCTGCCCGATCTGCGCGTGGGCCTGGTCCATGGCCGCCTCAAGCAAGCCGAGAAACAGGAAGTGATGGATGCCTTCAGCGCCGGCGCCTGCCATGTGCTGGTCGCCACAACCGTGATTGAAGTCGGGGTCGACGTTCCTAACGCTTCGCTGATGGTGATCGAACATGCGGAACGCTTCGGACTGTCGCAGCTGCACCAGTTGCGCGGACGGGTTGGACGCGGTTCTGCGGCCAGCGTATGCTTGTTGTTATACCAAAGCCCGCTCGGCTATATCGCCAAGCAGCGCCTGATGACCATGCGCGAAACCACGGACGGCTTTGAAATTGCCCGGCGCGACCTGGAAATCCGCGGCCCCGGCGAATTTCTGGGAGCGCGCCAGTCCGGCCAGGCCATGTTGCGCTTTGCCGATCTGACTACCGACCAGTGGCTGGTGGACCGCGCCCGCGATCTGGCGCAGACGCTGCTGCAAGATCCGACGCCGGCCAACCAGGCCGCCGTCAGCGCCCATCTGGCGCGCTGGCTGGGCGGACGGGAAGATTTTCTGAAGGTTTGACCGGCAGTGGCAGAGAGTGACGCCTGGCACGCAAAAAAGCGTAGAAACACCGAAATACAATCTCCATCGAAAAATATGCGAAGATAACAACATGACTCTGACCGAACTCAAATACATCGTTGCGGTAGCCCGCGTCAAGCATTTTGGCCATGCTGCCGAAGCCTGCTTCGTGGCGCAGCCGACTCTCTCTGTGGCGATCAAGAAGCTGGAAGACGAGCTGGGCGTGGTGATCTTCGAACGGGGCGGCACCGAAATTTCAGTCACGCCGCTGGGTTCGCAGATTGTGGCCCAGGCCGAACGGGTGCTGGAGCAAACCGCCACCATCCGCGAAATCGCCAACCAGAACAAAGACCCGCTGGCCGGCCCGTTGCGGCTCGGCATCATCTATACGGTCGGCCCTTACCTCTTGCCGCCGCTGGTGAAAACCATGATCGAGCAAGTGCCGCAGATGCCGCTGGTACTTCAGGAAAATTTTACCGTGCGCCTGCTGGAACTGCTGCGCCAAGGCGAACTGGACGCTGCCATCATCGCCCTGCCGTTCCCCGAGCATGGGCTGATGGTGCAACCGCTGTACGACGAACCGTTCGTGGTGGCGCTGCCCAAGCACCATCCCTGGGCCGAGCGTGCCAGCATCAGCGCCCAGGATCTCAAATCGGAAACCATGCTGTTGCTCGGCAACGGCCATTGCTTCCGCGACCAGGTGCTGGAAGTGTGTCCGGAAATGTCGCGCTTCTCGACTGCCGGCGACGGCATTGCCCGCACCTTTGAAGGCTCGTCGCTGGAAACCATACGCCACATGGTGGCTTCCGGCATCGGCATCACGGTGCTGCCGCTGGCCTCGGTGCCGGATATCGACGCCAAGGACGGCATGTTGCGGTATGTGCCGTTTACCGCGCCGGAGCCGTCGCGCCGAGTGGTGATTGTCTGGCGTAAAAGTTTCACCCGCCATGCCGCCATCGATGCGGTGCAAAAAGCCGTGCTGGATTGCGGCTTGAAAGGCGTGACCTTGTTGCATGACGCGATCGCTGTCGAAGGCTGATTCATTGACTCAACGACTAAATGCCCCGGGCGGAACAGCGCTTCCGCCTGGCGCCATTCCTCAACACCTGTTTTTCCCGCTCACATCTTTTCCGTTGCCAGCTGACGGCAATGCTAATCACACATACTGCAATGAATCGTCTCAAACTCTACTTCCAGCTGATCCGGATGGACAAACCCATCGGCATCCTGCTGCTGCTCTGGCCGACTCTGGCCGCCTTGTGGCTGGCTGCCGCTGGCAAACCGGACTGGACCCTGGTGGCGATTTTCAGCATCGGCACCGCCCTGATGCGCTCAGCCGGCTGCGCGATCAACGATTTCGCCGACAGGGATTTCGACAAGCACGTCAAACGCACCGCCGAGCGGCCGCTGACCAGCGGTAAAATCGCCGCCTGGGAAGCGGTGATGGTTGCGCTGGCGCTGACACTGCTGTCCTTGCTGTTGATCCTGCCGCTGAACACGCTGACCAAGGAATTGTCCGTAATCGCGGTAATCGTCGCTGCCAGCTATCCCTACTTCAAGCGTTTCTTCGCGATTCCGCAAGCTTATCTTGGCATCGCCTTCGGCTTCGGCATTCCCATGGGTTTCGCCGCCGTGCAGGGAACGGTGCCGGCGGCCGCCTGGCTGCTATTGCTGGCCAATGTGTTCTGGGCCGTCGCCTACGACACCGAATACGCCATGGTCGACCGTGACGACGACCTCAAGATCGGCATCCGGACTTCGGCGATTACCTTCGGCCGCTACGATGTGCTGGCAATCATGGTTTGTTACGCGCTCAGTTTGGGACTAATATTTACTGTAGGCTGGCAATTCGGCTTACGTGGCTGGTTTAGCGCCGGCATGCTGCTGGCGGTCGTCTGCGCCGCGTATCACTACCGTTTGATCCGCACGCGCGAACGGACCGGCTGCTTTACCGCTTTTCGCCACAATAACTGGCTAGGGGCGGCGGTATTTGGCGGAATCGCCCTGGACTACGCGCTCAGGTGACAACGCCGCAACGGTATTGCACGTTTTATCGTGATATATTAGGCAACATCTTTCCCCGCAATCCACATTGAAGAGGCAAATATGGCTACTACCGACAACGTAAAAGAGATGCGCGACAATCTGGCTGGCGAACTTAAATCTGTAATCAAGGAAGCAGAAACCCTGCTCGACGATACGAATGATCATGCTGAAAAAAGATACAACTCGGCGCGTGAAAAATTAAAAACGGCTTTGGATACGGCTAAGACAGAGCTGCCGAAAGTCACCAAGAAAGCAGTCGAAAAAACCAAGTACGCTGCCCATGTGACTGATGAATATGTCGGCGGCAATCCGTGGAAGGCAGTCAGCGTGGCCGCCGCCATCGGTTTGCTGGCGGGCGTGGTGATTGGTCGCAGCAAATAAAATCTGAGACGAGCTGTTGACACAAGCTGAAACACGGCTTGTCGGCAGCAACAAAAAACAGCGGCGGTCGCGATGCGATTGCCGCTGTTTTTTTTGCTGTTGCGCTCCTGACTGCAGCTAATCGCGCCCGAACTCGTCGCCCAATTCCTGTCCGCGAGTTGCGGCGGCCTTGATCGCAGTGATGATCGCCCCCTTTACGTCTGCCGTTTCCATGCTGCTCAACGCAGCATAAGTGGTGCCGCCCTTGGAAGTGACGCGCTCGCGCAACAAGGACACCGGCTCCGACGATTGCGCCGCAAGCTGCGCTGCGCCGACGAAGGTTGCCTTGGCCAGTTCGATCCCCTGTTGCGCAGTCAGGCCCAGTTCCTGTGCCGCCTGCTGCATCGCTTCGATAAAATAAAATACATACGCCGGGCCGCTGCCGGAAACCGCCGTCACCGCATCGATCTTTGCTTCATCATCCAGCCATACCGTGCTGCCCACCGCACGCAAGATCACGTCGGCGGTCTCGCGTTGCGACGCCGACACTCCCGCCGTGGCGACCATTCCGGTAATCCCCTGGCCGATCAGCGCCGGCGTATTCGGCATGCAGCGCACGATGGCGTCGTGGCCATCCAGCCAGCGCGCCAGATCGACGGCGCGAATCCCGGCGGCGATCGACAACACCAATTGGTTTGTCACATACGGCCGCAATTTGGCAACCACCTCTTTCATTTGCTGGGGTTTGACCGCCAGCACGATCACTTCGCTGGCGCTGATCGCAGCGTCGATTTCGGTTGCCGTGCTGACGCCAAAGCGTTGCGCCAGATTCTGCAAGGTCGCAGGATTCAGATCGACCACATGGATGTTGGCGCCCTCAGTGACCTTGCCGGCCAAACCGCCGATCAAAAATTGCACTGCCCACGCGCACGATGGTAGCGCCTTCTTCAATCGCCGCCACCATGTCTGCCGACATTCCCATCGATAAAGTGTCCAGTTGCAGCCCCGGCCGCTGTTTCGTCAATTCCGATTGCAGCTGCGTCAGCAATTCCCTGGTCTGGCGGAATGCCGCGTGTTGTTTCTGTTGATCTTCGGTTGGCTCCGGTATCGCCATCAAGCCGCGTAATTTCAACCCAGGCAACTCTGCAATCGCGCGCGCCACATCCAGCACCTCCGGCGGCGCCAAACCGCTCTTGCTCGCCTCGCCGCTGATATTCACCTGCAGGCAGATATTCAGCGGCGCCAGCTGCGGCGGACGTTGTTGCGACAGGCGCTGGGCGATTTTTTCACGGTCGACCGTATGCACCCAGTCAAAATGCTCGGCGATCGCACGCGTCTTGTTGCTTTGAATCGGACCGATAAAATGCCATTCGAGCAAGACGCCCGCTCCAGCGCCCGGTCCGGATTGCAACGCCAGCTCGACTGCGGCCATTTTTGCCAGCGCTTCCTGCAGATAATTTTCACCGAAAGCACGCTGGCCGGCAGCGATCGCCTCCAGCACCATTTCAGGGCCAAAGGTTTTGGACACCGCCAGCAATGCGACACTGTCAGGCCGGCGCGACACCGCAGCTGCCGCGGCCTGAATACTGGCATGGACGGCTTGCAACTTGTGAGACATTAAGGACATAATCGGAGACTTAGGAAATTGCCGCAAGGAACTACAAAATTCAGCTGCCGAAATCGTTTCGGCAGGCAATGCTCGGGCAAAGATGCCTTTCAACAAACAAATTACAGCACAAGGATTATAAATGGACATTTCCGAACTTCTGGCTTTTTCGGTGAAGAATAAGGCATCCGATTTGCATTTATCCGCAGGCTTGCCGCCGATGATCCGGGTTCATGGCGATGTGCGCCGCATCAACCTGCCGCCGCTGGAGCACAAGGATGTGCATTCGATGATCTATGACATCATGAATGACGGTCAGCGCAAGGCATACGAAGAACATCTGGAATGCGACTTTTCATTTGAAATCCCCGGCCTGGCGCGATTCCGGGTCAACGCCTTCAACCAGGACCGCGGCGCCGCTGCGGTGTTGCGCACCATTCCCTCCACAGTCCTGACGCTGGAACAGCTCAACGCGCCACGTATTTTTGCCGATTTGTCACTCAAGCCGCGCGGCCTGGTGCTGGTCACCGGCCCCACCGGCTCCGGCAAATCGACCACGCTGGCGGCCATGGTCAATCACGTCAATGAAAATGAATACGCGCACATCCTGACGATCGAAGATCCTATCGAGTTTGTCCACCAATCGAACAAGTGCCTGATCAACCAGCGTGAAGTCGGCCCCCACACACATTCATTCAGCAATGCGCTGCGCTCGGCATTGCGGGAAGATCCTGACGTCATCCTGGTCGGCGAATTGCGCGACCTCGAAACTATCCGGCTGGCGTTGACCGCCGCCGAAACCGGCCATCTGGTATTCGGTACGCTGCACACCTCCTCCGCCGCCAAAACCATAGACCGTATCGTCGATGTATTCCCGGCCGAAGAAAAGGAAATGGTGCGCGCCATGTTGTCGGAATCGCTGCAAGCGGTGATTTCCCAGACCCTGCTCAAGACCAAGGACGGCTCCGGCCGCGTGGCCGCCCACGAAATCATGCTGGGCACGCCGGCGATCCGTAACCTGATCCGTGAGAGCAAGATTGCACAGATGTATTCGGCGATCCAGACCGGCAGTAATATGGGCATGCAAACCCTCGACAGCAACCTGACCGAACTGGTCAAGCGCAATGTGATCTCACTGGCTAGCGCGCGCGCAGCGGCCAAAACGCCGGACAATTTCCCGGGCTAAGCCACAAGTAAATTAGGATAAGAAGATATGGAAAGAGATCAAGCCACCAAATTCATGCACGACTTGCTGCGCCTGATGGTCAGCAAACGTGGCTCCGATTTGTTCATCACCGCAGACTTTCCGCCCGCGTTCAAGATCGACGGCAAGATCACGCCGGTGTCGAACCAGGCGCTGACGTCAGTCCATACGCTGGAACTGGCGCGCGCCATCATGAGCGACAAGCAGGCTGCCGATTTCGAAGAAACCAAGGAATGCAATTTCGCCATCAGTCCGGCCGGACTGGGACGGTTCCGGGCTTCAGCGTTTATCCAACAGGGCCGGGTCGGCATGGTATTGCGCACGATTACCACCGATATTCCGAAATTCGAGGATCTGGGCCTGCCGCCTACGCTCAAAGATGTCGTCATGACCAAGCGCGGGCTGGTGATCATGGTCGGCGCTACCGGTTCCGGCAAATCGACCACGCTGGCGGCGATGGTCGGCTATCGCAATGAGAACAGCTACGGCCACATCATTACCATCGAAGATCCGGTCGAATACATTCACCCGCACAAGAATTGCATCGTGACCCAGCGCGAAGTCGGAGTCGATACCGATAGCTGGGGCGTGGCGCTGAAAAACACCTTGCGCCAGGCGCCGGACGTGATCCTGATCGGCGAAATCCGCGATCGCGAAACCATGGATTACGCCATCGCCTTTGCCGAAACCGGCCACCTGTGCCTGGCTACCTTGCACGCCAACAGCGCCAACCAGGCGCTGGACCGGATCATCAACTTTTTCCCGGAAGAACGCAGACCGCAATTGCTGATGGATCTGTCGCTGAATCTGAAGGGTATTGTCTCGCAGCGCCTGATCCCGTTGAAAACCGTCAAGGGACGCTGCGTAGCGGTGGAAATACTATTGAATTCGCCTCTGATTTCCGACTTGATTTTCAAGGGCGATGTACATGAAATCAAGGAAATCATGAAAAAGTCGCGCGAGCTCGGCATGCAGACTTTTGACCAGGCCCTGTTCGATTTGTACGAAGAGGATAAAATCAGTTACGAAGACGCGTTGCGCAACGCCGATTCGGTCAACGATTTACGCCTTTCCATCAAGCTGCGCAGCAAGGATGCAAAAGACCGCGACCTGGCAGCTGGCACTGAACATCTGGGGATCGTATGAGTAACGACACTAGCATCTATGATTTCACCGTCAATCAACTGGACGGCACACCTGACTCGCTGGCTTCGTTTCGCGGCAAGGTGCTGCTGATCGTGAATACCGCCAGCGAGTGCGGTTTTACGCCGCAGTACAAGGGGCTGGAAGAGATTTATCAGAAATACCGCGCACAAGGCTTGGAAGTGCTGGGCTTTCCGTGCAATCAGTTCGGCGCCCAGGAACCGGGAACGGCCGCGGAAATCGGCGCTTTCTGCGAGAAGAACTACGGCGTCACCTTTCCCATGTTCGAGAAAATCGACGTCAACGGCGATCATGCAGCACCGCTTTACCAGTATCTGAAAAGCGCAGCGCCGGGTTTGCTTGGCAGCGAGAGGATCAAATGGAATTTCACCAAGTTCCTGGTGAATAAAGACGGCGCCGTGGTTGACCGTTTTGCGCCGCAGACCAAGCCGGAAGCCCTAGTGGCGGATATTGAGAAATTGTTGGTGAAATAAAGCAGGGAAAAGCAGGAAGATTCCGGATCGACCGCGGCTTTTCCAGCGGGCCGATCTTGATACAACAATCGATGCCGCCGGCAGGCGGCATCGAACACCTGTTCAATGCGCCATTTGCAGGCCATACACCAGCGCCGCCAGCACGCCGCCGCAGATCGAACCCACCACTGGCACCAAGGCATAACCCCAATCGCTATTGCGCTTGCCAGGGATAGGCAACAAGGCGTGCATCAAGCGCGGCCCCAGATCGCGCGCCGGGTTGATGGCGTAACCGGTGGTGCCGCCCAGGGAGACGCCGATGCTCATCACCAGCAAGGCCACCGGCAAGGCATCCAGCGCGCCCAATCCCATCTTCGGCGAAGCGATATTCAATACGCAATAAACCAGCACGAAAGTACCCACCACTTCGGAAACCAGATTGCCGAAGGTGTTGCGAATCGCAGGTGCGGTGCAAAACGCCGCCAGCTTGAGATTGCCGTCCGCAGTCTCGGCAAAGTGATTACGGTAAACCAGCCACACCAGGAAAGCGCCCATCATCCCGCCCAGCATCTGCGACAGGATGTAGCCGGGCACCGTGCCCCAGGCAAACTTGCCTGCCACCGCCAGCGCCAAGGTCACAGCCGGATTCAGATGCGCGCCGCTGGACGAGGCTGCAACAAAAACGCCGACAAACACCGCCATCGCCCAGCCTACGGTAATCACGATCAGGCCGCTGCCGTTGCCGTGGGTTTTACTCAAAAGAACGTTGGCGACCACACCGTTGCCAAGCAAGACAATCAGGGCAGTGCCCACGAATTCAGCTAAAAAGGGAGTCATGATGAACTCTTTCGGAAATAGGAAGTGAGAGGAACACAGATTCTGATCTGCGTTCCGTTCTGTTTTTCATCTAACAGTGTGTGCTACCGACTTGTGCTCAGGAATCTGCCCAAACCACCGCCGCTGCAATCGCCCGCTGCCAGCCTTTGATGCTGGCCTGCACTTCGTCTGCCGGCAGCGCCGGTTTGAAGCGCTGGTCGAGCTGCCATTGTCCTTGGACGTCGTCGGTGCTGCTCCAGTAGCCGACCGCCAGGCCGGCCAGGTAGGCCGCGCCTAGTGCAGTGGTTTCCGTTACTTTCGGCCGCACCACATCCACTCCCAGAATGTCGGACTGGAATTGCATCAGCAGATTATTGGCAGTGGCGCCGCCGTCGACCCGCAGTTCCGGAATCACGATCCCGGCGTCCGCCTCCATGGCCTTCAAGACATCCATGGTTTGATAAGCGATGCTGTCCAAGGCAGCACGCGCATAGTGGGCGGAGGTAGTGCCGCGGGTAATGCCGAAGATCGTGCCGCGTGCATGCGGATTCCAATGCGGCGCACCGAGGCCGGCAAACGCCGGCACCAGATACACGCCGTCGCTGCTCTTGACGCTGCGCGCCAGGACTTCGATTTCCGTGGAAGTCTTGATGATGCCGAGGCCGTCGCGCAACCACTGCACCACGGCGCCGCCGATAAAGATGCTGCCTTCCAGTGCGTAGCTAACCTGACCGCCGATTTTCCAGGCGACCGTGGTCAGCAAATTGTTTTTCGAAATGATCGGCTTGGCGCCGGTGTTCATCATCATGAAGCAACCGGTGCCGTAGGTATTCTTGACCATGCCGGGTTGCGTGCACATCTGGCCGAACAAGGCGGCCTGCTGGTCGCCGGCAATCCCGGCCAATGGAATTTCGGAACCGAAGCCGGAAATCTCGGTGTGACCGTAGACTTCGCTGGAGGAACGTACTTCCGGCAGCATGCTGCGCGGCACGCCCATGATCTTGAGCAGTTCGTCGTCCCATTGCATGGTGTGGATATTGAACAGCATGGTGCGCGAGGCATTCGACACATCGGTCAGATGCAGCTTGCCGCGTGTCATGTTCCACACCAGCCAGGTATCGACGGTGCCGAACGCCAGGCGCCCTTGATCGGCCAGTTGCTGTGCGCCTTCGACGTTGTTCAGTATCCAGCGGATTTTAGTGGCTGAGAAATAAGAGTCGACCAGCAAGCCAGTCTTTTCACGGATGGTTTCCCCCAGGCCGTCAGCCTTCAGCTGATCGCAAAATGCCGCCGTGCGGCGATCTTGCCAGACGATCGCGTTGTACACCGGCTTGCCGGTTTCGCGATCCCAGACCACGGTGGTTTCACGCTGGTTGGTAATGCCGATGGCGGCGATCGAAGTGCCGTCCAAACCGATGTTGGTCGAAGCCTCGGCGGCAACTCCAACCTGGGTCGACCAGATTTCCTGCGGATCATGTTCGACCCAGCCCGGCTGCGGATAGATCTGGCGGAATTCTTTCTGCGCTGAAGAAACGATATTGCCTTGACGATCGAACAGAATCGCACGCGAGCTGGTAGTCCCTTGATCCAGGGCTAAAATGTATTTATCTTTCAACTTGTCTACTCCAAGGTTGGTGAATCCGCTTGCGCGGACCGGGGTGACTTTGATCCGGGATGAATCCCGGATCCGTCTTTTTTATCTTCCGATGTAATACGGCGAAGCACTACGCTAGCTACCTCGCCTGGCAAAACTTCAAGCGAACATGGCTGCCGGCGGCTGTACCTGCTGCGCATCCAGCCAGGCCCGCAAACGACCAACGGCAGCGGCGTCAAGACGCAAGCCCAGCTTGGAACGACGCCACAGAATGTCGTCCGCAGTCAGCGCCCATTCGTTGCGCATCAGGTAGCGTACTTCGGCTTCATATAAATCTGCGCCGAACAATTCTCCCAGCCCGGCGATTTCGTGAATGCCGTCCAGCAGGCGTGCAGTGCGCGTGCCATAGGCGTGTGCGTAACGCGTCGCCAGGGTGGCAGGCAGCCAGGCGTGACGTTGCTGGAAAATACGCAGGAATTCCGCGAAATCGGCGTTGGGGATATCGCCGCCCGGCAGCGCTTCATGCGCCGTCCAATGCGTTTTCATGTAACCGAACAGCGGTTGCAAATGCTCCATTGCTTCTTCCGCCAGACGCCGGTAAGTCGTAATTTTTCCGCCGAACACCGACAGCACCGGAGCCAGTCCTTGCTCGGCCCGCAGTTCCAGACGGTAGTCGCGGGTCACCGCGGATGGATTGGCGATCTCTTCTTCCAGCAGCGGCCGCACGCCGGCGTATGACCAGACCACCTGCTGCGGCGTCACGGCGGCCTCGAAATAGCGGCTCACCGATTCGCACAGATACGCGGTTTCCTCGTCGGAAATCTCGACGTTGCTCGGGTTGCCGTTGTATTCAACGTCGGTCGTGCCGATCAGCGTGAAATCGGTTTCATACGGAATCGCAAATACGATGCGCTTGTCGGGATTCTGGAAGATATACGCGTGATCGTGATCGAACAAGCGCTTGGTGACGATATGACTGCCTTTGACCAGGCGGATCTGATGCTGCGCCGGCGTATTCAAGGCGCTATTCAACAGGCTGGCGACCCACGGTCCGGCGGCGTTGACGATACAACGCGCCTTGACCTTGCTGACTCCTCCGCTCAAGGTCGACAGCAAGGTGGCGTCCCAGTATTGCGCGCCTTGCCTGGCTTCGATCAAACGGGTTTTGGTGAGGATGGTGGCGCCGCGCTCCTTGGCGTCCATCGCGTTAAGCACCACCAGACGCGCGTCTTGCACCGAGGCGTCGGAATAAACAAAGCCTTTGCTCAAGTTTTTTTTCAGCGGCGCGCCGGCCGGATGCTTGCGGAAATCGACAGATCGCGAACCTGGCAGCAGTTCGCGCTTGCTCAGGTGGTCGTATAAAAACAAGCCGGCGCGTATCATCCAGGCCGGCCGCAAGCTCGATACATGCGGCATCACGAAGCGCAACGGCGCAATGATATGCGGCGCCAGGCGCAGCAGCAATTCACGCTCTTGCAAGGCCTTACGGACCAGGCCGAATTCGTAATGCTCCAGGTAGCGCAAGCCGCCGTGTATCAATTTGGTGCTGGCCGAAGAAGTGTGCGAAGCCAAGTCGTCCTGTTCGCAAAGCAACACGCTCAATCCGCGCCCGGCGGCGTCGCGCGCTATTCCGGCGCCGTTAACGCCGCCGCCCACCACCAACAAATCAACAATTTCACCTGATGCCACAGCTATCTCCTTGTGTCGGTAACTCGCTCATCGGACAACTCCACTGTTATTGAATAGCAACACGTTTGTCTGCAATGTCACCGCACATCATAAAATATTTATATTCGAAAGTATATTGTTCGAATTCGAACATAGATAATCATTTATATTTATTAAAAGCAATTACTTAATAGGAATAAACTTAATTACCTATAGATAAGCACTATGTCCGCACCTCGATCGGGCGAGCTGAAAATGGCGATCGAGGGCAGAGGCGGCACAAGCCGCTGCGTTGACGAAGGGGGAGTGATGAGAAGCGCCCTGCGGCGCACGAATGGCGCACAAGTGGGTAAATACGCCGGCAGACCTCAAGCAGGCGTATTTTTATTTTTTTTTGACGGAATTGCAGCCGGAATAAATGCTAACTAGCTTGTTGATTCGCCGCTATCGGTTACAAACACATCGATTTTCGCTTCTTCGAAAATGCTGGTCATCGCTGCCGGCACCGGCCGGTCGGTAAACAGCGCATTGATTTTCGAAATATCGCCAAGCCGTACCAGCGCAGGCCGCCAGAATTTCGAGTGATCGGCGACCAGGAACACGGTACGCGAATGCTCGATGATGGCTTCTGAAACCCGCACCTCGCGATAATCGAAATCGCGCAAAGTGCCGTCGGCTTCAATGCTGGAGATGCCGATGATGCCGAAATCGACTTTGAAACGGCGGATGAAATCGATGGTTTCTTCGCCGGTAATGCCCAGGTCGCGGGCGCGTACCACGCCGCCGGTGATGATCACCTCGCAGCCCGGATAGCCGCTCATGATGGCGGCCACGTTCAGATTATTGGTAATGACACGCAAATTGCGGCGCCGGCTCAGCGCCTTCGCGACTTCCTCATTGGTGGTGCCGAGATTGATGAAGAGCGTTGCCTGGTCAGGGATATGTTCAACCACCAAGGCAGCGATGCGGCGCTTCTCCTCCGAATACAAACCCTGCCTTGCGCCATACGCGATATTCTCGGCGCTGGACGGCAAGCCGACGCCGCCGTGATAGCGCTGCAACAGGTTCATTTCCGCCAACAAATTGATGTCGCGCCGGATGGTCTGCGGGGTGATCTGGAAACGCGTGGCCAGATGCTCTACCGTGACAAAACCGTCGCGTTGCACATAACTCAACAACTCTTGCTGCCGCGTATTTAGCTTTAGCGTTGATATCTCTGGCATGAACCCTGTCCCGTGCGTATTTTCAAAGATTTTTATTATGATTGGAATTCCGCAGCATAGGGAAAATCCAGTCCGGATTGTAGCGGACTAATCCCACCCGACGCGACAGATTTGCATGGTAATTCGCAAAATGGTAACGGTATCATTTTCATTGGTGTTAAAATTTCACAATGGAAAAAGAAACCCTGCTGAATTCAGTCGTTGCCGATGTCACGGCCCGCCGCAAAGGCGGCCGCAAAACCGGCGGCTTTACCTTGCGCGACGTGGCCAAATTGGCCGGCGTGGCGCCGATCACGGCTTCGCGCGCGCTGAACACGCCGGATGCAGTTTCCTCCAAGGTGCTGCAGAAAGTCCAGGCCGCGGTACAGCAAACCGGCTACGTGCCAAACCTGCTCGCGGGTGCGCTGGCGTCACAGAAAAGCCGCCTGGTTGCGGCGGTGGTTCCCACCCTGTCCGGCCCGATGTTCCTGGAGACCGTGGAATCGCTGACCGATACCCTGGCCGCAGCGGGCTATCAGGTCATGCTGGGCCAGAGCGGTTATGAAAATTCGCGCGAGGACGCCCTGCTCGACGCCATCATCGGCCGCCGGCCCGACGGCATCGTGCTGACCGGCATCAACCGTTCGGCGCAGGCACGCCGGCGCTTGCTGGCGAGCGGCATTCCGGTGGTCGAAACCTGGGATCTGACGCCTACCCCGGTAGACATGCTGGTTGGCTTTTCCCATGAAAAAATCGGCATCGCGGTGGCGCAATACCTCCATGCTGCCGGCCGCCGCCGGGTTGCCGCTATCGGCGCCAACGACGACCGCAGCCGGCGCCGCATCAGCGCTTTTTCCAAAGAAGCAATCCGGCTCGGCATGGCGTCGGCGCAAGTAAGCGACATTCCCTCCTGCGAAGTAGCCGCGCCCACCACGATAGGCAACGGCCGCAGCGGGCTGAAAAAATTGCTGGCGCATACACCCGATATCGACGCTGTGTTTTGCAGCTCTGACATGCTGGCGCTTGGCGTCATGATTGAAGCGCAAGCCAGCGGCATCGCCATTCCAGGAAAGCTGGCGGTGATCGGCCTGGGTGACCTGGGTTTTTCACGCGATCTGCAGCCGCCGCTAACCACGGTGCGCATCGACGGCACGCTAATCGGCAGCACCGCTGCGCGCTTCATCATCGCCCGCTCCGAAGGCAAAAGCGTCGCCGAACCGGTCTGCGACATCGGCTTCACCATCATAGAGCGCGCCAGCGTTTAACCCCCTCGTTTCAAAAATAAGCGTTGACAGTCAAAAATGGGACCGCTACCATTTGAATTGGTAGCGGTCCCATTTTGTGAAAATCCGGATCCAAAACCATGCCAAGCGCGGCCGTTCGCGGCAATGCGACGCGAATGCCGGCAGCATCACCCGAGTCCATATCCACTTAGCCACAGGCAGCCTTACATGACATCATCGAGCACGCAGCTTCCGGTACCGAGTACCCCCCTCATCGTCGACATGCGCGTGGTGCCTGTCGCCGGGCGCGACAGCATGCTGCTCAATCTGAGCGGCGCGCACGGCCCCTATTTCACGCGCAACATCGTGATCCTCACCGACAACGCCGGCAATACCGGTGTCGGTGAAGTGCCCGGCGGCGAACGCATCCGGCAAACGCTCGAAGATGCCCGCCCGCTGCTGCTTGGCAAGGCCATCGGCAACTATCAGGCTGTTCTGAACAGTGCCCGCACGGCATTCAGCGACCGCGACGCCGGCGGCCGCGGCTTGCAGACTTTCGATCTGCGCATCGCGATCCATGCAGTGACGGCGCTCGAAGCCGCGCTGCTCGACCTGCTGGGAAAATTCCTCGGGGTGCCGGTAGCGGCCTTACTGGGCGAAGGCCAGCAACGCGAGGCTGTGAAGATGCTGGGTTACCTGTTTTACATTGGCGATCGCACAGCCACCGACCTGCCTTACACCAGCGAACCGGACGCCGGCGACGACTGGCTACGCCTGCGCCATCAGCCGGCGCTCGACGCCAAAGCGGTGGTGGCACTGGCGGAAGCTGCCTATCGACGCTACGGCTTCAACGATTTCAAGCTCAAGGGCGGCGTGCTGCGCGGGGAAGATGAAATGGAAGCCGTGACGGCGCTGGCGGAGCGTTTCCCGCAAGCCCGCATTACGCTCGATCCGAATGGCGGCTGGCTGCTCAAGGATGCAATCCGCCTGTGCCGCGACCAGCATGCCGTGCTGGCTTATGCCGAAGATCCATGCGGCGCCGAGAACGGTTTTTCCGGACGCGAAGTCATGGCGGAATTCAGGCGGGCGACCGGCTTGCAGACCGCCACCAACATGATCGCGACCGACTGGCGTGAAATGGGCCACGCGATCCAGCTGCAATCGGTCGACATTCCGCTGGCCGATCCGCATTTCTGGACCATGCAGGGTTCGGTCCGCGTGGCGCAAATGTGCCATGAATGGGGGCTGACCTGGGGCTCTCACTCCAACAATCATTTCGACATCTCGCTGGCGATGTTTACGCACGTGGCGGCAGCCGCGCCCGGCAGCATCACCGCCATCGATACCCACTGGATCTGGCAGGATGGCCAGCGCCTGACCAAGGAGCCGCTGCAAATCGTCGACGGCATGGTAAACGTGCCGAAAAAACCCGGTCTCGGCATCGAGCTCGACCTGGCCGAACTGGATGCCGCGCATCAGCTGTATCGCGGCATGGGGCTGGGCGCGCGCGATGATGCCATCGCCATGCAATATCTGATCCCCGGCTGGAAATTCGACAACAAGAAGCCCTGCCTGCTGCGCTGAAACAGCAGCCGGCAGCAGCAAACCCAGGAAGCCCGCATCATGCCAGCCCGTATGCCCATCCATCGCATGACCAGCAATGAGGTAGCACCATGATTCAGCAATTTGATTATCCTGTGCGCGTGATCCGCTCCGGGGGCGCAATCGTCGGCGAGTCGCCGGTGTGGTCGCAACGTGAGCGGGCCTTGTACTGGGTGGATATCCTTAAGCCCGCACTGTATCGCTTCGATCCCCTCTCGGGGCGACACAGCAGTTGGGATGCGCCCGCCGCCATCGGCTCGATCGGCCTGGCAAAGAACGGCAAGATTGTCGCCGCATTGCGCAGCGGCTTTCACTGGTTTGATCCGGCCGACGCCAGCTGGACCCTGATTGCGCATCCGGAGCCGCATATTCCGCACAACCGTCTCAACGACGGCAAGACCGGACCGGACGGCGCGTTCTGGGCCGGCACCATGGACGACCGCGCCGACAAGCAAGCCTGCGCCTCGCTGTACCGGCTGGCGCCGGATGGCAGCGTCCGCGCCTGCGGCAACGACCTGGTGGTATCGAATGGCCTGGCATGGAGCCCTGACGGCCGCACCATGTATCACTCGGATTCGCGCAGGGCGGTGATCTATCGCTATGATTTCGACGTCGCCAGCGGCACACTCGGCCCGCGCCAGGTGTTTGTGCAGATGCAGCCGGAATGGGGCCGCCCGGACGGCGGCGCAGTCGATGCCGACGGCTGTTACTGGGGCTGCGGCATCGCTGCCGGACGCATCAACAAGTTTTCGCCGCAAGGCCGGCTGCTGGGATACCTGCCGCTGCCGGTTTCGCGCCCGACCATGTGCGCCTTCGGCGATGCCGATCTGAAAACGTTGTACGTCACCTCGCTCACCGAAAACATGAGCGCCGCAGAACTGGCGCGGGAGCCGCTGGCCGGCGCACTGTTTGCGGTCAGCATGCCGGTGGCGGGCACGCCTGTTGCGGAGTTCGGGATATGAAAACCATCGTTCTCACCGGCGCCGCCGGCAATATCGGCAAGGTCCTCCGGCAGCAATGGTCGGATGGACGTTATCGGCTGCGGCTCAACGACATCAAGCCGCTTGGTCCGATTGCCGCACATGAAACGCTGCATACAGGCGATCTGCGCGATGCCGCTTTTTGCGCAGAGCTGCTGGAAGGTGCGGACGCGGTGGTGCACATGGCCGGCATCGGCACCGATCTCGAACTTGATCTGCTGATCGAACACAACCTGAAAGCCCTGCTCAGCCTGTATCAAGCCGCCCGTACACATGCGGTCCGTGTGATCTACGCCAGTTCCAACCATGCTATCGGCATGTATGACACGGAAACCGAGATCGACGAGCACGCCGCAGTTCGGCCGGACAGCCTCTACGGCGTCAGCAAGGTCTGGGGCGAAGCCATCGCCCGGCTGTATTACGACAAGCATGGCGTCGAGTCGGTTTGCCTGCGCATCGGCTCGTTCGAGGCTGAGCCGTTTGAGCGGCGTCATTTGCATACCTGGCTGTCGCACTCCGATATGCAACACTTGGCCGAATGCTGCATTGAAGCGCCACACACCGGATTTCAAATCATGTATGGCGTGTCGGCCAATACGCGCCGCTGGTGGCAGCAGAACGACAATCCTATCGGCTATCAACCGCAAAGCAACGCGGAAGATTTTGCCGGACGGATCGCTGGCATTCCGAGCAGAGGCGGCCCGCTGGCCGAGCAGTTCCAGGGCGGTGGCTTCGCTGCGGCGGGCTACTCTGCAAACAAATGAGGACACTCCTGCTGTCGCCCGAAATCAAGCTGAGCAAAGGCGGATGGCAGCTAACGCTCTCGCCTTCTGCCGGCGGCCGGATCACGTCGCTTAGCTCGTCGCATGCCGGCCAGATGATTGACTGGATCGTTCCTATGCCGGAGCAATGCCGCCAGCAAGGCTTCCCTGCAAGCGCATGGCCCAAGGCCGGCATCTATCCTTTGCTGCCGTTTTCCAATCGCATCCGGAACGGGAAAATTTCCTGGGAAGGCCTGGAACTTTCCTTGCCGCTGCATCAGGGTGAACGGCACGCCATGCATGGTTTCGGCCACACCGCTGAATGGGAGTTGCTGGACTGCGACGGCAACAGCGCAGAGATGCTGTACAGCCATGCGCCAGGCGACAGCGGCTGGCCTTGGGCTTTCCAGGCAAAACAAAAGATCGTGCTGGACGCCGGCTCACTCAGCATGAAGCTGGAGCTCGGCAATCTCAGCCATGATGCGCTGCCGCCCATGCCGCTAGGCGCCGGCTTTCATCCCTACTTCCCGCGGCGCTTCGCACAGCATGTTGCTTTTGACGCTCAGCAGCTGTGGCGCGCCGACGCAGAGCATGTCGCAACCGGGGTTGCCGAAGTGCCCGCACGACACGACTATCGTTCCGCGCGCGCGATTGCATCAGACGAAGAACTGACGCTCTACTACGGCGGCTGGAAACGGCAAGCCGGCATGGCTGACATCCACGGCAATCGCATCGCGATATCGGCATCGCCGTTGTTGTCGCACCTGGTATTGCATGCGCCGGCAGCACGCGATTACCTTTGCGTCGAGCCAGTGACGCACGTCACCGACGCCATCAACCTGGCGCAAGCCGGGTTTTCCGGCACCGGCCTGCAGCGCCTTCCCTGCGGCCACACGTTCAGCTGCGATATCCGGCTGGATTTTTTTGATGTAACCGCAGTTACGAAATCACCATAACGCCGCTCCGGCATCACTTATAAAAACTAACCGAGACAACAAATATGAAACGCATCAAAGGTCTACGCTGGTGGATTATTGCCCTTGTATGTTTTGGCACGATCCTGAATTACATTTCGCGCAATTCGCTAGGCGTGCTGGCAGATACGCTGAAGCACGACCTGGACTTCACCACCAAGGAGTACTCGTATGTGGTCGCAGCCTTCCAGGTCGCCTACACAATCATGCAGCCGGTGTGCGGCTATATCATTGATTTTCTCGGCCTGAAAATCGGCTTTGCCCTGTTCGCCGCTGCCTGGTCGGTGGTGGGCATGCTGCATGGCTTCGCCACCGGCTGGATCTCGCTGGCATTCTTCCGCAGCCTGCTCGGCCTGACCGAAGCGGCGGCGATTCCGGCAGGCATAAAGGCCGTTTCGGAATGGTTTCCCAAACAGGAACGCTCGGTGGCGGTAGGCTATTTCAATGCCGGCACCTCCATGGGGGCGGTGCTCGCACCGGTGCTGGTGGCGTGGCTGCTGTACCGGCATAGCTGGCAAGCGGCGTTTATTGTGACCGGAGCATTGGGCTTCATCTTTGCCGGCTTGTGGTTCTTCTTCTACCGCGCCCCTAATGACCATCCTAACCTGTCTGAGACAGAACGCGGCCATATCCTGTCCGGCCAGGAAAGCATCGCCGAAAGTCAGACACATGCAAAACCATCCGTCAAGGCTATCGTCAGGACTCGCCGTTTCTGGGGCATTGCGCTCACCCGCTTCCTGGCTGAGCCGGCCTGGCAAACCTTCAATTTCTGGATTCCGCTGTACTTCATGTCAGTGCGCGGCATGAATCTCAAGGAGTTCGCCATTTTCGGCTGGATGCCGTTCTTTGCCGCCGACATGGGCGGCATCCTGGGCGGCTATCTGTCGCCGTTCCTGATGAAGCATTTCAAGCTCAGGCTGGTCAACTCGCGCATCGCCGGCATCGCCACCGGCGCGCTGCTGATGACCAGCGTCGGCTTTGTCGGCTATGTAGAGAGTCCCTATACGGCGATCGCCCTGTTCTGCATCGGCGGCTTCGCCCATCAAATGATTTCCGGCCTGGTCAACACCATGACTACCGACGTCTTCAACACCCGCGAAGTCGGTACCGCAAACGGCCTGACCGGCATGATCAGCTGGATTGGCGGCCTCTCGTTTTCACTGCTGATCGGGCAACTGGCGGAATCAATCGGCTATACCCCGTTGTTTGCTGCATTGGGCATGTTTGACGTAGTGGGAGCCACCATCCTGTTCCTGCTGTATCGCGGCTACAAGGACAACAGCGCCGCAGCGTCCGGAAACAGAACCGAGAACCTTGGAGATTTGCATGTCGGTTAACCATATTCCTGAATTTCACCTGGCAGAAGAAAACGGTGCAACATTGACGCTGAAAAGCGCCGACGGCCACGTCGCTCATATCTTCGTGCTGGAACAAGACATCGTCCGCGTCATGGTGTTGCCGGGTGCGCAGCTGCAATTCCCGCGCACCTGGGCGATCGCTCCCGGCACTCAGCAGCTACCGTTGGAGGGACGTGAACGCTTCTCGCTTGCAGGCTTTTCCCTGCCCGACTACACCCTCAGAAACCTGGACGGCGCCTTACAGATACAAACTGGACAGATCCGCCTGACGGTGCAGCTGAAAGGCCTGTTCTGCAGCTGGGAAACCCGTCCAGCCGGCGAGTGGCAAGAACTGGCACGTGACCGCAGCACGCAAGCCGTCAATTTCGGCTACTGGGATGACAAGGTCTATCACTACCTGAAGCGCGACGCCCGGGACGAGATGTATTTCGGCCTCGGCGAACGCAGCGGCGACACCAACCGCCACGGCCGCAGCTACTCCCTGAAAACCATCGATGCGATGGGTTACAACGCCAGCAGCACCGACGCCTTGTACAAGCACATTCCGTTCTACATCACCTGGAGCAAGCGTCAACGAGCTGCCTTCGGCCTGTTCTACGACACCTTGTCCGAAGGCAAGCTCGACATGGGCTGCGAGCTCGACAATTATCATGGCCACTACCGCTACTTCGTCGCTGACCATGGTGATCTGGATTATTACTTCATCGCCGGCGACAGCATGGAACAGGTAGTGCAGCGTTATACCTGGATGACCGGCAAGCCGGCATTCACGCCAAAATGGGGGTTGGGTTACTCCGGCTCGACCATGACGTATACCGACGAGCCGAACGCACAGGAAAAGATGAATGAATTCCTGGTCAACTGCGAACAGCACGACATGCTGTGCGAATCATTTCACCTGTCGTCGGGCTACACCTCCATCGCCAACAAGCGCTACGTATTCAACTGGAACCGCGACAAGTTTCCCGATCCGAAGGCCTTTGCCCAGCATTACCTGGATCATGGCGTGCACCTGTGCGCCAACATCAAGCCTTGTTTGCTGCAGGATCATCCACGCTTCAGCGAAGCCGAGAGCCTGAACCTGTTCATCAAGAACCAGTATGGCAAGCCGGAAATAGTGCAGTTCTGGGACGAGGTCGGCGCCTATCTGGATTTCACCAATCCCGACACCATCGCCTGGTGGAAACGGGCGGTGACCACATCACTGCTGGAATACGGCATCACCAGCACCTGGAATGACAACAATGAATTCCAGGTCTTGAATCCGCAAGCCACTGCCCACGGCTTCGGCCAGCGTTTCAAGGCGGTCGAAGCCAAGGGTTTGCAAACCCTGTTGATGATGGCGGCTTCGCAGGAAGCGCAGATCGAATTCGCGCCAGGCAACCGGCCTTACCTGGTGTCGCGCTCCGGCGCCGCAGGCATGCAGCGCTATGTGCAGACTTGGTCGGGCGACAACTACACCTCGTGGCAAACGCTCAAGTACAACATCAAGATGGGCCTGGGCCTGGCCATCTCCGGCGTGTCCAACACCGGACACGACGTCGGCGGCTTCAGCGGCCCGGCGCCCGGTCCGGAACTGCTGCTGCGCTGGGTCCAGTTCGGCATTTTCATGCCACGCTTTTCAATCCACTCCTGGAACGACGACAAGACCGTCAACGAAGCCTGGATGTATCCCGAAATTACCGGCACCATCCGCAACCTGCTCAAGCTGCGCGCCTGCCTGACGCCGTATTTCTACGATCTGCTGTGGCGCTATCACCAGCACTACGAACCGATGATCAAGCCGACATTCATGGCTTTTCCCCGCGATCCGAAGTGCTTTGAAGAGAACGACGACATGCTGGTCGGATCCAGTCTATTGCTGGCGGCAGTGGTTGAGCCGGGTCAAACCAGCCGCAACGTCTATCTTCCCGCCGGTGCCGGTTGGTACGACTTCTGGAGCGGCGCGCATCATCAGGGCGGACAAGAGATCGTATTGCCTGCGGCCGGCGAACAACCGCCGCTACTGGCGCGCGCGGGCAGCGCCATCGCCATCAATGTCGCTGAGCAGCACTTCAACCAGGCCGCGCACCAGCAAGGCTTCATGGTTTTCCCGCATCAACGGGATGGCAGTTTCGAAACAGAATTCTTCGACGATGACGGCGACAGCAATGCCTACCTGGACGGCAAGAGCAGCCTGTGGAAAATCCGCGTGCAAAGCAATGCGGAGGCGCTGGACATCGATTTTGAATGCGCAGGCGTCCAGCCGACATCCGACCTGGTCACCCTGCTGCTGCCGCAGCACGAAACGCGCCAGGTCGTACTAAGCGCCGCCGCCGTCCTGGGCGACGCCATCGTCAATCAACGGCGTGAAATCCAGTTGAAAATCAAGCTGCAATCCGATCCGAATTTACCCATCAAACAAAAGATCGTCAGCATTCTGAAGCAATTCAATAAGTAAAACTCAAGGAGGAGACATGAAAAACGCAACACTGAAATTATTGCTGGCTACGACCTCGCTGACCGGCGCTGCCTATACCCAGGCTCAAACCAGTGTCACGATTTACGGCACGGCTGACGCGGCAATCGTTTATTCAAGCAATCAGCGCGGCAATTCAAACACCTATATGAACAGCGGCAATCTGAATGCCAGCAAACTGGGCTTCACCGGCGGCGAAGACCTGGGCGGTGGCAGCAAGGCGATTTTCACGCTGGAACAAGGCTTCAGTATCAACACCGGGGCCCAGAGCGACGCCAGCAAAGCCTTCAACCGCCAGGCCTTCGTCGGCCTGAACGACGCCAGGTACGGCACGTTTACCCTCGGCCGCCAGTACACGCCTTATTGGCGCTACGTCGGCGGACTCGGGCCGACCGGTGTGCTGACCGGCGCTACCGGCGCCCATCCTGGCGATCTCGACGGTCTCGACACCACCATCAGGATCAACAATTCCCTGGTGTACGCAACGCCCGTGATTGCAGGCTTCCAGGCCAGCGCCCTGTACGGCTTTGGCGGAAACGCCGGCGCCATCAGCTCCGGCAATTCCACCAGCGCGGCACTGCGTTATGACTACAGCGCGATGAGCGTAGCCCTAGGCTATCTGAAGCTGAACAATAACAATCTCAAAGGCTTTGCGCAGTGGGACCCTAACGTCACCTCGGGCAGCTACGCGCAATCGCCGGTCAATGCTGGCTATGCCTCGGCGAAATCGGTGCAAATGATTGCCGCCGCAGCGCGCTATAGCGTTTCGGGCAATCTGATGCTGGGAATGAATTTTTCCAATGTTCAGTTGACACCGGGAGCGGCTTCGCTGTTCACGCACCAGGCCACCTTCAATACCGCCGGCCTGATCTCGACCTATAAGCTGACAACGGCGACGACATTGGCAGCCGGCTATAGCTATACGCGTGAAGCGGCGGCGAACGGCATCAGCGATCCGGCGCGCTACCAGCAGTTTTCGCTTGAACAGACCTATGATTTTTCCAAGCGGACGGCGCTCTACTTCCTGCAGGCTTATCAGAAAGCGCGTGGAAAAACCCTGGGTGCCAACGGCGTGACGCCGGTCAACGCAGTCGCCGTCGTCGGCGATTCGCAGAACGGCTCACCGTCTTCCAACGGCAAGCAATTTGTCGCCGTGGTCGGGATCCGCCATCAGTTCTAGTTGAAAGCGGCATTCGACCCGGAATCAGGCTGCTGGTCAGGACGACAGCGCCTGATCGAGCAACTCTATCCAATGCCTGACCGGCGTTTGCGTGCCCGATTGCAAATGTGTCAGGCAACCGATATTGGCGGAGACGATCACGTCCGGCTGTAGTGCCTGCAAATTGTTCAGTTTGTTGTCGCGCAAACGGTAGGACAACTCCGGCTGCAATACCGAATAAGTTCCGGCGGAACCGCAACACAAATGACTGTCGGCGCATAGTTGCACATCGACGCCGACGCTGCGCAGAAGACCTTCCACCTTGCCGCGAATTTGCTGGCCGTGCTGCAAGGTGCAGGGCGGATGATAGGCCACCCGCTGAGGAAATTTCCCATGCAGTTTCTTCTGCAATTCCACCTCGAAGGCCGGCAGGATTTCGCTCAAATCCTTGGTCAGCGCTGAAATGGCTTTTGCCTTCACGGCATATGCCGGATCGGCAGCCAGCATATGCCCGTACTCCTTGACTGTAACGCCGCAGCCGGAGGCGGTCATGACGATCGCTTCGACGCCCTCGCCGTTGCTGCCGATCACGTACGGCCACCATGCATCGATATTGCGGCGCATATCGTCTAGGCCGCCACTCTGATCGTTCAGGTGATAACGAATCGCACCGCAGCAACCCGCGTTGGGCGCTATCAGCAATTGCACGCCGAGTGCATCGAAGACGCGTGCGGCGGCGTGGTTGATATTTGGCGCCATCGCAGGCTGTACGCAGCCATCCAGCAGCAGCATCTTGCGCGCATGCTGGCGACTCGGCAAAGAACCTGCATCCTGCTTTTCCGGAACCTTGTTTTTCAATTTACGCGGCAGCAAAGGCCGTAGCAATTGTCCCGCCGCCATGGCCGGCTTGAACAGCCACGGGCGTGGCAGGAATTCTTTCAACAGCTTGCGCGTGAGCTGCTGGCCGGCCGGCCGCGGCACCTGATCTTCGACCACCTTACGGCCGATATCGAGCAAGCGGCCGTATTGAACGCCGGAAGGACAAGTCGATTCGCAATTGCGGCAAGTCAGGCAGCGGTCCAGATGCAATTGCGTCTTGGCCGTTGCCGGAGTTCCTTCCAATACCTGCTTGATCAGATAAATACGGCCGCGCGGACCATCCAGCTCATCGCCCAGCAATTGATAAGTCGGGCAGGTGGCGGTGCAAAATCCGCAATGCACGCAGGCGCGCAGAATCGCATCGGCCTCCTTGCCGGCGCGGGTATCTTTGATGAAATCGGCTAGATTGGTTTGCATGGCTTGCTGCGCTATAGGTTGATTTGGTGGTTCGGCTTAGAACTCTGGATACATGCGGCCGATATTGAATATCGCCGACGGATCGAAGCTGGCTTTCAAACGCCGATGAATTTGCGCCACCGCGGGGGCCAGTGGATGGAACACGCCTACACCTTTGTCACCGCCGCGATACAGGCTCGCGTGGCCGCCGGCGGCGGCCGCCGCGCTGCGGATGGTCTGAGCATCGGCTTCAGTGAATAGCCAGCGTTGCGCTCCGCCCCATTCGATCAACATCTCGCCAGGCAACGCCAACGGTGCTGTGGTCGACGGCAGCGACAGCCGCCACAAGGGTTTCTGCGTCGATACTGGCGCAAAAAATGCATGTGTCTGCTCACGCACCGCCTGCCAGAAATCGCCAGCATCGGCGACTGCTTCGCCGCCGAGATTTTGTTCGGCTGCGGACACCGCTGCCTGCGCGCCGGACAGGCGCAGCGTCAGCAGACCATCCTGCCAGCAACTGGCTGAAATCGGCAAGGGCAAACCGCCCCATTGGTTAAGGCAGCGCAGCGCCTCGGCTTCGCTCATCGCAAAACGCCGGCTGCTAGTGGCAAACGGGCGCGGCAATACTTTCAGCGACACCTCGAGAATCAAACCCAGGGTACCCAGCGAACCAGCCAGCAAACGCGATACATCGTAGCCGGCGACATTCTTCATGACCTGGCCGCCGAAGTGCAAGATATCTCCCTTGCCGTCCATCAGTACCGCGCCCAGCACAAAATCGCGCAACGCACCAACGGCCTGTCGCGACGGACCGGACAGGCCGCTGGCGACCATGCCGCCGAGCGTGGCGGCACTACCAACATGCGGCGGCTCGAACGCCAGCATTTGCATGTTCTGCGCCAGTAGCGCCTCGATCTCGGCCAGCGGCGTGCCGCAACGTGCGGTAATCACCAGTTCGGTCGGCTCATAATCGATGACGCCGCTGTAGGCGCGCGTATCCAGCAGCTCACCCTGCACTTGCTGGCCATACCAGCTTTTGCTGCCGCCGCCCCGGATTTCCAGCGGATGGTGTTCCGCGCCAGCAGCGATAATTTGCGCCTTCGCCTGCTGTTTGAATAACTCTGCGTCCATATTTTTGTGTCTTTTGATTAGAAGCGAGGCAGATCTGCAAACTTCAATTGCCCGCGCTGAACGTGCATCTTGCCGTACTCGGCGCAGCGTTGCAAAGTCGGAATCGCCTTGTCGGGATTGAGCAAGAATGCCGTATCAAAGGCACGCTTTACGCTGAAGAAAGCCTCGCGCTCCAGCGGCGAAAACTGCACGCACATCGAATTTATTTTTTCAATGCCGACGCCGTGTTCGCCGGTGATGGTACCGCCGACAGCAACGCACAGCTCAAGAATCTCGGCACCGAATTCTTCCGCGCGATGAAATTCGCCCGCCACATTGGCATCGAACAAAATCAGGGGATGCAGATTGCCGTCGCCGGCGTGAAATACATTGGCGCAACGCAGGCCGTATTTGTGTTCCATCTGCTCGATCCCGAGCAGCACCTGCGCCAGGTTCTTGCGTGGAATGGTGCCGTCCATGCAGTAGTAATCGGGAGAAATGCGGCCGGCGGCGGGAAAGGCATTCTTGCGGCCAGACCAGAAACGCAAGCGTTCCTCCTCGGAGCTTGACACTTCGATGCGGGTGGCGCCGCTGGCGTTCAACACCGCGCTCATGCGGCCGATTTCCTCTTCCACTTCTTCGCTGGTGCCATCCGATTCGCATAACAGGATGGCGGCGGCGTCGATGTCGTAACCAGCCTTGACGAAAGGTTCGACCATGCGTGAGCTGGTGCGGTCCATCATCTCCAGGCCGGCAGGAATAATGCCGGCGGCAATCACATTGGCGACCGCATTGCCGCTCTTCACGACGTCGTCGAAGGAAGCCATGATGACGCGCGCCGCTTGCGGCTTGGGAATCAGCTTGACCGTGACCTCGGTGACCACGCCCAGCATGCCTTCCGAGCCGATGAAGACCGCCAGCAGATCGAAGCCCGGCGCGTCCAGCGCGCCGTTGCCGAGTTCGACTATCTCGCCTTCGATGGTCACCATCCTCACCCGCAACACGTTGTGCACCGTCAGGCCGTATTTCAGGCAATGCACGCCGCCGGAATTCTCGGCGACGTTGCCGCCTATGGTGCAAGCGATCTGCGACGACGGGTCCGGCGCGTAATACAAATCGTGCGCGGCCGCGGCTTCCGAAATGGCCAGGTTGCGCACGCCCGGCTGCACCACGGCAGTCCGGGCATACGGGTCGAGTTTGACGATGCGGGTAAATTTAGCTGTGGACAAGACCACGCCGTCGGCGATCGGCAGGGCGCCGCCCGACAAGCCGGTGCCGGCGCCGCGCGGCACGATCGGCACCTTGAGGTCGCGGCAAGTCTTGAGGATCGCAACCACCTGCGCCTCGTTCTCCGGCAGCGCCACTACCATCGGCGCCTGCCGATAGGCGGCCAGGCCGTCGCATTCGTAGGGCCGGGTATCTTCAAGATTGGATAACAGCGCCTGTTCCGGCAGCAGCTTGCGCAATGCGCTGACAACCTGTTGTTGACGGGCCGGACTAAAGGCGGATTCAGCGGCGGCTGAAGCAAGCGCTGAAGTAAGCGAATTCATGCTGTTTTCCCATAACTGACGGCTATCGAACTGAATGATTTCTGTAGTCGAGTATAACGATATTGCGTTTTTTACAGAATGATTTCCTCTGGATCCCGCTTGAAAAGCTTGCACCGCGCAGATGAAATATTTTCAGGCCGCAGGCCGCTATCGGGCAATCTGTCTCAAATACGGCTGAAAGTATCTTTCATCCACTCGATAAACGTCGTCACTTCCGGCCGCTCCTGCGGCTTCTGCTGATACACCAGGTAATAGGCATGCGGCGGCGAGGTCAGGCTGATATCGAACAATTGCACCACCTCTCCTTGCGCAATCATTTGCTGAGCAAAATGTTTGCGGGTCAGGCCAACGCCATGGCCATATCGCACCAGCTCCAGCAACAGCCCGAGATCGTCGGCGCGCAAGCCGGAAGAAGGTTCCGGCCAGTCCAGGCCGGCAGCCTGGAACCATGGCTGCCAAGGCTCCAGCGCCGAGCGCAACAAGCTTGCCTTGCGCAAATCGGCTGGCTTGTTCAGCGGGCCGATCTGTTTCAGATACTCGGAGCTGGCGACGGCAAAGGTCGGCTCTTCGAATAATTTTTCGGTAGTGGTATTCGGATATTTGCCAGCGCCGAAACGCACTTCAAGATCGCTCTCGGTCAAACTCAAATCATACAGCGGCACCGACAAGAATATCTCGATCACAATCTCAGGGTGCTGACTGGCAAACCCGTGCAGATGCGGAATCAGCAACTGGCGGGCAAAAGTCGGCGGCGCGGTGATCTTGACGCGTGGCTGCACCTGGGCGTTACGCTGCGGCAGCGGGAATTCAGTCAAGGTGCGCAAGGCGCTGCACACCACGTCCAGATAACGGTGGCCGAATTCCGATAAAGCGACTACCCTGCCCTCGCGCGAAAACAAGCGTTCGCCGACAAAGTCTTCCAGCAAACGAATCCGGTGCGATAGCGCCGACGGCGTAATGCATAACTCATCGGCCGCCAGCGCAAACGAACGATGGCGCGCCGCGGCTTCAAACGCGGATAAGGCATGCACTGGCGGCAGGCGATTGACCAAAGGAGTTTTACTCGGCATTTTTCGCGGCAAATTGAGGAGATGGGCTGGGCTTACCACCGGATTATCTTTCCGGGATTCATGATGTTCTTCGGATCGAAAGCATGCTTCAGCGCACGCATGGTGGCAATCGCTTCGACGCCATGTTCTTCGATCAGGAAATCGATTTTGTGCAGGCCGACCCCATGCTCGCCGGTACAAGTGCCATCCATGCCGATGGCGCGGCTCACCATCCGCGCATTGACGCCCTCGGCGCGCGCGATATCGGCGGCATCGTCCGGATCGACCAGCATCTGCACATGAAAATTGCCATCGCCGACGTGGCCGATGATCGAATACACCATGCCGTTCGCCTCGCAATCGGCTTTGGTTTCGAGAATGCATTCGGCCAGGCGTGAGATCGGTACGCAGCAATCGGTTGAAATCGCGCGGCTGCCGGGACGCAGTTGCAGCAAGGCGAAATAGGCGTTGTGGCGCGCCGTCCATAAGCGCGAACGATCTTCCGGGCGGATAGCCCATTCGAAGCCGCTGGCGTGATGCTCAGCCACCACCGCCTGCACCAGCTCGGCCTGCTCCTTGACGCCATTCTCGCTGCCGTGGAATTCAAACAGCAGCAACGGTTGCTCCGGCAGCGCCAGCTTGGAATGTGCATTGATCGCTCTGACGCCGTTTTCATCCAGCAGCTCTACCCTTGCCACCGGCACCCCCAGCTGTATGGTCTGGATCACGGCGTTGACGGCGTCGGCGATGTTTTGAAACGAACATACCGCGGCCGAGATGGCTTCCGGTTGCGGATAGAGCTTGACGGTCACTTCGGTAATCACGCCCAACGTGCCTTCGCTGCCGACAAAAATGCGCGTCAGGTCGTAGCCTGCGGCTGATTTTTTGGCGCGGGTTCCGGTCTTGATGATGCGGCCGTCAGCGGTCACCACCGTCAACGCCAGCGTGTTTTCGCGCATGCTGCCGTAACGCACGGCGTTGGTGCCGGAGGCGCGGGTCGCCGCCATGCCGCCGATCGTGGCGTCGGCGCCGGGATCGATGGGAAAGAACAGGCCGCTGTCTTTGATTTCGTGATTCAATTGCTTGCGGGTGACGCCGGCCTGCACCGTCGCCGTCAGGTCTTCGGCATGAATCGCCAGCATACGGTTCATGCGCGACAAATCGATGGAAATGCCGCCTTGCAGCGCCAGCACGTGCCCTTCCAGCGAAGTGCCGCTGCCAAAGGGAATTACCGGAACCTGGTATTCGCTGCACAGCTTGACCAGCGCTGCGACCTCTGCGGTCGATTCGGCAAACACCACGGCGTCCGGCGGCATCGGGTCATACGAAGAAGCATCGCGGCCATGATGTTCGCGCATCGCCATGGTGGTCGAGAAACGTTCGCCAAACAGGGCGCCGAGGGCTGCCAGCAAAGCATCCGGCAATGGTTTCTTCAGGGCAGTGAGGTCGCTTTTGTGGTTCATTGGCATGTCTCCTTTTTCCATGAATTTTACTCTGCGGGGCTGGTGTGTGCTGGTGTAAAGTACAAGCACGCCAAATGAAGAGAAAGCAAAAGATCATGGGAAATCGACTTTCAAAGATCGCAACGCGCACCGGCGACAATGGCAGCACCGGCCTGGGCGACGGCAGCCGCACGGACAAGGACAGCCTGCGGATCCAGGCTATCGGCGATATCGACGAGCTCAATTCGCAGCTGGGCCTTTTACTGTGTGACAAACTGGATGCGGTGCTGCGCGAAACATTGCTGTCGATACAACACGATCTGTTCGACCTGGGCGGCGAACTGTGCATCCCCGGCTACACCCTGATCAGCGAGGCACAGGTAGCGCGGCTCGACCGTTTGCTGGAAAAATACAATGCCGACTTGCCGCCATTGCGCGATTTCATCCTGCCGGGCGGCAGCCATGCCGCGGCGCTGGCGCACGTCTGCCGCACCGTTTGCCGGCGTGCGGAACGCAGCATAGTCAGCTTGGGCAAGAGCGAGACGGTGAGCGAAGCGCTACGGCAGTATGTGAATCGCTTGTCGGATTTGCTGTTCGTGCTGTCGCGGGTGTTGAACCGGGCGGATGGCGGCAGTGACGTGTTGTGGCAGAAGGATAGATTGCGGGACGTTTAAAACAAAACGAAGTTGCTTGCTGCGCTTATTTCTTACCTCTTATTTCTTACGTCTTATCGGCCACGCTTATCGTGTTCGATCAATGCATAGGCCGAATGATTGTGGATCGATTCGAAGTTTTCCGCTTCCAGCACATACGCGAGCACACGCGGCTCATTGTTCAGAGCCACCGCCACATCGCGCACCAGGTCTTCCACAAATTTTGGATTTTCGTAAGCCCGTTCGGTAACGTATTTTTCATCCGGGCGCTTCAGCAAGCCGAACAATTCGCACGATGCCTGCGCTTCGATGCGGGCGATCAGTTCGTCGACCATGATCTCGCCGTCCAGCACCGCATTGACGGTAATGTGCGAGCGCTGGTTGTGCGCACCGTAGGCTGAAATCTGCTTCGAGCAAGGGCACAGGCTGGTTACCGGCACCAGCACTTTCAAGCTCACTTCCAGCACGCCCTGATTGATCTCGCCGGTCAGGCCCACTTCGTAATCCATCAAGCTCTGCACGCCGGAAACCGGCGCCGTCTTGTTGATGAAATACGGGAAAGTCAGTTCGATGCGGCCGCGTTCGGCATCCAGCAAGCTGACCATCTTGCGCATCAGTTGGCCAAACGAGGCGACGTTGAGCGGCCCGTCCAGTCCTTCCAGCAGCGCGATGAAACGCGACATGTGGGTGCCCTTCTGCTGTTCCGGCAGATGCACATACATATTCCAAGTGCCGATGGTCGGCTGGGCTGAAGCACCACCGGCACCGCCAGCTGCGGCGGTACGCACCGTCACCGGATAGCGCACCCCTTTTACACCGACCCGCTGAATCGCCAGACGGCGGGTGTCGACGCTGCTTTGCACGTCAGGAATGGTCAGATTGCGGTCACGAGTATTCATTGATGCTTACCTTTGAATGAACGTAGGGCGGGCACAAGCTGCCCGCGCGGATGCCAGTTGCGCTGCTACCGCGTGGGCCTGCGTGGGCCGCGTGTGGACATTACATGCCCACCCTACTCGGTTAATTTTGATTGACGACCAGACGTGGCTGATCCTTGCCGAACCGCTGGCGTATCGAGGCGGCGATACCTTCTGCATTCAAGCCGCACTGCGCCAACAACTGGCTCACATCGCCATGGTCTATAAATCGGTCTGGCAAACCCAGATGCAAGAGCGGCTTGACACATCCTGCCGCCGCCAGCGCTTCCGCCACCGCGGCGCCAGCGCCGCCCATGATGCAGCCCTCTTCCACGGTGACCAGCGCATCGTGGGTTTTTGCCAGTTCCAGCACCAGATCGATATCCAGCGGTTTGATGAAACGCATATTGGCAACGCTGGCGTCCAGCAACTCGCCGGCCGCCAGGCTTGGCGCCAGCATCGAGCCGAACGCCAGGATCGCCACGTTCCGGCCTTGGCGCTTGATTTCGCCTTTACCGAGAGGCAATGTAGTCAGTTCCTTGGCGATGGCCGCGCCGACGCCGGCGCCGCGCGGATAACGCACCGCCGCCGGGCCGTTGTAGTGATACGCGGTGGACAGCATCTGGCGGCATTCGTTTTCATCGGATGCGGCCATCACCACCATATTGGGGATGCAACGCAAATACGCCATATCGTAGTTGCCGGCGTGGGTCGCGCCATCGGCGCCGACCAGGCCGGAACGATCCAGCGCAAATGTCACGTCCAGATTCTGCAAGGCGACGTCGTGGATCAGTTGATCGTAGGCGCGCTGCAGGAAAGTCGAGTAGATCGCCACTACCGGTTTCAAGCCTTCGCAGGCCAGGCCGGCGGCGAAAGTGACCGCATGCTGCTCGGCGATGCCGACGTCGTAGAAGCGTTGCGGGAAACGCTGGGCGAAGGTATCCAGGCCGGAGCCGCCCGACATGGCCGGGGTGATGCCGATCAGCTTGTCGTCTTGCGCCGCCATATCGCACAGCCAATCGCCGAAGACTTGGGTGTAGGTCATCTTGCTGACCGCAGCCGGCTTGATGCCTTCAGCCGGATTGAACTTGCCGGGACCGTGATACAACACCGGATCCGCCTCCGCCAGCTTGTAGCCCTGGCCCTTCTTGGTCACCACATGCAGGAACTGCGGACCCTTCAGGTGCTTCAGGTTTTGCAAGGTCGGGATTAGCGATTCCAGGTCATGGCCGTCGATCGGGCCGATGTAATTGAAACCGAATTCTTCAAACATGGTGGCTGGCACCACCATGCCTTTGGCGTGTTCTTCGAAACGCTTGGCCAGTTGCCGCATCGGCGCCGGCAGGATCGACTTGCCGACATTCTTCGCTTGCGCATAAAACTGGCCCGACATCAGGCGCGCCAGATAGCGGTTCAAGGCGCCTACCGGCGGCGAGATCGACATGTCGTTGTCGTTCAGGATCACCAGCATGTTGATGTCCTCATACACGCCGGCGTTATTCATCGCTTCGAATACCATGCCGGCGGTCATGGCGCCGTCGCCGATTACGGCAATCGCGTGGCGCTCGGTCTCGCCCTTGGTCTTGGCGGCCAGCGCCATGCCCAGCGCGGCTGAAATCGAAGTCGACGAATGGGCGGTGCCGAAGGTGTCGTATTCGCTTTCGCTGCGGCGCGGGAAGCCGGAGATGCCCTTCAGCTGGCGCAGCGTGTGCATGCGGTCGCGGCGGCCGGTCAGGATCTTGTGCGGATAGGTTTGATGGCCGACGTCCCAGACGATCCGGTCCTCGGGCGTATTGAAGACGTAATGCAAGGCAATCGTCAATTCGACCGTACCCAGGTTGGACGACAAATGGCCGCCGGTCTGCGCCACCGACTCGATGACGAATTCGCGCAGCTCATCGGCCAGCGGCTTGAGTTGCGCCCGCGTCAGTTTGCGCAGGTCTGCCGGGCTGTTAATTGTGTTGAGTATTTCCATATAGCCCTAAGCCTTCCGTTGCACGATCAGATCCGCCAGCTCGCGCAGGCGGCTTGCCTTATCCCCAAAGATCGCGAGCGCCTGATGGGCGTCGTTGCGTAATTTTTCTGCCAGCGCCTGCGATTCGGGCAAACCCAGAATCGAGACATAAGTCGGCTTGTTGTCGGCGGCGTCCTTGCCTGCGGTTTTACCCAGCGTCGCGGAATCCGCGGTCGCATCGAGGATATCGTCGACCACTTGAAACGCCAGGCCGATGGCGGCGCCATAGGCTTCCAGCGCCTGAATTTCATTTTGCGCCAGGGTCTTGCCAGCCCATGCTCCCAGCAATACCGAAGCCCGCAACAGGGCGCCGGTTTTCAGCTTGTGCATCTGCTCCAGCTCTGCCAGCGACAGATTCAGGCCGACGCTAGCCAGGTCGATCGCCTGGCCGCCGCACATGCCGAGCGAACCGGAGGCTTGCGCCAGCAGGCGCAGCATGACGATCTGGCGCGCCGCATCGATACTCTCGCCGGCCTCGGCCAGCACTACAAAGGCTTGCGCCTGCAAGGCGTCGCCCACCAGCAGGGCGGTCGCTTCATCGTATTGCACATGGAGCGTCGGCTTGCCGCGACGCAAGGCGTCATCGTCCATGCACGGCATGTCGTCGTGCACCAGCGAATAGGCGTGGATCATTTCAACTGCGGCGGCGGCGCGTTGCGCGATGCCGGCCGGGGCTGCAAACAATTCCCCGGCGGCAAATACCAGCAATGGCCGGACCCGCTTGCCGCCATCCAGCACGGCATAGCGCATGGCTTGGTGGAGCTTGCCCGGGATGCTGGTTGCGGCCGGTAGGAACTGGTCCAGAGCAACCTCCATCTCGGCCTGCACCTGACGCATCCATTCATTGAACGGTTGCAGCGTTGCCTGGCTTGGCGCCAAGGTTTGTAGCTGAGCGGCGGCAGTCATTCATCCGCCCCGCTGCTGTGGTCGTTGAGGGCTTCGCCGGCAAACGGCTTGAGCATGTCGCCTTCCAGCACTTTGACCTGGCTATCGACCTTTTCGAGTTGCACAGCACAAAATTTGACCAGCTCCGATCCTCGTTTATAGGCGGCGACTGATGCTTCCAGCGGCAACTCGCCAGCTTCCATTTGGGCAACCAGTTGCTCCAGCTCGGCCATTGCTTGTTCAAACGTGGCAGGGCTGCTGGTGGAAATCGGATTTTTTGGCATAGTAGCGATAAATAGTTTAGTCCGCTATTTTAGTGCAAACATCTATAACTCGTTGAATTTCGAGGAGTTCAAGCTCTAATCTCTGGATAAACAGTGTAAAACGCCGCCAGATTTTGCATTTTTATGGGATAATCCTTGGTTCTGTCCAAAATTTCCGTTTCATATTACTTGAACACAGGTTTTTGCGGATTCTTTCTCTCTTAGGTTGATACAACACATTTGGGGGTGGAGGGATGTCCGATCTGGCTTCTATTACCAAGCTCGCGCGCTCCGATGCGCAACTTCCGGTCAACGTCTATTTTGACGAAGCGCTGTTAAAGCGCGAAATCCAGCAGCTCTTTCAGAATGGCCCGCGTTACGTCGGCCATGAGCTGATGGTGCCCAACGTCGGCGATTACGCCACGCTGGCTTCTGAAAACGAGGGCCGCATGCTGGTGCGCAATCCGCAGGGGATTGAGCTGATATCCAACGTCTGCCGCCATCGGCAGGCAAAAATGTTCGACGGCCGCGGCAATGCCCGCAACATCGTCTGCCCGCTGCATCGCTGGACTTACGACCTCAAGGGCGAACTGATCGGCGCACCGCATTTCGGCGAGACGCCGTGCATGAACCTGTCCAGAACGCCCTTGCAAAACTGGAACGGCTTGCTGTTCGAGCAAAATGCGTTTCATGTCGGCGAGAAGCTGGCGCAGCTTGGCGTGGCAAAGGATCTCGATTTCAGCGGCTACCTGTTCGATCACGTCGAAGTCCACGAGTGCGATTACAACTGGAAAACCTTTATCGAGGTCTACCTGGAGGATTATCACGTCGAGCCATTCCATCCCGGCCTCGGCAGTTTTGTCAGCTGCGACGATCTGGAATGGCAATTCGGCAAGGATTACAGCGTGCAAACCGTGGGCGTCAATCACGGACTGGCGAAATCCGGCTCGCCGGCCTACAAGAAATGGCAGGAACAGGTTCTCAAGTTCAGCAATGGCCAACCGCCAAAGTTCGGCGCGATCTGGCTGACCTTGTATCCCAACATCATGGTCGAGTGGTATCCCCATGTCCTGGTGGTATCGACGCTGTGGCCGCGCGGCCCGCAAAAGACCACCAATGTGGTGGAGTTTTACTATCCTGAGGAAATCGCGCTGTTTGAACGTGAAATGGTCGAGGCAGAACGTGCGGCCTACATGGAAACCTGTGTCGAAGATGACGAAATTGCACTACGCATGGATGCCGGCCGGCGGATTCTGATGGAGCGCGGCGTCAGTGAAGTGGGGCCGTATCAGTCGCCGATGGAAGACGGCATGCAGCATTTTCACGAGTGGTACCGGAGCCAGCACGGCTTGACCTGAGCATCCTGGATCCGAAAACGGGCCGGAGTTTGTGCGCAGCCGAAGCGCATAAACTCCGGCCCTTTGTCATTATTTAGCACGCCCGGCATGCACTGCCGCCGGAATCAGTCAAAATAGCAGCAACCTTCTCTTCACTGCCGCCCCATGCAATCACTCTGGATGTTGTTCGCTAGTCTCATGTTTTCGATCATGGGAGTCTGCGTCAAGCTCGCTTCCGATCATTACTCCATCGCTGAAATCGTGCTGAGCCGCGGATTGATCGGCATGCTCTTCATCATTGTGCTGGTTCTGCTGAAAGGCGGCACTCTCAAGACGCCCATGCCGCGCCAGCATTTGTGGCGTGGCGTGATCGGCGTGATTGCCTTGTCGATGTGGTTCTATTCCTTCAGCTTGTTGCCGGTTGCCACCGCGACTACCCTCAACTACACCTCGTCGATCTGGCTCGCTGCAATCTTGTTCGGCAGTGCATGGTGGCGCGGCAACAGCCGCTTTGAATGGGGCATGGCGGCCACCATCATGCTCAGCTTCATCGGCGTGATGCTGCTGCTGAGGCCGTCGTTCGACGCGAATCAGACCATGGGCGGCATGATCGCGCTGGCGTCTGGCCTGATCTCGGCCGTGGCTTATCTGCAAGTGCGGCGCCTGGGCACGCTGGGCGAGCCGGAATATCGCGTGGTGTTTTATTTTTCGACGACCAGCGCCATCGCCGGCCTGGCTGGCAGCACCCTGCTGCCCGGTAGCGGCGGCATACCGTTCTGGCATGCGCAAAGCGTGCAAGGCGTGGCCTTGCTGATTGCGCTGAGCCTGTCGGCCACCGTCGCTCAAATGGCCATGACCCGTGCCTACCGCCTTGGCAATCCGCTGTTGACCGCGAACCTGCAATACACCGGCATCGTCTTTTCCAGTATCTGGGGCATCCTGATCTGGCACGACCAGCTCGGCTGGCGGGGCTGGCTTGGCACCGCGGTCATCCTTGTCGGCGGTTTGCTGGCAACGTTTTATAATCAAAGGAAGGCACGTCCGCTACGCCCGTTGCTCACGGAAAAGCCGCTGGTTAATGTCACTAATGCGACCAATGTGACCAATAAGACCGGCAGCGTATGAACCCTGCACTGCATCACTCGACACACACTTTGAAAGAAGGAATGCCATGTCCCAAGCACATCCCTATCAGACGCTGATTTCTGCCGCCAATCTGTTGCAGAATGCGCAAAATCCCAACTGGGTCATTCTCGATTGCCGCCACGACTTGATGGACGCCGCTTCGGGCAGAGTGGCTTACGACGCCGGCCATATTCCCGAAGCACGGTTTGCCGATCCGGATCGCGATCTTTCCGGCCCCAAGCATGCGGCCGACGGCAGCTTCAAAGGCCGCCATCCATTGCCTGAAAAAGATGCGCTGCTTGCCACGCTGCGGCGCTGGGGCATTAACGACGATACGCAAGTCGTCGCCTACGATGCCCAGGGCGGCATGTATGCCGCCCGCCTGTGGTGGCTATTGCGCTCCATCGGCCATAACTCGGCGGCGGTGCTGGACGGCGGCCTGGCGGCCTGGCAAGCGGCTGGGGGCGGCTTATCGACTGTAGAGCCGGCGCCGGCAGCGGGCAATATCAGCGCCAAGCCGCCGCTGACCAACAGCGTCAACGCGCACGACGTGCTGATCAACCTGACCAATCCAAGGCGCACCATCATCGATGCGCGCGCACCGGATCGCTTCCGTGGGGAAAACGAAACGATAGATCCGGTCGGCGGCCATATTCCCGGCGCCAAGAACCGCTTCTTCAAAGACAATCTGCAAGCCGACGGCCGCTTCAAGCCGGGCCATCAATTGCATGAGGAATTCGGCGCCCTGATCAGCGAGCCGCAAGCCGCTGTCATGCAATGCGGCTCAGGCATCACCGCCTGCCATAACCTGCTGGCGTTGGAAATCGCCGGCTTGCACGGCGCGGCCTTGTATCCGGGATCGTGGAGCGAGTGGTGCTCTGACCCGGCGCGGCCGGTGGCCAAGGGTGCATAGAGCTTGCCTTACCTGCCCGTTTGACGTCGCAGCAGGGTGTTGAAAAACGTAGCGAGCGGGCCGAGCTTCGACTGAGGAGCGGAGCCGTACGGAGGTACGGCGAGCGCCGGAAGCCGAAACTCGACTCGCGCAGTAGTTTTGCAACGCCCTGCTAGTGTTGATGGGCGTGACGTGTCAGGAACAGAACGATAGCGACGCCGGCGCCGATCAGCAGAATCTGCGGAATCGTTTCACGCAAGGTGGCGCGGCGCTGCATCTGCGGCATCAGATCGCTGACGGCGATATAGATGAATCCCGACGAGGCAAATACCAGCACGTAAGGAATCCACTCCATGCCGCGCTCAAGGGTAAAGTAACCCAGCAACCCGCCAATCACTGCCATCAAGCTGCAGATCAGGTTATATACGTAGGCGCGGGTACGTGAAAAACCGGCGTTGAGCAGCACGATGAAATCGCCGATTTCCTGTGGAATTTCGTGCACGATGATAGCCAGGCCGGTGATCAGGCCCAGATGCGGATCGGCCAGAAAAGCGGCGGCGATCAGAATGCCGTCGGTAAAATTGTGCAAGCCATCGCCAACCAGGATCATCCAGCCGGCTTTGCCCGCCTCTTTCTTGTCATGGCCGTGATGATGCCCATGGCCGTCGTCTTCGTGATGATGCGAGTGGCGCAGGATGGCAAATTTCTCCAGCACAAAAAACGCCAGCAGGCCGCCCAGCAGCACCGCGAACAGCGTGTGGCTATCAGCCTGCGATTCGAAAGCTTCGGGCAGTGCATGCAATAGAGAGGTCGCCAGCATGATGCCGACCGACAGGCTGACCATGCGCTCGACCATCTTGGACAGCAATGCAAACGAAAAAATGGCGGCGGCGGTAATGCTGAAGACACCGGCGATCGTGGTCGCCAGGATAATTGAAACGAGTGTGGAATTAATTTTCGGCCCCGGCAAACAGAGTTTAAATGCAACATGGTTGCAAATTAAAACACAGCTACCGAATTTGAGCAAACGTATTTGCGTAAACTTGACTGCCAACTACCCTGTCCCAGCTAGTTGGCCTTGTATCCGGATGCCCCGCATCCGGATACAAATGCCGATAGTATCGGCCTGGATTCAACTCACGCCATGCGCTTTGAACCAAGCCAAAGTCCGCTTCCAGCCGTCCTTGGCGTCCGCCTCGACATAACTAGGGCGATAATCGGCGTTGAACGCGTGGCCGGAATTCGGGTACACCACAAACTCCGACTTGCTGCTGCCTTTGGCCAGCGCCGCTTTCATCTGCGCCAGAGTATCTTGCGCAATGCCGTCATCCTTGCCGCCATACAAACCCAGCACCGGCACTTTCAGCGTCGCCGCGATGTCGACCGGCTGCTTCGGCGTCAGCTCGCTCTTGTCCCCTACCAGGCGGCCATACCAGGCGGCAGCGGCCTTGACCTTGGGATTGTGAGCAGCGTACAGCCAGGTAATGCGGCCACCCCAGCAAAAGCCGGTGATCGCCAGCTTGTTCACGTTGCCGCCATTCTCCTTGGCCCAGACGACACAGGCATCGATATCGCCCAGTACCTGATCATCCGGCACCTTTGAAATTACGTTTGCGTACAACTCTGGAATCGATGCGAAGGCCGCCGGATTACCCTGGCGAATGAACAGGTCCGGAGCAATTGCCAGATAACCGAGCTTGGCAAAACGTCGCGCGATATCGGCGATGTGTTCGTGCACGCCAAAAATTTCCGAGATCACCAGCACCACCGGAAGATTGGTTTTACCTTCAGGCTGGGCGCGATAAATCGGCACGCTCAAGCCGTTGGCCTCGACCTCTAACGCTCCGGCGGTAAGACCGACGGTATCGGTCTTGATCACAGTCTGCGCCGACACCGGCAGCACCGCGGCGGCAAACCCGGTACCCAGAGTGGTTTTCAAAAAAGTACGGCGATCGACATCGTCTGACAAGCTGGTTTTCGCTACCAGACTATCGAAATCCTCTTTCAAATTCGGCATTCAAGCTCTCCTCCAAAGTAGACCATCAATATCGATTTGCGTTGACCAAAGCAAATCGCCGCATACGCGCGCTCAATGCGCCTCGTCCCAATTCTTGCCAACCCCGACTTCGGCAATCAGCGGCACTTTTAATTCAGCTACACCAGCCATCAGCTGCGGCAATTTTTCCCGCACCAGCGCCAGTTCGTCTTGCGGCACTTCAAGCACCAGTTCATCGTGCACCTGCATGACCATCTTGGATTTTAACCGTTCTGTTTCAATCCAGTTTTGCACCGCTATCATCGACAGTTTGATCAAGTCGGCAGCTGTGCCCTGCATAGGCGCATTGATCGCCGCCCGTTCAGCGCCTTGCCGGCGCTGACCATTGGGCGAATTGATTTCCGGCAGCCACAAACGACGCCCGAACACGGTCTCGACATACCCTTGCGCCTTGGCTTGTACCCGCGTCATATCCATGAATTGCTTGACGCCGGAAAAACGCATGAAATATTTTTCGATATACATTTGCGCGGCGGCGCGCTCGATGCCCAGGTTGCCGGCCAGGCCGAAAGCGCTCATGCCGTAAATCAGGCCGAAGTTGATCACTTTGGCATAACGGCGCTGCTCGCTGCTGACGTCTTGCGCGGTGCTGCCGAAAATTTCGGCGGCAGTGGCGCGGTGGATATCGACGCCTTCGGCAAATGCGCGCAGCATGTTTTCATCGCCCGAGATGTGAGCCATGATGCGCAATTCGATTTGCGAATAGTCGGCCGACATAATCACGCTATCGGCAGGCGCCACAAACGCTTCGCGGATACGCCGGCCTTCGGCAGTGCGAATCGGGATGTTTTGCAGATTGGGATCGTTCGACGCCAGCCGTCCGGTGACCGCCACCGCCTGAGCATAATTGGTGTGCACGCGGCCGGTGTTCGGATTCACCATCTTCGGCAGTTTGTCGGTGTAGGTCGACTTCAGCTTGAACAAGCTGCGGTAGTCGAGCAGCACCTTCGGCAGCGGGTAATCTTCCGCCAGCTTCTGCAGCACTTCTTCATCGGTCGAAGGCGATCCGGACGGGGTTTTCTTGACCACCGGCAGCTTGAGTTTATCGAACAGGATTTCACCCAGCTGCTTCGGCGAACTCAAGTTGAAAGGCTGGCCCGCCAGTTCATAAGCCTGCTGCTCGATCTCCAGCATGCGCTTGCCCAGCTCATTCGATTGCGTGGCCAGCAGGCTGGCGTCGATCAGCACGCCGTTGCGTTCGATCTTTTGCAGCACCACCGACGTCGGCACTTCGATTTTTTCGTAAATGAACCTGAGCTTAGCGTCGTCGGCGATATGCGGCCACATGGCCAGGTGCAGTTGCAGCGTGATGTCGGCGTCCTCGGCTGCGTATTCGGTGGCGCGGCTAATCTCGACTTCGTCGAAACCGATTTGCGAAGCACCTTTGCCGCACACGTCCTGGAATGTGATGGTCTGATGATTCAGATGGCGCAAGGCCAGACTGTCCATATCGTGGCTGCGGTGCGATTCGAACACATAGGATTCGAGCAAAGTGTCATGCACGATGCCGCGCAAGCTGACGCCCTGATTAGCGAAAATATGGCTGTCGTATTTCAGATTCTGACCGACCTTGGGTTTGCTCTCATCCTCCAGCCAGGCACGCATTTTTTCCAGCACGAATTCGCGCGGCAACTGCGCCGGCACGTCCTGATAACGATGCGCAACCGGAATATAGGCGGCAGTGCCGGCCTCGCAGCACAGCGAGATCCCGACCAATTGAGCCGTCATCGGATCAAGCGAGGTGGTCTCGGTATCGACTGCGGTCAAGCCCGCCTTGTCTATCCGTTGCAGCCACTCATCCAGCTGGGCTTCGGTCAGCACGGTTTCATAGTGCCGTTCCACCGCGGCAAACAGACTGCTCTGGGCCGGCTCGGCAGCGCCGGCTTTGCTGTCGGCAGAGACTTCGGTCGCGGCGCTCTTTCCCGCATTGTCGGCTGCGCCGGTAACACTTCCGGTCCCGCTCAGTTCGCGCAGCCAGGTCTTGAAGTTATAGCGGGTAAACAACTCGATCAGCGTCTCCTTGTCCTGCTCCGGCGCCTTCAGGGATTCCGGAATCGACACCATGTGCGCGCTCAGGTCGCAATCGGTTTTTACCGTCACCAGTTCCTTCGCCTTGGGCAGCCAGTCCAGCACTTGCCGCAGGTTCTCGCCAACCGCGCCGCCGATGCTGGCGGCATTGGCGATCACTTGATCGACCGTGTCATATTGCGCCAGCCACTTGACCGCAGTCTTCGGCCCGACCTTGGCGACGCCCGGGATGTTATCGACGGTATCGCCGATCAATGTCAGATAATCGACGATGCGCTCGGGCGGCACGCCGAATTTGGCGATCACGCCGGCGCGATCCAGCGTCTCGTTGCTCATGGTGTTGATCAGGGTCACATCGTCGTTGACCAGCTGCGCCAGATCCTTGTCGCCGGTCGAGACCACGGCTTGCATGCCGTGGCTCACCGCTTGCACGGTCAAGGTGCCGATCACGTCGTCGGCTTCCACTCCTTCGACCATCAGGATCGGCCAGCCCATGGCACGCACGGCGGCGTGAATTGGCGTAATCTGTTTAACTAGGTCTTCCGGCATCGATGCGCGGGTGGCCTTATAGTCGGCGTACATGTCGTCGCGGAAAGTTTTTCCTTTTGCATCGAACACGCAGGCGAGGTAAGCTGCGGGGTAATCGGTACGCAAACGGCGCAGCATATTTATCATCCCATACATCGCGCCGGTCGGTTCATTGGCAGCATTGCGCATATCGGGCAAGGCGTGGAAGGCTCGATAAAGATAACTGGAACCATCAACTAACAGCAGGGTTTTTTGCATATGGAATTGAACGGAAAAAATGTGCCGCGTTTGCGGCAAGTGACGGACGTCGAACGCGCAACTTCCAAGAAGGCGCGCGAATCGTGGCATATGTTCACGATTATGGCAGAATTTATCGAGTCGACCGAACGCCTTTCCGAGTTACATCCCGCGGTATCGATCTTCGGCTCCGCACGGATCAAGGCCAACAATCCCTATTACCCCCTTTGCATGGATATCGCGCGGCGCTTTTCCGACGAAGGTTTTGCCGTGATTTCGGGTGGCGGCCCGGGTTTGATGGAAGCCGCCAACAAGGGTGCATTCGAAGGCAAATCGCCGTCGGTTGGCTTGAATATCGAATTGCCGCATGAGCAAAGCGGAAATAAATGGCAGGATATCTCGCTCAGCTTCCGTCACTTCTTTGCCCGCAAAGTCGCCTTCGTGCGTTACGCCGACGCCTACATCGTGCTGCCTGGCGGTTTCGGCACCATGGATGAACTGACCGAAGTGCTGACGCTGATCCAGACCGGCAAGTGCCGCCACATCCCTATCATCCTGGTCGGCAGCAGTTTCTGGAGCGGTTTGCTGGACTGGTTCCGCACCCAGCTGGTGGGCGACGGCATGATCGCGGCCAAGGACATGGACCTGATCCAGGTGCTGGACGACCCGGCCGAAATTCTCGCTGCCGTGGTGAAATTCTACGAGGCAGGCGAAACCGTCATGGCGGAATCCGATAGCCATGCCAGCGTGTTGCTGTAACAGCGTCGCCTCTTGGCAAGCGCGCTACAACGGGAAGATTGCCGGCCCCCTTATCGCCTATAGGGGCCGGCGGTTTGTTACAATGAAGCCTTCCATCTTGTTTTACTCAAGGTAGCCAAATTCTCATGAATAAATCCAAAGTCTGGCAGCTGTTGGCGGTATGTATTGCCTCGCTTGCAACGCCTTTGCTGGTTAATGCGCAACAATCGGCCCAACAACCAGCCAAGAACGCCGCGCCGCCACCGCCAGAGCTGCAAAAGCTGGAAGAAGGCGAAGCGCCGGCCGTCACCATTCGCAAGCCGGGCGTGGGCCCTGCCGAGATCACGCAAAAACGTGAGCAAGGCAAGGTTACCGAAGTCAAGGTCACTAGCGGCGGCAGTACCTACTATGTGAAGCCGCAATCCCAGGCCGGCGCCCTGCAGCCAAGCGATTCGCCGGTACGCGGAGCGCAATGGCAGGTCAAGGAATTCGACCTGGGTCAAAAGGCGCACAAGCCAGGCGAGGCGGTTCAGACCGACGGCGATGCAGGATTGCCGCCGCCGACAGTATCCCCGGACAAGAAGTAACCCGGCAGTCCCTAAGTAGCCGTACGGCGGATACACGGAAAACCACCGTGTATTTGCCGCATATTTATTCCGACATGGCTTGAACCTTGTCCTTTCCCCGATTTTTCCCATGGCAGTATTTACCCCCGTCACGCTAGACGATCTCACGCAGTGGATCCCCCCCTTTTCCTTAGGCAAGGCACTGGCAATCAGGGGCATCTCATCCGGCATCGAAAACAGTAATTTTTTTATCAACACCGAGCGCGGAGAGTATGTGCTAACGGTGTTTGAAAAGCTCAGTTTCGAACAATTGCCGTTTTACCTGGAACTGATGCGCCACCTGGCGCAGCGTGGCGTGCTGGTGCCTGAGCCTATCGCCAATCAGCAGGGCCAGATCCTCAATCCCTTGCACGGCAAGCCGGCCGCCATCGTCACCAAGCTGGAAGGCGATTGCCAGCTGGCGCCGGCGGCGGTACATTGCGCCGAAGTGGGAGCGATGTTGGCAAAAATGCATATGGCGGCGCAAGACTTTCCAATTCGCCAACCCAATTTGCGTGGGCTGCCGTGGTGGCGCGAAACCGCCCCGGTAGTGCTGCCGTATCTGCCAGCAGACGGACAACAGTTGCTGCGCAGCGAAATGGCGTTCCAGGAAACATTTGCCGCCTCGGAAGCCTATCGCGAATTGCCCAACGGACCGGTGCACGCCGACCTGTTCCGCAACAACGTGATGTTCGACGGCGAGCGGCTGACAGGATTTTTCGATTTCTATTTTGCCGGCTGCGATACCTGGCTGTTTGACTTGGCGGTCACCGTCAACGACTGGTGCATAGACCTGGCCAACGGCGACCTTGACATTATCAGGGTAAGAGCGATGCTAGATGCATACCATGCGGTGCGGCCGTTCAACGCCGCCGAGCAAATTGCCTGGCCGGCAATGTTGCGCGCCGGCGCCTTGCGTTTCTGGCTGTCGCGACTCTATGATTTTTATTTACCGCGCGCGGCAGAAATATTAACGCCGCACGATCCCGGCCACTTCGAAAGGATTTTGCGACAACGTGTGGCGCACCCGGCCCCAGCCTTGTACTGAGCGAAATACTTAAGCGAAATTCTTGAATGAAATAATGGAAAAACTGCCTGCAAAAACCGGATGGCTGTGGATCAAGGAAGGGTTTGCGTTGTTCCGCAAACAACCTGCCGAAATATCCACCCTATTCCTGGCTTATATGTTCTTGATGCTGGCGCTCAACATCATCCCGTTGCTGGGACAATTGCTGCCGCTGGTTCTGGTGCCGGTATTTGCCATGTCTTTCATGCAGGCTTGCGTGAATATTGAACAGGGCAAGCGCGTCTATCCCAACCTGTTGCTGATCGGCTTTCGTTCGCCTGCTCTGAAGAATCTGCTGATCCTGGGCGCCCTGTACCTGGTGGCTGCGGTCATCGCTATCGCCGCCTCGGTCCTGATCGATGGCGGTGTGTTCTGGATGACGGTAACCGGCCAGGCCGCGCTCGACGCCAAAGACATACAAGATTCCAGCATGTCGCTGGCGATGCTGTTTTCGGCCGCGGTCTACACGCCGGCGGCGATGGCGTTCTGGTACGCGGCGCCGCTCATCATGTGGAAAAACATGAGCGTGTCGAAAGCCATTTTCTACAGCTTCTTTGCGGTATCGCGTGAAATGAAGGCGTTTGCCGTGTACGGACTGGCCTGGGCCGGCATCGGCGTTTTGCTGCCGGCACTCGTCAGCGTAGTGATTGCGCTACTGGTCGGCAACGCCTCGGTCACAATCATGATCCTGCTGCCGCTATCGATTGCATTGACGGTGGTGATGTATTGTTCTTTCTACCCGACGTACACCCACATCTTCGGCAAACCCGAGGCCGATTTACCGCCTCAGCCTCAAGAAACAACGACTACAGAATAAACATAGGGCGGGGCAACAAAACCCCACCCGCCCACTCTCCTAAGCAATCTTCTCCAGCTTCGCCACGCTCAAATCCAGCAGCTTCATGCCGTGCTTGCCGAAATTGATGTGGGCGCGAGCGTTGCCGCCGCTGCCTTCGATATTGACGATCACGCCTTCACCGAATTTCAGATGCGCCACGTTTTCGCCTATGCGCCAGCCGATATCGCGCTTGCCGAAATTCTTGGCGATGCTGTTGGCCGCCTTTTCGGGTGCATCATCCCAAGCCGATTTCGAATGCGCGAACCAGCTATGCTGCTGCACTTTCGGCGACAGCCATTTCAAGGCGTCTTCCGGCAGCTCGTCAAAAAAACGCGAGCGCATGTTGTAACGGGTTTGGCCGTGCAACATCCGGGTTTGCGAAAAACTCATGTACAAGCGTTTTTTCGCGCGCGTGATGGCGACATACATCAGGCGCCGTTCTTCTTCCACGCCGGCGTCTTCTTTCTGTGAATTCTCGTGCGGGAACAGCCCCTCTTCCAGGCCGGTAATAAATACAGCGTCGAATTCCAGTCCCTTGGCGGAATGCACCGTCATCAGTTGCAAGGCGTCTTGTCCAACCTGGGCTTGATTATCCCCAGCTTCCAGCGAAGCATGCGAGAGGAAAGCCGACAAGGGCGACATCACCGCCGCCAGCGGCGCATCGGCGTCGAATATCTCGATCCCATCGGCGGTCGTGATCGACGCCCCAGCCACCGCTTGCGCCTTCGGTCCCAGCAAAGCCGGGGCATCGGCGCCAAACCCTTCTTCCGAAACAAACAGGGTGGCGGCGTTGACCAGTTGCTCCAGATTCTCGATACGGTCAGCGCCTTCTTTTTCATTACGGTAGTGCTGCATCAAGCCGCTCATGTCGAGCACGATCTGCACCATTTCCGGCAACGGCAGATGCTGGGTTTCAAAACGCCCGCCTTCGATCAGTTTCAGGAATGCGCCAAGCGTGGCGCCGGCTTTGCCGGCCACATGCGGCACCGCCGCATAGAGCGAGATACCATGTTGTTTGGCGGCGTCCTGCAACTGCTCCAATGCCCTTGCGCCTATGCCGCGCGTCGGAAAATTCACCACGCGCAAGAACGCCGAATCATTGTGCGGATTGTCCATCAACTGCAGATAGGCAATCGCATGCTTGACTTCGGCGCGTTCGAAATAGCGTTGGCCGCCATACACGCGATAAGGTATGCCGGCAGAAAACAAGGCATGCTCGATCACCCGCGATTGCGCATTGGAGCGATACAGCACGGCGATTTCGCTACGGATGGCGCCTTCGTTGATCAGGCTCTTGGTCTCTTCGATAATCCATTGCGCTTCCTGCAAATCGCTGGTGGCTTCGTAGATTCTTACCGGCTCGCCATGGCCGGCATCGGTGCGCAGGTTCTTGCCGAGACGTTTACTGTTGTTGGCAATCAGGGTATTGGCGCTATCCAGGATATGGCCGTGCGAACGATAATTCTGTTCCAGCTTGATCAGGTTCTCGACCCGGAATTCATGTTCGAAAGCGCTCATGTTGCCGACATTGGCGCCGCGGAAAGCGTAAATGCTCTGGTCGTCGTCGCCAACCGCAAACACCGCGCCGCGCTGGCCCGCCATCAGCTTGAGCCATTTGTATTGCAGATCGTTGGTATCCTGGAATTCATCCACCAGGATGTGCTGGAAGCGCGACTGATAATGCTCGCGCAACGGCTGGTTGCGGCTCAGCAGCTCATAAGTACGCAGCAGCAGCTCGGCGAAATCGACCACGCCTTCGCGCTGGCATTGCTGGTCGTACAAATCGTACAACTCGACGAATTTACGGTTGTAATCGTCATTCGCCTCGACCTCGTTCGCGCGCAAACCCTGGTCCTTGGCGCCATTGATGAAATACATCAGATTGCGCGGCGGATATTTTTCATCGTCGACATTGAGCGATTTCAGCAAACGCTTAATCGCCGACAACTGGTCTTGCGAATCCAGGATCTGGAAAGTCTGCGGCAAACCGGCGTCGCGATAGTGAGCGCGCAACAAACGATTGCACAAGCCGTGGAAAGTCCCGATCCACATGCCGCGCGTATTGATCGGCAACATCGCCGACAAACGCGTCATCATTTCCTTCGAAGCTTTATTGGTAAACGTCACCGCCAGCACGCCGGCCGGCGATACCTGGCCGGTCTGGATCAGCCAGGCGATGCGCGTGGTCAGCACGCGCGTCTTGCCGGAACCGGCGCCGGCCAGGATAAGTGCGGATTGCGCCGGCAAGGTGACTGCCGCGAGCTGCTCTGGATTGAGGTTATGAAGAAGATTTTGCATCTTCGCATTATAAGCTGTGCGGAGACTCGGCTGATGCAGCGATCACGACTGTCATCGAGTTAGCGCCCTCACCTCTATCGGCGAGCATTGGCGGCGGTCAGCAGCATCCAGGCTGGAAGAGTAAAATACTGCATTGCATCATTCCCCCTCGTAACAATCAACCAAGCCCTCGCCTACCATGCCCGAAGAAGTTCGTCCCGACCACGCCAGCCAGCCGTCGTCCGGGACCGCCGTTACCGCAGTTACTTTCCATATTGTTTCCACTGCATTTTTCACTTTCATTTGCTATCTGGCAATCGGCATTCCGTTGGCGGTGCTGCCCGGCTACGTCCATACCGACCTGGGCTACAGCTCGGTGCTGGCCGGCCTGGCGATCAGCATGCAGTACCTGGCAACCTTGCTGAGCCGGCCGTTTGCCGGCCGCATGGCTGATTCGGTCGGCCCCAAGACCGCCGTCCTGCGCGGCTTGATCGGTTGCAGCATCAGTGGCGCCTTCCTGCTGGTCGCGGCATGGTTTACCCACATGCCGGCGCTTAGCCTGAGCATCCTGCTGACAGGCCGGCTGGTGCTCGGCTGCGGCGAGAGCATGGTCGGAACCGGTGCGATTACCTGGGGCATAGGCCGGGTTGGCGCGCAGCACACGGCACGCATGATTTCCTGGAACGGCATTGCTACTTATGGCGCGCTGGCCATCGGCGCGCCTCTGGGCGTAGTGATCGCCCATGCCTGGGGCTTGGCGGCAGTGGGCGTTACGGTCACAGTGCTGGCGCTAGGCGGCTTCTTCCTGGCGCGTTTGAAAGCCGCGACCGCCGTGGTACGCGGCGAGCATTTGCCGTTTCAACATGTATTGCGCAAAGTGTTCCCGCACGGCATGGGGCTGGCGTTGGGCTCGATAGGTTTTGGTTCCATCGCCACTTTCATCACCTTGTTTTATGCCAGCCACCATTGGCCGAACGCGGCGTTTTCACTGACCTTGTTCGGCAGCTTCTTTGTCGGTGCGCGGCTGTTGTTTGCCCACACCATCTCGCGCTTTGGCGGCTTCCGCGTGGCGATCATCTGTTTCTCGGTCGAGGCGCTCGGCCTGTTGTTGCTGTGGCAGGCCGGTTCGCCCGCGTTGGCGCTGGTCGGCGCGGCGCTCACCGGCTTCGGTTTTGCCCTGATCTTCCCGGCACTCGGGGTGGAGGCAGTGAATCTGGTGCCGGCGCATAACCGCGGCAGCGCCTTGGGCGCTTATTCGGTATTCCTGGATCTGGCGCTCGGCGTCACCGGTCCGCTGGCGGGCTTGATCGTCAGCAAATTCGGCTATGCCGAAGTATTCCTGTTTGCCGCCGCGGCGTCGCTGGCTGCGGTGGCGTTGACCGTCAGCATGTATCGCCGCTCGCGGCTGGCTTCGGCCACTGCCGCTGCCGGCTAGCGCAGACATGCCGCTGCGGCGCAAAAAATACGTGCATTTCTTTGCTGCTGGTAAATTGACATAAAATCGAGCTGCAAGTCTTCATACATCACTGTTAGAAGGAGTCGCACAATGGCAAGGAAAAGCGTGGCAGTCATCGATATCGGCATTAGCGATAAGGATCGCAAGAAAATCGCCGACGGGCTCAGCAAGCTGCTGGCCGATACCTACACCCTGTATCTGAAAACCCACAATTTCCACTGGAACGTGACCGGGCCGATGTTCAACACATTGCACCTGATGTTCGAAGCCCAGTACAACGAATTGTGGCTGGCGGTGGACTTGATTGCGGAGCGGATTCGCGCACTCGGTTATCCTGCGCCCGCTACCTACAAGGCTTTCGCCAAACTGACCTCGATTTCGGAAGAAGAAGGCGTGCCGACGGCGACCGCCATGATCCAGCAACTGGTGCAAGGACAAGAAGCCGTCACCCGCACCGCGCGTTCGATTTTCCCGGTGGTTGACGCCGCCGCCGATGAGCCGACCGCAGATTTGCTGACGCAACGCATGCAACTGCATGAGAAAAATGCGTGGATGCTGCGCAGCTTGCTGGAAACCTGATTGCTTCCGAGCCAGACGAATGAACGCGGTTGCGATCAGATCGTAACCACGTTCATCGATACCTATCTGTTTTCAAACAAGGCAACGAAACTGCGCGCAGCGGCGGTCGGATCCTCAGCCAGGTAAACGCTGCTGATGGCGGCCACCATGTCGGCGCCGGCAGCAATCAAGGGTACGGCATTCTCTTGCGTCATGCCGCCGATCACCACGTTCGGCAAAGCGATTTCGGCTTTAGCGCGCGTGACGATATCGGGCGGCGTGGTGACCGGATATTTCTTGACGCGCGATGGATAGAATCCGCCGAACGCCACATAACTGGCGCCGGCGCGATACGCGGCATGCGCCAATTCCAGATCGCCATAGCAGGAAGCGCCGACAATCTTGTCCGCCCCCACCATGGCCCGCACTTCCGCCACGCTGGCATCGGTACCGCCGACGTGAATGCCGTCGGCATCAAGCGCCAGGCACAAATCCACATAATCGTTGATGATGAATGGCCGCTGATAACGACGGCATAAGGCCAGCAATGCTTCGGCCTGTTGCTGCCGCAAAGCCGCATCAGCACTCTTATGCCGATACTGCAGCAACGCCGCGCCGCCTTGCAAGGCTTGCTCGGTAACCTGCAGCAGCTTGTCGGTATCATCCCAATCGGGTGTGACGATGTATAACCCCTTCATCGCTTTATCCTCGTAATTTTAGAAATGGCAGAACACGGCTCGGTATGCGTTGGCCGGCGGCGATCGCATAAGATTCGGCCAAGGTTTGCTGGCAATAAATTTGCGCAGCATCGATTGCCTGCTCCATATCCACACCCTGCGCCAGCATGGCTGAAAGCGCTGCCGCCAAGGTGCAGCCGCTGCCGTGGAATTCACCCGGCAAACGCGGCCAACTCCAGTTGCGCTGCTGTGTCCTGCTGCGCCACCGATTCAACACTTCGTGCTGCTCCGGGCCATGGCCGCCTTTCAACAACACATGCCCGCAACCGCGCTCCAGCAGCATCGCCGCTTGTTGTTCGGGACTTGCCTGAACCCCGCACAAGCGATCGGCTTCGACCCGGTTCGGCGTAATCACGGTGGCAAGCTCAAACAATGGAGCGAGTGCCGCAACCGGATCTTCGCTGGCCAGGCTATCGCCATGGCCGTTCGCCAGTACCGGATCAAACACCACCGGCAAGTCCGGCTGCCGTAAACGCAGATCGCGGATGATGCCTGCAATCGCTTCGGCGTTAGCGCGATTGCCAACGATGCCCAACTTGACCGCAGAGATATCGATACGGTCGAGCAGCGCTTGCGCCTGCTGCCGCACCAAGTCCGCAGCTACCGGATAGACGCCAAACACCCGTTGGTTATCCTGCACCGTCAACACCGTCACTACCGACAGCGGGTGCGCCCCGAGCGCGGCAATCGCGGTGATGTCGGCCTGCATACCGGCGCCGCCGCTCGGATCCGAACCGGAAAACACCAGCACGCAGGCCGGCGCTGCGGCGCCGGCCGTGTCGATGTTTACCGACGCGCTCACTTGACTCGTCCGGCCATCGGCGAAGATGGCGACGCCGCGAAGCGCTTCGGAATCCGGCCGGCAAGAAAGGCTTCGCGCCCGGCTTCGATCGCCAGCCGCATCGCCCTTGCCATGCGGATCGGGTCCTGCGCGCCGGCAATCGCGGTATTCATCAACACGCCATCGCAACCCAGCTCCATCGCAATCGCCGCGTCGGATGCGGTGCCGACGCCGGCATCGACCAGCACCGGCACTTTGGCCTGCTCGATGATCAGCGACAGATTCCACGGGTTCAAGATACCCATGCCGGAACCGATCAGCGACGCCAGCGGCATCACCGCAACGCAGCCGATCTCTTCCAGAATCCGCGCCTGGATCGGATCGTCGCTGCAATACACCATGACGTCGAAACCATCCTTGACCAGGGCCTCGGCCGCTTTCAACGTCTCCGGCATGTTGGGGAAAAGCGTGCGCTCGTCGCCCAGCACTTCCAGCTTGGCCAGCTTGTGCCCATTCAACAATTCACGCCCGAGTTGCAGCGTATAAACCGCATCGGCCGCGGTATAACAACCCGCGGTATTGGGCAATATGGTGTAACGCGACGGCGGCACCACATCCAGCAAATTCGGCGCATTCGGATCCTGGCCGATGTTGACTCTTCGAATCGCCACCGTGATGATTTCGGCGCCGCTGGCTTCGGTGGCGGCGCGGGTTTGTTCCAGGTCACGATACTTGCCGCTGCCTACCAGCAGCCGTGAGTGATATGTTTTACCGGCGATGGTCAGGCCGGTGTCCTGTTGTCCCGTCTCAGGGATTGAGTTCAGATCCATTACAAATCCTTTCTGTCATTGAGTCGCTTGCAACGCGACGGCAACGGCAACGGCCTCAGCCGCCTCCGATTGCGCGCACTACGTCAACCTTGTCTTGCGGCTGCAACACGCGCTGCGGCCACAAGCTGGCTGGCACCACTTGCCGGTTGACCGCCACCGCAACAGCTTTCCCGGCCAGTTCCAGCGCCACGATCAGCTGTTGCAGGCTCTCGCCGTCGGCCAGCGGATGCGGTGCGCCATTGAGTACGATTTCCATCGGCAACCTCACTGCTTGCTATAGATTTCCGCGCCGTTCTTGACGAACTCGATGGCTTTCACTTCCATTCCTTGCTTGAGCGCAGCGATTTCGGAAATGCCTTGCGCGGCGGCGTACTCGCGCACTTCCTGAGTGATCTTCATCGAACAGAAATGCGGGCCGCACATGGAGCAGAAATGCGCCACCTTGGCGGAATCCTTGGGCAAGGTTTCGTCATGGAATTCGCGCGCCTTGTCCGGATCGAGACCGATATTGAACTGGTCTTCCCAACGGAATTCGAAGCGTGCTTTCGACAAGGCGTTATCGCGAATCTGCGCACCGGGATGGCCCTTGGCCAGATCCGCCGCATGCGCCGCGATCTTGTAGGTAATGATGCCGTCCTTGACGTCGACCTTGTTCGGCAAGCCGAGATGTTCCTTCGGCGTGACGTAGCACAGCATGGCGGTGCCGTACCAGCCGATGGTGGCGGCGCCGATGCCGGAAGTGATGTGGTCGTAGCCGGGAGCAATGTCGGTGGTCAACGGTCCGAGCGTATAGAACGGCGCTTCGTGGCACTGTTCCAGTTGCAGATCCATGTTTTCCTTGATCAGGTGCATCGGCACGTGGCCCGGGCCTTCGATCATCACTTGCACATCATGTTTCCAGGCGATCTGGGTCAGCTCGCCCAGGGTCTTCAGTTCACCCAGTTGCGCCTCATCGTTGGCGTCGTAGATCGAACCCGGACGCAAACCGTCGCCGAGACTGAAGCTGACGTCATAGGCTTTCATGATTTCGCAAATATCTTCGAAGTGGTCGTACAGGAAGGATTCGCGATGATGCGCCAGACACCATTTGGCCATGATGGAGCCGCCGCGGCTAACGATGCCGGTCAGGCGCTTGGCCGTCATCGGCACGTATTGCAGGCGCACGCCGGCATGGATGGTGAAGTAATCGACGCCCTGTTCGGCTTGCTCAATCAGCGTGTCGCGGAAAATTTCCCAGGTCAGGTCTTCGGCCTTGCCGTTGACCTTTTCCAGCGCCTGGTAAATCGGCACGGTACCGATCGGCACCGGCGAATTGCGGATGATCCATTCGCGGGTTTCGTGGATGTGCTTGCCGGTCGACAGATCCATCACGTTGTCGCCGCCCCAGCGGATCGCCCAGGTCATCTTTTCGACTTCTTCGCCGATGGAAGATGTCACCGCGGAATTGCCGATGTTGGCGTTGATCTTGACCAGGAAATTGCGGCCGATGATCATAGGCTCGATTTCCGGGTGATTGATATTGGCCGGGATAATGGCGCGGCCACGGGCGATTTCATCGCGCACGAATTCCGGCGTGATTTCCGCCGGCAGCGCAGCACCGAACGACTGGCCAGGGTGCTGGCGTCCCATCAGGTCGGCCAGCTTGTTGCCCATCGGACCGGAGGCTTTCAGCTCTTCCAGGTATTCTTTGCGGCGCATGTTTTCGCGGATTGCTACAAATTCCATTTCCGGCGTGACGATGCCTTGGCGGGCGTAGTGCATTTGCGACACGTTCTTGCCGGCTTTGGCGCGGCGTGGCTTGCGGTGCAGGTTGAAGCGCAACTCAGCCAGCTTCGGATCGTTCAAGCGCTCGATGCCGTATTCCGAGCTTGGGCCCGGCAATTCTTCGGTGTCGTCGCGCTCTACGATCCACGGCAGGCGTGGCGTCGCCAGGCCGGAACGGATATCAATATTCACTTCAGGATCGGTGTACGGCCCGGAAGTATCGTAGACGTAAATCGGCGGATTTTTTTCCGCACCGAACGAAGCCGGCGTATCAGCCTGGCTGATCTGGCGCATCGGCACCCGGATATCGGGACGCGAGCCGGTCACATAGATCTTGCGGGAATTCGGCAAGGGATGGATTGCAGCTTCATCCACCGTAGCAGTGGCAGACAGGAATTTTGGCATTCAATTTTGGCTCCTTTGCTTGTACGTCAATTGGCTTGGAGCCAGCAAAGGAGTTTTCGAGTCTGGTGGCGCGGGATCACGGTATTGTCTTGTGAATCGGCCGACTACATCTCGACAGCTTCCCTTCGCTGGCATTACCCAGATCAGGTTCGAGGGTATTTCTCACCCGATTGCGTTGCATTTCAGCAATCAGGACCCCTAGCGTTGTGCTGCCTTGGTTTTTGAATCCCGAGACAGCGAAAAGGATTTTACACCTGCAATCAGCCCGCGGTATATCAAAAATGCGACTTCCTTATCTCACGTCAAGTATAAGAGCCCCCATCCATGGCAAATCCGTCCACACGATTGCCTTTACGTCAAAAAACCCTGCGTCCCGGCCAGCAATGTTAGGAGCCAGTCGGCTGCGTACTTTATAATCGTCGTTTTAGATCGCTTTAGCAAAGAACCCCAATAAATCATGGAATTAGCCAAGTCTTTCGACCCTGCCGAGATTGAACAATTCTGGCGTACCGAATGGGAAAAGCGCGGGTACTACACCGCCACCACCGACGCCGACAAGCCGTCCTTCAGCATTCAGTTGCCACCGCCCAACGTGACCGGCACGCTACACATGGGGCACGCTTTCAATCAGACCATCATGGATGGCCTGACCCGTTACCATCGCATGCGCGGTTTTAACACGGCATGGATTCCGGGTACCGATCACGCCGGCATCGCCACGCAAATCGTGGTCGAACGGCAACTCGACGCGCAAAAGGTCTCGCGCCACGATCTGGGCCGTGAAAAATTCGTAGAAAAAGTCTGGGAGTGGAAAGAACAATCTGGCTCGACCATTACCGGCCAGATGCGCCGCATGGGCGCTTCGACCGACTGGGGCCGCGAATATTTCACCATGGACGACAAACTGTCCGGCACCGTGGTCGAAGTTTTTGTGCGCCTGTTTGAGCAAGGCTTGATCTATCGCGGCAAGCGACTGGTGAACTGGGATCCGGTGCTGGGCACCGCAATTTCCGAACTGGAAGTGGCCTCGGAGGAAGAAGACGGATCGATGTGGCACATCCATTATCCGTTTGCCGACGGCAGCGGTCATCTGACGGTTGCCACCACGCGCCCCGAAACCATGCTGGGCGACGTTGCCGTTGCCGTCGATCCGACTGACGAGCGCTACATCCACCTGGTCGGCAAGATGCTCAAGCTACCGTTGACCGATCGCCAAATCCCGGTCGTCGCCGACAGCTATGTCGACAAGGAATTCGGCACCGGCTGCGTCAAGATCACGCCGGCCCATGACTTCAACGACTATGCGGTTGGCCAACGCCACCGGCTGCCGCAGATTACCATCCTGACGCTGGACGCCAAGATCAATGAAAACGCTCCGGCCCAGTATCAAGGCATGGACCGCTTCGTGGCGCGCAAACAGATCGTTGCTGATCTGGACGCCCAAGGCTTGCTGGAATCGGTCAAGCCGCACAAACTGGTGGTGCCGCGTGGCGACCGTACCGGTGTGGTGATCGAGCCGATGTTGACCGATCAGTGGTTTGTCGCCATGAGCAAGCCAGCGCCGGAGGGCACCCACTTCCCTGGCAAATCGATTGCCGAAGTGGCGCTGGAAAAAGTCGCCAACGGCGAAATCCGGATGATCCCGGAAAACTGGGGCAATACGTATAACCAGTGGCTCAACAATATCCAGGACTGGTGCATTTCGCGCCAACTGTGGTGGGGTCACCAGATCCCGGCGTGGTATGCCGACGACGGCAAGATCTATGTCGCCCGCGATGAAGCGGCAGCCCGGGCCCAAGCTGCAGCGGCCGGCTACACCGGCGCACTCAAGCGTGACGACGATGTGCTCGATACCTGGTTCTCGTCGGCGCTGGTGCCGTTCTCGACCCTGGGCTGGCCTGAAGAAACGCCGGACTACAAGATGTTCCTGCCATCGTCGGTGCTGGTCACCGGTTTTGACATCATCTTCTTCTGGGTCGCGCGGATGGTCATGATGACCACCCACTTTACCGGCAAGGTCCCGTTCAAGACCGTCTATGTGCACGGCCTGGTACGCGATGGCAACGGCCAGAAGATGTCGAAGTCGAAGGGCAATACGCTCGATCCTATCGACCTGATCGACGGTATCGATCTCGATACGCTGGTGGCAAAACGCACGGTCGGCCTGATGAATCCGAAGCAGGCCGACAGCATTGCCAAGGCGACCCGCAAGGAATTCGCGGACGGCATCCCGGCCTTCGGCACCGACGCCCTGCGCTTTACCTTTGCCTCGTTGGCGACGCTTGGCCGTAACATCAATTTCGACCTTGGCCGCTGCGACGGCTACCGCAATTTCTGCAACAAGCTGTGGAACGCCACCCGCTTCGTGCTGATGAACACCGAAGGCAAGGATTGCGGTTTCGACGGCCATACTCCGGGTGTCTGCGACAAGGAGAAACTGCAATTCTCGCAAGCCGATCGCTGGATCGTCTCGCTCCTGCAACGCGCCGAAGCCGAAGTCGCCAAGGGTTTCGCCGACTACCGTTTCGACAATATCGCGTCAGCCATCTACAAATTCGTCTGGGATGAATATTGCGACTGGTATCTGGAAGTCGCCAAGGTGCAGATCCAGCAAGGCAACGAAGCGCAGCAACGCGCTACCCGCCGCACTTTGCTGCGCGTGCTGGAAGTCGTATTGCGCCTGGCCCATCCGATCATTCCGTTCGTCACCGAAGCCTTGTGGCAAAGTGTGGCGCCGCTGACCGGCCATGCACTCGACCCGGCCGGCGATTCCATCATGCGCCAGCCTTATCCGGAAGCAAATCTGGAGAAAATCGATGACAGCGCTGAAGCCTGGATGACGCAATTGAAGGCGCTGACCGATGCCTGCCGCAATCTGCGCGGCGAAATGCAATTGTCGCCGGCGTTGCGGGTGCCGCTGATCATTGCCGGCTCGGCAGCCCAGCAAAGCACGCTGCTGTCGTTCGCGCCGTATCTGCAGGCACTGGCGAAATTGGCAGAAGTGCAAGTAGTAGAGACTCTACCCGAATCGCCGGCGCCGGTCTCGATTGTCGGTGATGCTAAGCTGCTGCTCAAAGTTGAAATTGATGTTGCAGCTGAACGTGAACGGCTGGGTAAGGAAATCGCCCGTATCGAGGGTGAAATCACCAAAGCCCAGGCCAAGTTAGGCAATGAAAGCTTCGTGGCGAGAGCGCCGGCACAGGTGGTTGCGCAAGAGCAAGAACGCTTGGCGAATTTTTCGAGTACCCTTGAAAAATTGCGTGAACAGTTTGCAAAATTAAAAGTATCTTGATTTCTTATTAATATAATAGTGCCGGCCCGCAGCAATGCGGTCGGCGCGATAGAGACAGGAGACGAAGAGTGAAAAAAATATTAATGACAGCGATCGCCGGCACCGCCTTGCTGGCATTCGGCGCTTTCGCGCAGGACACTACTTCAGCGGCCGGCCTGTGGAAAAATATCGATGATCACACCGGCAAGCCAAAGGCGCTGATTCGTATTACCGAAACCAATGGCGAACTGCGCGGCAGAATCGAGAAATTGTTGCGTGACCCTAGTCAGGATCAGAATCCAAAATGCGTTAAATGCCAAGGCGAGCTGAAAGACCAGCCCATTCTCGGCATGACCATCATCAACGGCATGAAAAAGGATGGCAGCGAATACAATGGCGGCACCATTCTTGATCCGGATAACGGCAAGGTCTACAAGAGCAAAATGTCGCTGGCCGACGACGGCAAGAAGTTGAATGTACGCGGCTATATCGGCGTACCTTTGCTTGGCCGTACCCAGACCTGGGTACGCGAAGAATAATTTATTTGCCGGCAAACCGTTCCAAAAAAATGCCGTTCAAGCGATGAGCTGAACGGCATTTTTGCTGATGCAGTGCTTCGTAAATGGGGAGCCACACAAGCACTACACTGACTATCGGGCTGCTTAAACGAAGGATACGGTCAGGCCCGGCAACGCAATTCCAGAGAAAGCCGTGACCCAGGTTTGCCCTGCTTGCACCGGATAGGCATCGGTCCAGGTGCCGGTGGTAATGATCTCGCCGGCTTGCAAGGGCATGAACTGCGGCTGCGCATTCAGCACCTGGTGTAAGTGCCATAAAGCGTGCACCGGACTATCCAGTACATCGCTGCCAAAACCGGCGCCGCACAAGGTGACCGAATCCTCGGTGCAGCATGACAGCGAGACGCTGGCGTTGGCCAGCATGCTGGCAAGATTACGGCGGGTCGCGGTCGACAATACATGCGGCTCGCCGACAATCAGCGTGCCGTGCAGGCCGAACGCGGCGATCGCATCGACCGCATCGAATTTCCAGTCAGGGAAAGGACACACCACGATTTCGAAAGCGTGCGCCATCCATTCGATGCACTCGGCGATTTCTTCCAGGTCCGCATCCGGCGCCGGCGTTCTGCCCAGGCTGAACACCACTTCGGGTTCGATGCGCGGCTGCAAAGCCCCTTCCAGACTTTGAATCCCCCGATTATCTTCGGCGTAGCGCACCGTGCTGTCAAAGATATGCGCCCAGATTGGTGCATTGATGGTTTCTGTGATGCCGTATTTGGGCCAGATGGTGCGATTGCTGAAGCCGACCTTGCGGCCGATCGGGGTTGCGCCCTGCCCGATGCTGGCATCCAGAATGCGCTTGCCGATGTCATATCCATCCATCGGCGACAGGACGTCGGCAGCCGACAACAGCGGCATCAATTTGGCATGCGCTCGCGCATCCAGAAGCTGGTGGGCGTAACGGTTAGCTTTGGTAGACATAAGCATGGTTGACTTGCACACTATTAGTGAAGGCTATCGTATTGTCTGTGACGTTTAATTTTTACACAAGCATAGAAATATTAACATTTCGACACCCGTACCGCGGGACGGCACTGGGCCCGCGATCCTACCTGGATTAGAAACGCTCATCTAATCCGCGATTTCTGCAGAAAACGGTCGAGCTGCGCCGCGAACAGATGGCGATCGTTGTGGCTAAATGCCGCCGGGCCGCCGGTTTCCACTCCGCTGCTGCGTAACTCATCCATGAAATTACGCATCGTCAGATGCTGTTGGATGTTGTCTTTGGTATAAAACTCGCCACGCGGGTTAAGCGCATGACCGCCCTTTTCAAGCACGTCGGCTGCCAGCGGAATATCAGCAGTAATCACCAGATCGCCAAGCTGCAACATCCGGACAATTTCGCGATCGGCAACGTCAAAGCCCGCCGTCACCTGGATTGCCTTGACGAAGCGCGATGGCGGCACACGCAGCAATTTGTTCGCCACCAGAATCACCGCAATTTGCAATCGATCGGCAGCCCGGAACAGAATCTCTTTGATGACGCTTGGGCATGCATCGGCATCAACCCAGATTTGCATCGCTACAGGCTGCGGCGGTATGGCATCAACGTCTGCGGACGATTTAATTTTGCCCCCATAATTCACCGTTCGGCCCGGTGCGCGGCGCTGCTACGCCAAAATGACCGTACGCGGCCGGAGTAGCGATACGGCCGCGCGGCGTGCGCTGTAAATATCCCTGCTGAATCAGATACGGTTCGAGTACATCTTCGATGGTGTCGCGTTCTTCACCGATGGCGGCGGCAAGATTATCCAGGCCGACCGGACCACCGCCGAACTTGAACAGCACCGCTTCCAGCAATTTCCTGTCCATGACGTCGAAACCGACCGGATCGACATCCAGCATCACCAATGCCGCATCTGCCATCGCCTTGGTGATTTCACCGTTGCCTTTCACTTCCGCATAGTCGCGCACGCGGCGTAACAAGCGGTTAGCTATGCGTGGCGTGCCGCGGCTACGCTTGGCAATTTCGAAGGCGCCATCATCCATGATCGGCGCGCCCAGCAAGGAGGCGCTGCGCGTCACGATTTTGCCCAACTGTTGCGGCGTATAAAACTCAAGACGAGCGACAATCCCGAAACGGTCGCGCAGCGGATTGGTTAACATCCCTGCACGTGTAGTCGCACCTACCAGCGTGAACGGCTGTAGATCCAGGCGTACCGAGCGCGCTGCCGGGCCTTCGCCGATCATGATGTCGATCTGATAATCCTCCAGCGCCGGATACAGGATTTCTTCCACCACCGGCGACAAGCGATGGATTTCATCAATGAACAGCACATCATTTGCTTCGAGATTGGTCAGCAGCGCTGCCAGATCGCCGGCGCGTTCCAGCACCGGCCCTGAAGTCTGGCGCAGATTGACACCCATTTCGCGCGCAATGATATGCGCCAGCGTGGTCTTGCCCAAGCCTGGAGGGCCGAACAGCAAGGTGTGGTCCAGCGCTTCGCGCCGTTGCCTGGCGGCGGTAATGAATATCTGCAGCTGATCGCGTATCTTTTCCTGACCGACGTATTCGTCCAGTTGCTTCGGCCGCAGGGCGCGCTCGATCGCCTCTTCATTCGGTGAAGCCGGCGTGGCAGCGATAATGCGTTGTTCGGCGAAATCGTCGGTTTGGATACTCATGGTCGGATTGTAGCCAGACTACAGCGATTAGATATAAAAAAAGACATCCACTCCACCAATAAAGCAAAAATGATCAGCTTTGCGCCGTCCTGCTACAATTTGGACAAAACTTTCAATGCCAATTTAATACCATCTGACACGCCAGTATCCGACGGCAACTGCTTCAGCGCCAGCATGGCTTCCTTGTCCGAGTAACCCAAGGCAATCAGGGCATTCAAGATATCGCCGCTGACATCGCTGGCATGGTGACTGCCGACCGGCCCCAGATCGGCACCCAACTTGCCTTTCAATTCGAGCAGCAGGCGCTCGGCTGTTTTATTGCCGATGCCAGGCACCTTTGTGAGCCGGCCGGCTTCCTGCATAGTGATCGCCTGCGCCAGATCCTGTACCGACATGCCGGACAGAATCGACAATGCGGTACGAGCGCCAACGCCGCTGATCTTGATCAACTGCTTGAAGACATTACGTTCTTCAGCAGTACCAAAACCATATAAAACATGCGCATCTTCGCGTATCGCCAGATGAGTCAGCAAGGCGACCTTTTCACCCAGCCCCGGCAGATTATAAAAAGTGCTCATCGGCACGCCGATTTCATAGCCGACGCCGTTGCAATCGATTAATAATTGAGGGGGATTTTTTTCAAGCAGAATCCCGGAAAGACGACCTATCATCGTAGCTGGCCTTTATGTGAATCAATGAATCATACAGGACAACTGGTTAAAAACACAGTGGTTTTGTTGCTGTAAAGCTGAAATTGCGGGAAATTGTGCTGTTGCGTAAAGCGAACGCGCAAAGCAAAAACCCTCTGAATGATTAGTTCAGAGGGTTTTTTAATAAGAGCCTGACGATGACCTACTTTCACACTGGTTGCAGCACTATCATCGGCGCAAAGTCGTTTCACGGTCCTGTTCG
>NZ_JAGQEG010000050.1 GCF_018305005.1 Collimonas silvisoli
CAAACCGATCGAAACGCCACCTTCTTCTCCATGGTCCAGCAACCAGCGCAGTAGCTGGAGCACGAGCACTTCAAACAGGCGATCCGCCATCAGCCGGTGACCGCATCGCACCTGATCAGCCTCCTGAAACAGCAAGTCCAGCACACCTGACAGGCCTGGCACTCTGGCCAAAGGCAAAACGATCAACGGCGGCAAAGCCCGCACCAGCGGGTGACTGGCGCCGCCTTCAAAGTGGACCGAGGCGCATGTGAAGTCGGAACCATTCTGAGGCGCATTGTGAAACTGATGAGCCAACGGCTGCGGGTAAAAAAAAAGTGTCGGTTCGCTCGCCTCAATGCGGCGCGCCACACCTGCACCTTGTTGATGGGTGACCACCATGTCGCCCTTGCGCAGTACATGAAAAAAACCCCTGCCCGGTTGTGCATCGAAGGTACTCACACCGCACAGCGCGCCAGTGTGAAAAAGACGCGCAGACACCTGAAACCGCTCCAATAGCGAAGAAAGTCGGTCCAAGGCTTGGTTGGGTTCAGCGCTCATATTGTACGAATGGGTATGTTATATGGATAAATGGATACCAATTGTACGCACATAGAGCGCAAACTTCTCTTTGTGCAGATTTGCACCAACTCCAACCCACAGAGGTATCTCAATGAAATTGCATTCAACACTCAAGCGGATCACGATGGCCATGGCGTGTGCCGGCCTGGGCCACCTCGCCGTGGCTCATGACGGCAAGCACACTGTTGGCATTCAAAGCCCGCCGACCGCCAAGGTGGAAGCACCGTTTGATATTTTTCATACGCGCATTACCACCGAGGGCAACATCGCCACCTTCCATATCGCGGTGTCTGGCAAAGCGGGGGACAACAAACCCGGCAAGACCGGCAAACTGGCCGGCAGCACCGTATTTTCTTATGTCTGGCCGACCACCATGGACCCATCCGTGGTTGGGTTTGAAGCCAAAAGCGGCATCCTGGCCTTTGCGGTGACCAGCCATCCCGATTTCAACGACACACCGCTGTTTGCCGGCGGCGGCGGGGAATGGCACTCGCACTGGGTGGTGCTGCGGCCCGACGACACCTGTGGCAAGGGTGCCCTGAAGGTGGTTGACATTCCCGAGGGTAGCAAGCCCAAGTTGCCCAAGACATGGCCTGGCCTGCCTATCTTGATCGACAGCCCCGGCTGGAACCCTGTCTTCAAAGGTAAATCGCTGGAAGTGAAAGTGCCGTTCGACGACATCGGCGTGGTGCAGACCGCCGGATTTGATGGCGTCACTGCCGCGTTGCGCGTAAACGCCAGCGTGCACAACCCACTGCTGTGTGTAGCCGATGTATTCAAGGTGGCCTCCGGCAATTTGTCTTTGCCAGGCAAAGTCAATCAGTAATCCCTGTTCCCCCTGTTATCCCCCAATTTTTTTAAAGGAAATCAGCATGTCACGCGTACAACTTATCAACCAAGCCGACACCAGCCCCAACCGTCAAGCCCTGCTCGCGCAAATTCACAAGGCGTTCGGCGCCACACCCAATATGTTCAAGGCCGTGGCCAACTCCTCCGCTGCTCTAGAAAGCATGTGGGGCTCCTTCGGCGCGCTGAGCTCGGGCGTTCTGGGTGCCAAGCTGGGTGAGCAGATCGCCGTCGCCATCGCCGACCGCAACCGCTGCGAATATTGCCTGGCCGCCCACACGGTGCTGGGCCAGGGCGCCGGCGCCGGCGCAGAGGAAATGTCCGCTGCGCAAGCTGGTCGCTCCACTGACCCGAAGACGGCTGCCGCCTTGGCATTTGCATTGAAGGTCGTCAGCAATCGCGCTCAGCTATCCGACGAAGATGTGTCTGAATTGCGGGCCGCAGGTTTTAACGACGAACACATCGTTGAAATCTTGGCCCACGTGGCCTTGAATATCTTCACCAACTATATCAACGTGGCCTTTGATGTGCCCGTGGACTTTCCCAAAGTGGCGCTGAACCCGGTCAGGTAACGCTCATCGGCACAAACCATGCCCGCAAGGCGCCTGAATCGACATTGCAGTCCGGCTGCGATGACCTTCAGTGCGCCATCCACAGCTAAAGGGAAGCATCCATGAAGTGCATCGCCATACGGCATCTGAAGTTTGAAGACCTCGGCATATTCGAAGAGACTTTGGTCGAACACGGTATTGAGATCGAGTACGTTGAAGCCGGGCTGCAGAACCTTGACTCCTGCAACTGGGACAACACTGACCTGGTGGTCGTGCTGGGTGGCCCGATTGGCGTGTATGAGGCTGCGGACTATCCTTGGCTCAGGCAAGAGATCGAAATCGTGAGGCAGCGCCTGCGCCAGGACCTGCCAACCTTGGGCATTTGCCTGGGGGCACAAATCATGGCAACGGCGTTGGGTGCTGCTGTCTATCCGGGCCGGGCCAAGGAAATCGGGTGGTCTGCCCTGCAACTCTCACCTTCGGGCAAGAACGCTGGCCTGCAAGCGATGGACAAGATCGATGTCCTGCACTGGCACGGCGACACCTTTGACCTGCCAGAGGGTGCAACCTTACTGGCATCCACCGAACTGACGCCGAACCAGGCGTTCCCCTACGGCCGCAATGCCCTGGCGCTGCAGTTTCACGCCGAAGTTCACGGCGCCCGGATGGAGCTCTGGCTCATTGGCCACACCCTGGAACTTCGCACGGCCGGTATAGGTCTCGCGCAACTGCGGCAAGCCGGGCTGCGGGGTGCCGTTATCAAGGCCGCGGCAGGACAAAAAATGCTTCATCAGTGGCTGATGCAAACCGGTCTGGCCTAGTTCGCGATCGAAAACACATCCTCCAACATGATGCCTTCCTCTGCCGATCGCCTGTTTTTTAGTATCGCGGCGCATTTCGACCCACAGAAAATAAAATCCGCCAAAAATTGGTGGGTCCGTCAGCAACCTGAAGGTTACGTGTGAACGTAACCTTTTTTGTATGGCGGCCCTGACCTGTCCCTAAGAAAACTGGACTCCGGAACGTTCAATAGATCGCATGCGATGGCCGCGGGAATGTCAGGATTTGTGGGTATTCGTCTATTTGCTGACAGGTTTTTCCGGAAAAATTCTGATCGACAAGAATATATTTTTCCACCAACGATTGCATTGCAGTACTTCCATTAAGGAAATCAGCATCGGCTAATTGAAATGAAATCTCATGACCAGATCCAACGCGCGCACTTTCAAACGTCCCCAGGAATTCGGGGCGCTGATGCGACTGATGGATGTTGCAATTCTAGCGGCGGCAGCTCAGCTTGCCAGCTATTTGCGTTTCGGCAGCCTGCTCGATACGGCAGATCACATTTACACGGTCATGCTCTGTCTATGCTGCACGCTGGCATTTTTCATGTTTCCGCAATCTGGTGTGTATGTCTCGTGGCGCGGCCGGTTTGTGTCATCCATGCTGGGTCGCCTAGCTGCTTCATGGGCTGCGGTCCTGCTGATCGGCCTTCTCTTCAGCTTCCTGTTTCATTATGCGGGCCAGGTATCCCGGCTCTGGCTTTGCTACTGGTACGTGATGGGGGCCGTGTTGTTGACTGGGTACCGGGCTGCACATTATTTGTTGCTTCGCCGTTTGCGCAGTTACGGATTCAATACCAAACGAGTGGTCATTGTAGGTTACGGCCAGACCGGACAGGAAATGCATAAGCGCGCCCGGCAGCAGGAACAATCCGGTTATCACGTCGCAGCCATCTACGTCGACGGCCACGACACGCCCGATCTATCTCTCCTCTCCGCTGTTGATCGCATCAAGACGTTGGATGACATCCATGGCTATGCCATGTCAAACCGGATCGACGAGATCTGGATTACCTTGCCTGTCAGCGCGTCGTCCCAGCTGCACGAATTGCAGTACATGCTGCGCAACGCCTTGGTGGATATACGCTGGGTGCCTGATATGCTGGGGCTGCAAATGTTTAGCAGCGGCATGGTCGAATTTCTTGGTTTACCCACGGTAGATTTGAATCGACCGGTCTCCGACGGCCTGGGCGGCATGTTCAAGCATCTGCTTGACAAACTGTTTGCGGCCGCGGTGTTGGTCGTGCTGTCGCCATTGTTTCTGATCATTGCGGCGGGCATCAAATATGCATCGCCCGGGCCGGTGTTTTTCAAGCAGGCGAGGCTTGGCCTCAACGGTAAGAAATTCATGGTCTACAAGTTCAGAAGCATGAAAGTGCACCAGGAACATCAGCACGTTACGCAAGCGACGCAACACGACCTGCGCATCACTCGTATCGGACAATTTCTGCGTCGTACCAGCCTGGATGAACTGCCGCAGTTCATCAATGTTCTGATCGGCGACATGTCGGTTGTCGGGCCACGGCCGCACGCAATCCAGCACAACCAGATGTACGAGGAAATCCTGGAGCTGTACATGGCGCGGCACCGGGTTAAGCCAGGTATCACCGGATGGGCCCAAATCCACGGCCTGCGCGGGGAAACCGATACCGTCGACAAGATGGAAAGACGGATTGAGTTCGATCTGCATTACATCCGCAACTGGTCGCTCCTGATGGATCTGCGCATTGTGGTCTGGACTGCTTTCAGGGGATGGACGGGTAAAAATGCGTATTAACGAAACCCGTCACCGACACTGCATGGCAGTTGCATCGATTTTCTTTGTATTGCTGCTGAGCGTCGGATCCGTGCCCGGTTATGCCAGGGCGGCCTCCGCCGTGGTTGATCATCGAATACTGCATTTTGTCGCGTATGGTTTTCTTAGCGCCCTGATCTACAGTTGCTTGGGCGGAGCGCCGGCTCGTCGCGCTCGATGCACCCTGTTAGCGATTGCAGTACTGGGCGGCCTCGATGAATCGCTACAGAGTTTCCTGCCTTACCGCAATGGCGATTTCAGCGATTGGGGCTGTGACATGCTGGCCGTGCTGTCATGCGTGGCAGTGCTGGCCTTTTTTCAGGCCAGGAGTGCAGGCAGGAAGGTCGCGCAATCCCGCACACTCATGCTGGCGCCTGATCACCAGGAAGAACCCGGGTATATCCAGCCAGCGGAAGGAAAGTGTCAACATGCCGCGTCTTGATATGAAAAAATCCAAGGCGCTGCTGCAAATTATCTTTGAACAGGCAGTCTTCACTCTGACGTTTTTCGTAACCCAGGCTCTGCTCGCACGCCATCTGAGTGTGGCAACGTTCGCCTCGTTTTCCGCGATTTATTCGGCCGTGATTCTGCTGAACATCGTTCACGGCAGTACGGTCATGGAGCCATTGCTGGTGTTCGCTAAAGCGAACCGTGCGATCGACCGCAAGTTGCTGCTGATAATGCATCTGCTGATTACGGTATCGAGCATATTGGCGGTGATCTATCTGGCGTGGATCATCCCCGGCACGTCGCCGTATTTCGTGTGCGCATTGATTCTTGCGATGACGGGTTTTGTGGCGTACTGGACGGTGCGGGCGATATCCATTTTGGACAATGCCAGCCTCAAATCGATCCTGCCTGCACTGGCGCAGCTAGCTGTCGTATGCACAGCAATTGGCTTGATGCCTGACGACGGCCCCTATCGGTTGAGTGCACTGCTGGTAGCCATCGGCTTGCCGCTGCTATTGACGAGCGCGCTGATCATTGTCATGACTAAGAAGAAAGACGGTCATCCGGCGCAAGCAGTTGGCGAAAAAATCTCCTGGCTGAGTTTCGGCTTGAACAACTCCCTGAGCCAGATCACGGTCTGGGCCATGACTCATGGCCTGGTGATTTATTACATGTCCATGCAGGAGTCCGATCTGGCCGCCAGTTTCCGGGTGGTGATGACCTTGGTGCTGCCGGCACAATATCTGAATATCGCGATATCGAACTTCGGTTTGCCGCGGCTGGCACGGCTGGCAGATGAAAAATCTGCAAAGTTTGCAGCGATGGCGCGCATGCTGCTTATGGCTACGCTGGCTTCCGGCCTGGTCTACAGCCTGGTGCTGTGGTTCTGGGGGCAGTCACTGGCAGGGCTGTTGTTCGGCGATAAATACAGTGGCCTGGATATGCATGACTATTTTCTGTTGCCGGTAATACTGGCGGCGATTCAAGGCATGCGTACCGTACTGAAGGCGCTCAAGCTGACCCGTTACGCCAGCTGGGCGATGGCAGGCGGCTTCCTTTGTTTCATGCTGGTGTTTGTCGCTAACCCGGTGGCGTCGGTCAGCACGATGTTCGTTCCGACCGTGTTCGGCCTTGGGCTGGCCGCCGTGATCATGTTGCACCAGCTCGGAAAAGGGCTAAAGGTGGCGGCATTATGAAAATCGTGATTTGCGCGGTTCCCTTTAGCGCCAACCTGGGCGATGGCGTCATTTATGAAAATATCCGGGAATTGCTGCTGGAACGCTTGCCGAACGCACACATCAGCGCACTCGATATCGCCGGCCGCGACGATTTTTCCGTGGCTGCCGTCTCCAGGAAATCGTTGATTCATAAAGTACCCAAGCTGCTGTTGCCGTCCGCAGTCTGTTTGTATTTCGCCCTGCAATATGTGTTGCGCTGGCGCCGTAAGTGGACGGAGCGGTTGGCGGGCGCAGACCTGGTGATGATCGGTGGCGGCCAGCTGTTGCTGGATGTTCACCTTAATTTCCCGGTTAAATTATTCCTGCTGTCGTGCATTCTGAAAACCGTGGGCAAATCCGGCAAGGTCGCTGTTTTCGGCGTTGGCGTTTCGCCATCCATGTCGACTGCGGGAACCTGGCTGCTACGGCGGACGTGGCGCAACCTGGCGCCGGTGTACGTCAGCACCCGGGACAGTGCTTCAGCCGAAAACCTGCAACGCATTTTAGCGAGGCCGCTGGACGTCAGCGTTACGCCAGATCCTGGCGTCTATTCACAACAAACGTTTGCGGCTTTCCTGCCGCAGCGCGGTCCGGGTAACATCCTGGGCATCTGTATTTCCAGTCCGCTTGAGCTGAATCAGTCCGACCTGGAAAAGCAGGACTACGGCCGGCGGATCGGCGCCTATTTCCTGGAGCTGGCGCGACAAGCCTCTGCATCAGGGTATCAGGTGCATCTGTTTACCAACGGCGCGCCGGAAGACGAGGTGTTCAAGAATATGCTGGCGGCTGATCTGAGCCCAGGGCAAGTGCTCAATCTGCCGCGCCCGGCGTTGCCGGCGCAACTGGTTGCCAATATCAGCCGCTGCGGTGGTGTCATTGCCCATAGGCTGCACGCCAATATCGTCGCCTATTCGTTGGACATCCCCAGTATCGGCTTAAGCTGGGACAGCAAGGTACAGTCCTTTTTTTCGCTGACCGGCCGTGACGATTTTTTTATACGAGAGTCCATACCCGACGTAGCCGGCACGCTCAAGCTGCTGCAACACGCGCTGCAAACTGGCGCAGGCAAGGAAAAGAGCCGCTTGACGCAACAGCTGATGGCGGAAATCTCGACCTTGTTGAACGACTCCGGACTGGCCGCTACGATGCTGCCGCTGGATTCGATCGCCGGTGCTGCCGTTACCTAGCCCGTCATGCATAAATTATTCGACAGGCGGATTGCGTCGGAAATCAGGCTCATCGGCTGCGTGCTGATGCTGGCGCTCGCCGCGCTCGTTTATCTGTATCAGCGGGTGTTTTTGCCGAGTTATTTCTTTACCGACGAAACCACGATTCTCAACCTGATGCGGTATTCCGATCTGGGTTTGCTGGAGCAGAATTCCTTTGTCAGCACCGCCACGGTCTTTTCCGTGTTCGGACCGGTCGGGTCGCAACTGCTGTTGCTGGCTTCTACCTGCCTGGTGATTTTTTATATCAGCAGGAAATCGCTACGCCTGGTCGATCTGGCGTTTTCTTTTGTCCTGATGCTGTCGTTCGCCATGTTCAACCTGAAACTGTCGAAAGAAGTGGTGGTTATCCTGATGAACTTGCTGGCGTGCCTGGCCTGCAGCTGGCGTATCTCGAATCATCGCAAGGTGATGCTGGTAAGCGCGATCTATTTAATCTACGCGTGGCAATTCCGCAGCTATTACGTGCTGATCGTAGCGGCGATGATGGCCATGCACATCGTGTTCAGTACCCAGGGCAAGCTGCGCGCCACGATTGTGCTGGCTGTTCTGGTTGGCTGCCTGGCGCTGCCGGGAGATTTCTGGAATCAGTTGCAGCAGGCGCGCGATATCGTCAACCTGGACCGGGACGGCTTGTCGGACTCCAAGACCATCTTCTCGAATCCGTTTTCTCCGAATGGGGTAGCGACGGCTCTTCCGAACGCCGGCTTTGCCGCGCTGCGCTTTTATTTTGCGCCTGTCTTTTCGCTGCGTGTGCAGGAGGTATTTCTTTCTTTTACCTTGTGTTTCTTGACCTTCGTTTTGTTCCGGCGCCGCAACTGCAAACATCCGCTGGCCTTGCTGCTGATCGCCAATTTTTCGATCCAGACTTTCTTCGAACCAGACCTGGGATCGTTTTTCCGGCATCTGAGCGCCTATGCTTTTTGCGTTTTCGGTATTCACTACCTGCAGCCGGTGCATCAAGAAAAATTGCACCGCGCCGTAGCGGTATTTGGATCCCCCAATTTTTACCGAAAGGCCTGAATGCCTGACAGTCTGCTGCAAGGCCGCCCGTTAAACGTATTGAACGTTGCGGAAACCATTAAAGGCGGCGTCGCCACCTATCTCGACATGCTGGAGCATCTCAGCGACAATTTCAATTGCCGCTTCACGCATCTGGTGCCAGCTTCGCAAGCTGAGCAACTCAATGCAGAGCGGGTTCATTGCCATCCGTATTCGCGCGGCGGACTGGGACCGTTCAAGCTGGCGCTTGCCATCGTGCGTCAGGTGCGTCTGCAGCGTCCCGATATCGTCTATGCCCACAGCACTTTCGCAGGCATCGCTCTATGCCTGGCTATACCTTGGCTCGGGCGTAACACAAGAACCATTTATTGCGCACACGGCTGGGCCAGTTTCCGTGATCGGAGCAAGGCGGTGACCCTGCTCACCAGGGCAATTGAAAAGGTCATGTCTTACATTCCGGATGTGGTCATCGATATTTCTGGCTACGAGCATGAGAATAATCGCAAATTCGGTTTCTCCGGCAATTGCATTCTGATCCAGAGCACCGTGCTGGACCGGCTGGATCCGCCGCGCAGGAAAAAAAGAGACGATGAGCATTTGCACATGCTGTTTGTAGGCAGGCTGGACCGTGTGAAGGGTTACGATATTTTGCTGGAAGCCATTCGCAGCCTGCAAAAGAGCCGGCCTGACTACGTTTATCACATTGTCGGTGCGCCTGTGTCGGCTGATCTGCAGCTTGAAAAGCTGGACGCGCCGAACGTGCATTACTACGGCTGGATAGACCAGGAGGATATCAATACCTACTACGATCTTGCCGACGTACTGGTGATGCCTTCGCGTTCCGAAGGTTTTGGCCTTACCGCGCTGGAGGCCATGCGCAGCCACGTTCCTGTGATTGCCAGCAATCGCGGAGCGCTGCCGGATATCGTGGAACATACGGTCAATGGCCTGATCTTCAATTGCACTTCCGCCGACCTGGTAGAGAAGCTTGAAAACCTGAGCCGCCACAGCGTGGATCGCTACGCGCAAGCTGCAAGGGCCTCTTATCGGGGGCGTTTTTCTCCAAGTCAGTTCATTACCAGCTACCGGAAATTATTCTCCCGCATGCGGGAATCGCGTTCCCCGTGACTTCTGCTTAGGGCGTGGATATGCAGGTCTCACTTGAAGTGATGCACCTGTAATTTTGATAAACATCGGTTTTCATGCGGCGCTGCTGCCAATCGTGCGGACCGAGAGATTGGCGCTGCACAGTCTGCGGATTTTTCTTCGTTTTACGTCAGATCCGGAAACGGGAAAAATGTACTCAGCTGACTTACAGAAAGCCAAGTCTGGTTCTTGACCGCAAGCCTCCGGAGTGGTGAGGATATTTTCGCTCTGTATTTTAAGAGGTTTCCTTCAGTATTTTAAGAGATTTCCTTAGGTATTCTAAGAGATGTCCTAAGGACTATTGCAACGATCTGCTTCACACTTCGCATTGTCGTATTTTGACTTTTTTAAGTGCATCAGAGTCCTCCCTTTTTCGCATCATTTTCAGGTAAGTAATCGCTGGAAATTCGGTAATGCCTGATTTGCCGGCCTATGACAGGCTTCACGAAGAGTTATCTTTAACGATTCTTCTGATTCTTAAATACTATTTTGAAACCTGTCAGGTCGTTGGGGAGTATTGACATCTTTGACATCTGATTAACGTGCATCGCAAATTGCCAATTGCTTGCCGCGTGCATAAGGCGATTGGAGGCATATGGATATTCCGATTAAAGACAACTGTTCAAGCAAAGCTCGCATTGTTGTGATGGACGCCGACGATGCGTTTCGAAACGCGATCGTTGCCGGCCTGCTCCAGCAGAGGTGCGAGGTGTCGGGGGTGCACGATAGTGCAGCCTTGTATCGAGAGTTAATCGAACGTTCGGTGGATATCGTGATTCTCGATGCCGACAGCGCTGACGGCAGCGGCCTCGCTATTGCATCTCAGCTGCGCGCCATGCAGCGTACCTGTCGTCTCGGCATCGTCATGCTCGCTTCACAGGACAATATGCATATGTGCGTCGAAGGTCTGCAATGTGGCGCAGACATGTTCCTTGCCAAGCAATCCGATCATCAGGAAATCCAGGCAAACATACATAGCCTGCATCGCAGGTTGATTTTGAGCTTACCGCCCCAGCAGCGCACGCCATGGCGTTTCAGCCGCAGCGAATGGAAACTGTTTGCGCCGTCAGGCGCCGAAATCCTGTTGACGCACCTTGAAACGCTGCTGATCGATATTCTTGCAGACAGCCGGGGGCAACCGGTACGCCGCAAAGACATCATATCGACCGCGCTTGATCAAAATCCTCTGGTCTACGACGAACGCAGGCTTGAGGCGGTAGTCAGTCGCTTGCGAAAGAAGATTACGAAGATTTACCGGGCATCGCAACCGATCAAGGTAGCGCACTCCATTGGCTACATATTCGCCGAGTCTATCGAACGGGCATAGCCGGCATCGGCTGGCCGAAAAAATAGCTTAACCAGCATACAGAATCCGGGTGCATGCCCTGTTTTTCCTTGGGCATGCGTTCTTGGTACTTGTGCAATACAACGCCATGACAGGCTTACTTTATCAAGTTAGAAATTCCATGCTTTTTTTTTCAAGAATCCATTTATTGAAGATGGTGATACTGGCGGGATTGATTCCCGCAATTGCGGCCTGTGCGGTTGCCCCTGGCATGCATATGGACAATCTGCGTGCGGCAGGCGAAACTGAATCTGGCGCCATGGCCGCGAATTTGAAGCAGATCACGCCGGAATTGCTGCAATCTGAAAAAACAATGCGTGAACAGCAATCCAGCCAGGACATCAGCGGATTGCTAGCCGACCCGGAGCCTTACCGCATCGGCAGCGGCGATGTTCTTTCCATCCAGGTGTGGGCCCATCCTGAGCTTTCTACTCCTGCGATGTCCGGGCAGGCAGCAATCTCCCAGCCTGGCGCTGATAGCGGCAATATTCCAGGCTTTGTAGTCGATCACAGCGGCCTGGTGCAATTCCCTTTTGTCGGCCCTGTCAAACTAGCGGGCCTGACAGCGTTGCAGGCGCGCGGCTTGCTGACCGACAAGCTTGCCCGCTACGTCAAAGCGCCGGATCTTACCTTGCGTGTGCAGGCGTACCGCAGCAAGCACGTCTATCTTAATGGCGAAGTCAGGGCGCCAGGGATTGGGGTGATCAACGATATCCCGATGACATTGCCGGAGGCGATGGATCGCGCCGGCGGCATCTTGCCGAGCGGCGACCAAAGCCAGATCAGCATTTATCGTGCCGGCGTAACTTATCAGATCAGCTTGCCGCTGCTTATAAAAAAAGGCATCAATCCAAGTAAGATTTTGCTGGAAAGCGGCGATATCGTCCACGTGCTTTCACGTGAGGAGAGCAAGGTTTTTGTACTGGGCGAGGTAACGCGCCCGAGCACACTGACATTGCGCAACGGCCGTTTGACGCTGAACGAGGCGCTCGGCGAGGCCGGCGGCCTCAATCCGCTGACCAGCAACGGACGCCAGGTCTATGTGGTGCGCAATGCGGGCAACGCAGGGAACATGAAGCCTGTTGTGTACCACCTGGACGCACGCTCTCCCACTGCCTTTGCCCTGGCAGAGAATTTCGAGCTGTCGGCCAGAGACGTGGTCTATGTCGACGCCGCGCCGCTTGCCACATGGTCTCGCGTCATCAGCCTGATACTGCCAAGTGCACAGTCGGTCACGAGCGCGGTGCAGGCGGGAAAATGATAGCTAACATTCTGGTCGTTTGCATCGGCAACATTTGCCGCAGCCCTATGGCAGAAGGTTTGTTCAAGCAGGCTCTGCCTGGAATCACGGTGCGCTCCGCCGGGCTGGACGCAATGACAGGCTATCCTGCCGATCCGTTTGCGGTTCAGCTCATGCAAGAGTTGGGCATCGACATCAGCGGCCATCGCGCGCAGGGTCTAGCGTCCTGGATGATCAGAGAGGCAGATATCGTGGTAACGATGGATCTGGCGCAAAAGCATTTCATCGAGCAGACGTATCCGACCGCCAGAGGCAAGGTATTCCGGCTTTGCGAATCCGGCAATGGCGATATTCCCGACCCGTACCGGCAGGACCGGGCGATATTCCGCCAGACCTGCAACCTGATTGTCCAAGGGGTAGGCATGCTGGTCGAACGTATCGATCGCGTCAAATAAGAGAATCAGTTTAAATAAACACCGCTATGAGCCAATACATTCCACCGCCAGCCTCCACCGGCACGCCAGATGACGATAAGATCGACCTGGCAACTTGCCTCGACATCTTGTTCGACCACCGCTGGCTGATCGTCAACGTTGCTCTGGCTATCACCCTGTTGGGCAGCGCCTATGCGTTTCTGGCCAAACCGGTTTACCGAGCCAATATCCTGATCCAGGTTGAAGACAGCCCGGGCTCGTCAAAAAACATATTGGGGGAAATGGGTTCTCTGTTCGATCTTAAGACAGCCGCGATAACGGAGATAGAGATTATCCGCTCGCGTTTTTTAGTGTCGCATGCAGTGGACAGCCTGCGGCTGTATATCAGTGCCGTTCCAAAATATTTTCCCTTCGTTGGCGCATGGTTCGCAGGCCGCAATGATGAATTGTCTACCCCTGGGTTATTCGGCTACGGGGGTTATGCTTGGGGTGCGGAACAGATCGATGTTGCGGTCTTCAACGTGCCGGAAGCATTGGAGGATCGCGAATTCACCTTGACAGTGGGAAGCGACGGCCGATTCCGCGTAAATCAAAATTCCGAAGGGATCGAGTTCCATGGCGAAACCGGGGTCTTGTTGCATAGCAAGACAGCGAAGGGTGATATAGAACTCCGTATTACAAGCCTGGAGGCCCGGCCGGGCGCGCAGTTCTTGCTGAGCCGGACGTCACGGCTTGCTACCATCGAAAAATTGCAGCGGGATATGGTGGTCGTTGAAAAAGGCAGGCAGTCCGATATCATCAACGCTGAGCTTGAGGGGACCAAGCCTAAACTGATCAGCGCTATTCTCAATCAGATCGGCGTGGAATACGTACGCCAGAATCTGGCGCGGAAGTCGGAAGAAGCGGAAAAATCCCTGGTATTTTTAGATCAGCAGCTGCCAGACATCAAACAGCAGCTGGAACGCTCAGAGACCAAATACAACCAGTTCCGTAACAGTACCGGCATCATCGACTTGGGTGAGGAAGCTAAAGTGCTGCTGCAGCAATCTGTCGCCGCTCAGCTCAAACGTAGTGAGCTGACGCAAAAAAAAGAAGAACTGTCGATCCGTTTCACCAGCGTGCATCCGGATATGATAGGACTCGAAAAACAGCTGCAAGAGATCAACAGAGAAATACAGGCAGTTACGACGCAGATAAAAAAGCTGCCCCTGGTAGAACAAGATGTGGTGCGCTTGATGCGCGATGTCAAGGTTAATACTGATCTTTACACGTCTCTTTTGAACGTTACGCAGCAGCTGCGCCTGCTGAAAGCCGGCAAGGTTGGCACCGTTCGCCTGGTGGATACAGCCGCAGTGCCGGAAGAACCAATCAAGCCCAGGCGCACCATCGTGATCGCGGTTGCATTGCTGTTGGGCCTGTTCCTCGGCGTGGTCAGCGCATGGATCAAGAAATCGCTGTTTGGCGGTATCGATAATGCGCATGAAATTGAGCAAACGCTCGGCCTGCCGGTCTATGCATCTATCCCGCACAGCAGAAAGCAAGAGGAGTTGTATGCGCGGGTCCGTGCGAAGCTGCCGTTCTCATTGATGCTAGCTAAAAGCGCGCCGACTGACAGCGCTATAGAAGGCCTGCGTAGTCTCCGTACCGCGCTGCATTTTTCGATGCTGGAGGCAAAGAACAACGTCATATTGATCACCGGTGCAACGCCAAACCTGGGGAAGTATTTCGGTTTGGATCGGGGGAACGGTTTGTCGGATTTGATTGCGGGGGCCATGTCTTTTGAGCAGGTGGTACATAAAGGAGTGACGGAGAACGTCGATTTTATTTCCACCGGAAACCTGCCGCCCAATGCGTCTGAACTGCTGCTGCATGCGAATCTCGGCAAATTGCTCGCAACCCTCAAGGACAGTTATGACTGTGTGTTGATCGACACGCCACCGATACTCGCGGTATCCGATACGTTGACCGTCGGGCCGCATGCCGGGACTATCTTGATGATTGCACGTTCAGGTATCAGTACTGCCTGCGACATCAGAGAGTCGATGAAGCGTCTCGATCAGGCCGGCATGTCAGTTAAAGGTATCGTGCTCAATGATGTGAAAGCCCGGCCGGGCGGCTATAACTCCAAATTCGGCAGATATCGGCATACAGAATACGCCTATTAAAAACGATTGAAGAAGGAATGATCTGCTCTCAACAATACAAAACCAAGTGATAGCGCTCGCTCAGTTTCATCAATAATTGAGTGGTAAAAATGGTTCAGAGTGTTGTAGCGCATTGTGTGTTGATTGCTGCGTGCAATGCTCACAGAAAATCTAGAACCAAACATAAATCGGTCCGACCATACAAAGTAATGCTGTGCTTGCCCGACTCTTTGAGTTTAGTTACTACACGAGAGCGTAGGGGAGGGCGATTGAGCTTGTTGTGGCCGGTGTGCTTAGTGTATCTCGGAGGCCAAGCGCTGAATTGCATTTGATATCATTGTTGCAACTTTATGCATCGTTACTTTGTATCGCTGTCGATGTGTCATGCCATGCGTCACGCTAAAATACAAAAACAAAAAGGATTACATGCATAGCATGTAATCCTTTGTTTTATTTGGTGGGCCCCCCCAGAGTCGAACTGGGCACCAACGGATTATGAGTCCGCTGCTCTAACCAAGCATGAGCTAGGGGCCCAATTCCTTAGGGCACTGTAGTTGTCGTGCTTGCAGTGTCTGCAGAAGACATATCCGCTTAACCGCACTACAGCATCTTAAAATCAATCCCGTATTATAGAAAAATACCTGGATGAAAGGTAGGTGAATTATCGTGAATCGTTCAAAAAACTCCGAATGATTCACGGATAATCTTAATTACCTTCGAGGAAGCTCTTCAGCTTGTCGGAACGCGATGGATGGCGCAGCTTGCGCAGCGCTTTAGCCTCTATTTGACGGATCCGTTCACGCGTCACGTCGAATTGCTTGCCGACTTCTTCCAATGTATGGTCGGTCGACATTTCAATGCCGAAACGCATCCGCAATACCTTCGCTTCGCGCGGGGTCAGCGAATCCAGGATGTCCTTCACTACACCGCGCATCGATGCATGCAATGCCGCATCGGCCGGCGCCAGCGTGTTGTTGTCCTCGATGAAGTCGCCCAGATGGGAATCGTCATCGTCGCCTATCGGTGTTTCCATCGAAATCGGCTCTTTGGCGATTTTCATGATCTTGCGGATCTTGTCTTCCGGCATTTCCATCTTGATCGCGAGCGTTGCCGGATCCGGCTCGGCGCCGGTTTCCTGCAGAATCTGACGCGAGATGCGGTTCATCTTGTTGATCGTTTCGATCATGTGCACCGGAATACGGATGGTGCGCGCCTGATCGGCGATCGAACGCGTGATGGCCTGGCGGATCCACCAGGTGGCATAGGTCGAGAATTTATAGCCGCGACGATATTCGAACTTGTCGACCGCTTTCATCAAGCCGATATTGCCTTCCTGGATCAGATCCAGGAACTGCAAGCCGCGGTTGGTGTATTTTTTCGCGATCGAGATCACCAGCCGTAAGTTGGCTTCGGTCATCTCGCGCTTGGCCATGCGGGCTTTCTTCTCGCCCGCACCCATCTTCTTGTTGATGCCGCGCAGATCCGGCAACGGCAGCACGACGCGCGCCTGCAAGTCGATCAGGCGTTGTTGCAGCTCTTTCACTGCGGGCACGTTACGGGCGAGCACGGTGCTGTATGCATGGTTGCCGTTGACTTCACCGTCGACCCAGTCGAGATTGGTTTCGTTGCCCGGGAAAACCTTGATGAAATGCGGGCGCGGCATGCCGCACTTGTTCACCGCGACGTCAAGGATCTGACGTTCGATCTGACGCACTTCGTCGACCTGGCCACGCAAAGTGTCGCACAATTTTTCGACGACTTTGGCGGTAAAGCGAATCCCCAGCAATTCGTTCGAAATGATTTCCTGCGCCTTGACGTAAGGTTTCGAGTTGTAGCCTTCTTTTTCGAAAGCCTTGCGCATCTTGTCGAACTGGGTCGAGATGGTTTCAAACTTGCCGAGCGCGTCGCGCTTCAGCTGTTCCAGTTGTTCTGCCGAGAAGCCGGCGGCGCCAGAGGTCGAACTGGCGTCGTCCTCTTCCTCGTCTTCTTCTTCCTCTTCTTCCTCTTCGTCGCTGTCGTCGTCGGTCGCTGGCGCGGCTGCGCTGGCGGTTGCTGCTTCGTCGGTCTGATTAGGATCGACCAGGCCATCGACGATTTCATCGATCTTGATTTCGTCCTTGCCGATCTTGTCGGCAGCCAGCAAAATCTCGGCGATGGTTGTCGGGCAGGCGGAAATCGCCTGGATCATGTCTTTCAGGCCGTCTTCGATGCGCTTGGCGATTTCGATTTCGCCTTCGCGCGTCAGCAGTTCGACCGAACCCATTTCACGCATATACATGCGGACCGGGTCGGTGGTGCGGCCGAAGTCCGAGTCGACGGTAGACAGCGCAGCTTCCGCCGCAGCTTCTGCATCGTCGTCGCTGGCAACGGTGGCGACGTTATCCGACAGCAGCAGTGTTTCTGCGTCTGGCGCTTGTTCGTAGACGGCAATCCCCATGTCGCTGAAAGTACCGATGATGCCTTCGATGGCTTCCGGATCGATAATGTTTTCAGGCAGGTGATCGTTGATTTCGGAGAACGTCAGGAAGCCGCGCTCCTTGCCCATCTTGATCAGGGTCTTGAGCTTCTGGCGGCGCGCTTCGAGTTCTTCTTCGCTTGCTTCGGTATCGGACGAGAAGGCGTCTTTCAGCAAGGCCTTTTCCTTGGCTTTGCGATCTTTCGCCTTGGCCTTGTCGACCGCTTTCAGTTCAGCGCGTTCGACGGCATTGAGCGCCGCGACTTCGTCGTTTTCCGGCTGGAATTCTTTTGGCTTGCGACCACGACGTCCTGGTACCTTGACCGACGGCAAGATATAGCCGGAAGTGTCAATCGCCGCCAGTGTTGCGGCATCCGTGGTTTGACTTACGCCTGATCCAATCATCACGCTAACGTCGGCTTTAACTGGGGCCGCCGCTGCATTTTTGGATGATTTGACGACTTTGAGTTGTGGTTTCTTGTTTGTCACAGGGGCTTTCGATTTCACAGATACTGGTTTTGCAACAGTTCTTGATGCTTTCGTGGTCGTTGCAGTTGCTTTAGAAACTACTTTCTTGCTAACGGGCTTCACCGGCGTTCTGGGTGAAGCTGCCGTTTTTTTGACGGATGACTTCGCGCTTGAGGAAGAGGTGCTTGAGTTGGTCTTGGCGGCTGCCGGCTTCGTATTTTTTACGGAAAGTGTCAGGGGTTTCGCTGGTCTCTTCATTGCATTCGCCATGGAATCAAATACCAATTGGTTACACTGATTTGCGCGCTGCAGCTGCCTGTACTCTGTCCGTTTGAATTTTGATAAGCCTAAATCGCTGACAGAATTACCTGAGCGCCTGTTCTTACTACTATCCTCACTTCGTTCCTATCCGTCTAAATCAATCTGGTGCTACTATCAATTCAACGCCCAATTTGGCCAAGCCTAAGGTGTTGAATCTAAAGCCTTTAATTATAGCATATGGAGGGGCTTTCCTCCAATGCGGACGGCCCTGTTGTGCCGCCCGATTCACATCTCTTGCGCCGGCTTGCCTGTATTTTAAGCAGTTTTTCAGCGTAAATTCGTTTCTGCTTCTGCTTCGCGCCGCAGTTGTTCCTGTTTTTGCATCAGTTCCCGATAGCGATTGCGCGCTTCTTCATTGCCAAGTCCGGTCGCCGCCAATTGATCAAGTTCGTCTTTCAATATCTTCATTTTAGTCTGGCGAATTGCGCCCGCCAGTTCTAATCGCGCCGCTTCGGTTTCGGATTCGGATTCTGCTGCAATTTCCGCTATCAATGATTCAAAATCCTCGCCGCCTTCACGCAAATGCTCGGCCAATGTTGCAAAGTTGGCTTGTTCGCCCATCGCCTGGCTGGCGCCGATCAGGCGTGCCAGCATTTCGGCGCGATCAGGTGCAAAGTGCGCGACGGCATCCAGCGCAGCGTCATCCAGTTCCGAGGCGAAAGCCGGATGGGCCACCAGCAAACGGATGATTTGCCGTTCCAACCCGACTGGCGCCTGCCGATTGCTGCGCGGCGGCGCGCGGCGCGCGCTGGCAATCGGGTTGGCCAGTTCAAACAAGGATTCGATTTCGTTAGGCGTCGATTGCGTCAACTGTGCCAGGCCGCGCACGATTTGCAGCCGTAATGACGATGGCGGCATCAACTGCAATAAGGGCTTGGCGTCGTATTGCGCCCGCGCACGTCCTTCGGATGTGCTCAAATCGGCTTCGCTCGTGACCTCGTTCAGTAAAAATTGCGATAGCGGCATGGCGTCATGAATCTGCCGCTCAAATGCCTCTGCTCCCAGTTCTCGTACAAAGCTGTCCGGATCATGTTCCTGCGGGAGAAACAGGAATTTGATGACTTTGTTGTCGGTCGCATGCGGCAGGCAGGCATCCAATGCGCGCCGTGCGGCCTTGCGGCCAGCGCGGTCGCCGTCGAAGCTGAAGACAACATGATCGGTCTGGCGCAGCAATTTATGCACATGGGTTGGCGTGCAAGCGGTTCCCAATGTGGCTACCGCCTGCGGGAATCCCAGCTGTGCCAACGCCACCACATCCATATAACCTTCGGTTACCAGCACATATCCAGCATCCCGGATTGCCTGCCGCGCTTCGAACAAGCCATATAGCTCGCTGCCCTTTTGAAATAGGGGTGTTTCCGGAGAATTCAAGTACTTCGGTTCGCCGCCATCGAGTACGCGCCCGCCAAAGCCGATAACCTGGCCCTTTGTATTGCGAATTGGAAACATGATGCGATCGCGAAAACGATCGTAGCGCTTGCGATTATTGCCTTCTTCGTCCGTGCGGTCGATCACCAGGCCGGATTCGACCAGGGCGGTGGCTTCATAATCAGGGAAGACCTGGCGTAGGCTATCCCAGTTGTCGGGCGAGTAGCCCAGTCCGAACCTGGCGGCAACCTCGCCAGTCAAGCCGCGCCGTTTCAAATAGTCGACCGCATTCGATGCGCTGCGCAAATGTTGCCGGTAAAAATCGCAAGCGGCGCTCATGGCGTCCGACAGGGCCAGGCTCTTTGCCTGATATTCGGCTCGTTGTGCCGGCGGAATCTTGTCGTCGTTATCCGGCACCGTCATGCCGACGCCTTGCGCCAGATCTTTCACTGCTTCAACAAAGCCGAGGCCTGAATATTCGATCAAAAAACCGATCGCCGTGCCATGGGCGCCACAACCAAAGCAGTGATAAAACTGTTTGGTCGGGCTGACTGTGAAGCTAGGGGATTTTTCGTTGTGGAAGGGGCACAAGCCCATCAGGTTCGCGCCGCCTTTTTTCAACTGCACGTACTTGCCCACCACATCGACAATATCGACACGGTTGAGCAGGTCCTGAATAAAGGATTGCGGGATCACTTAGACTCGACGGCGGGTGGTGTTTTATCAGGCAATCAAGTAATCAAGCTTTGGTCAGTGCGGCTTTCACCAGCGCAGAAACCGCGGTCATGTCGGCGCGGCCGGCAAGCTTGGGTTTCAATATGGCCATGACCTTGCCCATGTCTTGCGGACCGCTTGCACCGCTGGCAGCAACCGCCGCGGCTACTTCGGACTGGATTTCTGCATCCGTCAGGCCTGCCGGCATGTAGGCGGAGAGAATGACTAGCTCGGCTTTTTCAATGTCGGCCAGATCCTGGCGGCCGCCGGCTTCAAACTGGCTGATGGAGTCTTTGCGTTGCTTGATCATCTTTTCGATGATGGCAAGCACATGGGCGTCGCCCAACTCAATGCGTTCATCCACTTCTTTTTGTTTGATGGCTGCGGTGATCAGCCGGATGGCGCTCAGTTTCGCAGTCTCTTTGGCGCGCATCGCGGCCTTCATGTCTTCGGTGATCTGTTCTTTCAAGCCCATGCAGTTCTCCATTCGGTGGTGTTTTTCATCTGGAATCGGAAAAACAAAAATGCTGGATTATGGTGGTGGCCGCAAGAGGCCGCCCTTGATGATGTTGAAACGGCAAAACCCGCTGCGGAGCAACACCGGAGCGGGTTTGTAACGCAATTCAGTCAGCCGCACTAAGTGCGATGAAGAATTAGTGCAAATATTAGTACAGTTTTTTCGGCAATTGCTGGCTGCGAATGCGTTTGTAATGACGTTTCACAGCAGCTGCCAGCTTGCGCTTACGCTCGGCAGTTGGCTTTTCGTAAAATTCACGTGCACGCAACTCAGTCAGCAGACCTGTTTTTTCAATAGTGCGCTTGAAGCGACGCATCGCAACTTCGAAGGGCTCGTTTTCTTTAAGACGAATTGTGGTCATGTAAATTCAAACCAAGTTTGTGTAGGGAAGAGCGAGATTATAGCTGGGAAAACGGATAAATGGAAGTGTTATCCCAGGCGGTGTAAATATTGCCGTTTATTTGCAACATTCCTGTTTGAGTCGCAGGATAGACGATTGCCGTTTAATTTGTTGTCAAATGGCAAGCCCAGTTGCCGTCGCCGACGCCCAGGCCCATTGAAAATTATAGCCGCCGAGCCAACCTGTAACGTCGACCGCCTCGCCGACAAAATACAAGCCGGCCACGCGATTGGACATCATGCTCTGTTGTGAAAGTTCCCTGGTATCGATCCCGCCCAGGGTAACTTCTGCTTTGCGATAACCCTCGGAGCCGTTGGGCCGGATCGCCCAGCGATTGACGGCGGCGCCAAGGTCTTTCAGCAAGCGGTCGGGAGTGTCTGCCAGGCGGGCCATTGCGTCAAGCTTGTTTGCCTCAATGATGCCGTGCGCCAGACGCGCTGGAAGCCATTGGGCGAATACGTTTCCCAGGTTTTTCTTGATTGATGTTTTGCCGTCGATCAGTGTCTGGGCGACATCAATTTCGGGTAAGAGATTTAAGAGCAGAGGAGAACCGCTTTTCCAGAAGCTGGAAATCTGCAGGATCGCAGGTCCGGACAATCCGCGATGGGTGAACAGCAGGTCTTCCTTGAATTCGCCACGATTTTTTTTGTCGCCGGTTTCCACTTCGACCGGCAAGGCAATCCCGGCCAGCGGCAAAAATGGCTGCCACGCCGTGCTATCGAAAGTCAGGGGCACCAAGCCTGGCTGCGGCTCTATCATGCGCAGATCAAATTGACGGGCGATGCGATAAGCAAAGTCGGTGGCGCCGATTTTCGGGATGGACAAACCGCCGGTGGCGATGACGACATTGCTGGCAAGGATTTCTCCGGCGCTGCTGTCTATCCGAAACAGATCGCCGCTCTTGCCTACATTGGCAACGCTGCAAGGCATGCGCCAGCTGACATTGCCCAGATCGCACTCGGCTTTTAGCATGGCGATGACTTGTTCCGAGGAGTCGTCGCAAAACAATTGCCCCTTGTGCTTTTCGTGATAACCGATCCGATAGCGTTTCATCAGGCTGAGGAAATCCTGCGGGGTGTAGCGCGACAGGGCGCTTTTGCAGAAATGCGGGTTCTGCGACAGGAAATTCTGCGGGCCGGCGTTGATATTGGTGAAGTTGCAGCGGCCGCCGCCCGAGATGCGGATTTTTTCCGCCAGCTTGGTGGCGTGATCAATCAAAACAACCTTTTTCCCACGTTGACCGGCTACTGCGGCGCACATCATGCCCGCAGCCCCGGCGCCGATGACGGCGACATCAAATTGTTTTTGCATCGATCTTTGTTAAATAGATATTTAAATACTGTAGTGCTATTGGAAATACGGTGGCGGATCCTGTCCCATCCATAGTTCCGAAGATAGCCGCATCATGTCGTTGAGCGAACCGCGCTGGGTGAATGTCTGCCTGAGCCAGCCGGCATCGCTGAGACGCTCGTCCGCCATATGGCGCAAGCGCTTTATTGTCAATTGCTCGGCTTCGTTTTGAGTATACCGCTGTAAGTCCTGCAGATGGTCGAGCAGATGTTGGTAGATCGGTAATTTGAACGAGTCGGCCGGGGTGTTGCCATGTAACGCCATAGAGCCGTTCAGGCCGTAACGGCTGGCTTCGAAGCGATTGTACTGGTATAGCAAATAAAAGTCGTTGGTGATGACAAATGGTCTTTCCGTCAAAATCCAGCGCGCCAGCAATTGCGCGTAGCATCCCAGATGCGCTGCGTGTTCGATCGTCAGGGGGGTGTCGCAGACACGGATTTCAACTGTACCGTATTCCGGTTTGGGGCGGATGTCCCAGTAAAAATCCTTCATGCTGGCAACGATCCCCATGCGCAGCAACTCATCGTAATACGATTCGAAATCGGCCCATCGGGTCAGCGTGGGTGCGGTTCCTGACAGAGGAAATGCGCGCACCACGTTGCTGCGCGAGGATTCGAATTTGGTGTCCGCACCTTGATAAAACGGCGAGGCGGCCGAGAGCGCAATGAAGTGCGGTACGAAACGCGAAAACGCATGCGTCAGATATAGCGCGTCGTCGCCGTTTGGCACGCCGATATGGATATGCTGGCCGAAGACCGTGAATGTCTTTGCCAGATAACCGTATTTTTCATGCAGATGATGGAAGCGTTCGCTGGGCGTAATCCGCTGTTCGTTCCAATGCTGGAAGGGATGTGCGCCGCCGCCGGAGACATCGATATTCAGATAGTGCGCGCCCCGGTTCAGCGCCGCGCGCAAACTTTTTAATTCCTCGATCAGATGGTCGACCCGGGTGTGCACGTCGGAATTCAACTCGATCATGCCTTGTGTCATTTCCAGCTTGATCTGTTTTTGCAAGTCGCGCGGCTCGATCCAGGTGAGCAGGTCAACCGCATCGCTGGCCAGGTTGTAGTTGCGGCGATTCACCAGTTGCAATTCCAGCTCAATTCCCATCGTAAACGGGGTCGAACTGGTGAAAGGCAAGATATCCGTTTTTGCTGCATCGGTCTGGATCTTGCCGGCTTGCGTATTCTCAGTCATAGATTCACCTTTGCATCCTTCTTGATCCGCATCCTTCATTCGCGTCCGCTTTCACCCGATTTGATCAGGGCAAACTGGGTTGCTATCGGCCCCAGCAATTCCAGCACAATCAGGCAGCCGGCCAGCAATGGCAAGACATCGGCGGTGGTGTTGGGGTAGAGAAAGGCGGTGGTTTGCATCAATCCCAATCCAGCCTCGGTCATCGGCAAGGTTCCCAAGGTGATCAGCGCCGCCTGTTTCCATTTCATCTTGGCAAAATGCGCAAATGAAAAGACGCCGCAAGCCATGGCGAGAAAGCGTGCCGCGATGAGTACCGCAACCGATGCGCCCACCATCGACAGGTCGGACAAGCGGATCGAAGCGCCTATGGTGATAAACAGCATCACGATGAACAATTCGTTGGCGACACCGAACTCGAGTTCCATCAGATCATACTGATGATCGAGGTTCTTCGACATGATCGCGAAGATCAGCATGGTAAGCAATATCGGCAGCTGCAACGCGTGAGCGGCGCCGATCGCCAGGGTGATGACGGCGATCACCAGCACAAACTGGCGGCTCGGCTGACGGCCCAGCAAGCGCGCCAGCGGGATCATCAAGCGATAAGTCAGATACGCCAATACCAGCGAGCCGCACAGCGAATAGAATGTATGCGCCAACAGCGTGCCGAAGGAAGTGGCGCTTTCATGCGCGACGACCGGCAGCAAGGCATACGCCGCCAACATGGCAACAAAATTATTCAACGCCGTCATGGCGGCCAAGCGGCGCGTCACCTGGCCCTCTGCCTTGACGTCGCGCAGTACCACCATCACCACTGCCGGCGCGGTGGCGATAGCCAGTACGCCGCCCAGCAATGCGAGCACACGAGAAGTGCCGAACCACATCAGTGCACCGCTGACAAACGCGAAGCACAATACCGCGCTCAGGACCACCGTCGCCAGCAACCATTTTTCCCGTCGCAGCCAGCCGATATCGACATAGCGGCCCAGTTGATATACAACCAGCGCCATCGCGATGTCGGCAAAAATATTCGCCAGTTTGAGCACGTCGCCCGACAATAAGTCCAATCCGCCCACGCCTAGCAAGAAGCCGACTATCAAGTAGCCGGTGATGCGTGGAAACCAGGGGCTTTTCGTTACTATATGGCCGCCCACTAGCCCGAACAGCAGCAAGCTGCCGAACAGTAACAGCGCATTCCATTGAATGGGCTGTGCTAGTGCAAAGGGCGGAAGAGTCCAATCCATGGATCCTCCAGAAAGTTGGTTTTGCAGCAAAAGACGCTACGCTGGACAAGATGCCGTATGAGCATATAAATGGGGTATTGCTGAAATCACGACTACATGGTTTTAAGCACACTCTCCTTGCATTGATTGTAATTGCGTTGCGCTATCGGGGCTGCTTAAGCTCTTTGTTCTCAAGTTAGTTGCCTATTCCTATAGGCAATATTGGGGGGCGGCTGCCACATAGTACATGTTTCCTGTTTTTTGCTAGATCAGTCTGGTTTGTTCCCCACTGCAAAAATTAGTTCCATCGGGAAATTACTGCTGTTTGGCGATATCGGCCGCATTGTATTGCAGGTGGAGCGCCCGGCAAACTTTCAGGCATTGCTCAACCTGCTCGGAAATCGGTTTTGGGATCAATTCCTTTTGCACCAATGCCTGCTGTATCCAGTTAGCGGTACTGACGGCGTCGCGCTGGCCCGGCAGGGCGGGCATGTCGTCGGCGATGCTTTGTTTCTCTACCAGCGTAGTTTGTGTGCCGGCATGCAGCCAGTCGATTTTTTGCGCCTTCCTGGCATTGGCCACCGTTTCGCCTTCGGTGCCGCGCATCAGAAACACATCCCCGCGCTTAGCCGCGGCGGTAGTCGTGAAATAAGCCGTCAGCATGGTCAAGTATTCCGGATGCGTGTATGAGCTCAGGCGCAAGGCTGGGGCCACAAACGGCTGCATGATTTTGACCAGGGTATGGGTTGAGTTGCGCACCCCGAGAATCCGCCGCATAGCAAGCAATCTGGCCATTTTCGGCGCCAGCGCATCGATTGGCATGAAAGCCGGTAAGTGTTGTGCAAAACATCGTTGTGCCTGTTCGATGCTGGTGCAGATCGGTTGGCCCAATGCTTGAAAAATTTCGGCGCTGGTGACACGGCCGGGATCTGTCAAAACTCCGTGCAACAATACCGGCACACCCTCACGCGCCAGCAACATGGCCAGCAAAGGGGTCAGGTTGGCCATATGGCGTGCACCGTTATAGCTGGGGATGACGACCGGCGCATACGTGCTGCTGCCTGTATCGGCAGTGTCGAGCAGCGGTATCTGCGTAAACGACGCTTCCGCTGCCTCCAGGAAGCCGGCGATTTCCTCTACCGATTCACCTTTGATCCGCATCGCCAGCAGGATGCCGCCCAGCTCCAGATCCGAGACGCGGCCGTCCAGCATGGCCGCGTATAAATCATGGGCATCGCTGCGTGACAGGCTACGCGCGCCGTCTTTTCCGCGCCCGATCTCCTTGATGAAGCGAGCAGCTGCGAATGGTTCCGCCGGCGGAATATTTTTCATGTGTAGATAACGATCAAGGTTGACAAGTAATGAATGGAACGGGACGTATTCGCCAGGATTTTACTTTACCAGCCTCGGCCCATGGCCATCGGGTAAAATCGTCGCCACTCAACCAGCTTGTTCTAGTTTTCTCTTACCCGGGCTTATATGGCATTTGATCCCCGCCAGCTTGAAACATTGCGGCCGCAGCTAGTGCGTTTTGCCGCGCTGCAGTTGCGCAATGACGCCCTGGCTGAAGATGCTGTCTCGGAAACCATACTCGCGGTCCTGGAACATCCGGACCGCTTCCAGCAGCAGTCTTCGTTTAAAACCTATGTCATTGGCATACTGAAGCACAAGCTGCTGGACCAGCTGCGGCGCGGCAAGCGCGAAGTGCAGCTCGAAGGGCAGCTGAATATCGGCGATGACGAGGCAGATCGCAGCGACGCCGACATGATCGATGCATTATTTACGTCCGCTGGGCACGCGGTGGAAGCGGCGCCCAGCTGGGGCAATCCGGACCAGACGCTGGAGCGCAAGGAGTTTTTCGATATTTTGCAAATATGCATCGATAATTTGCCGGCCAAAACCGGGCGCATTTTCATGATGCGGGAATGGCTGGAACTGGATACCGAGGCGATTTGCAAGGAGCTGGATATTACCGCCGCGAACGCCTGGGTATTGCTGTATCGGGCGCGCGCACGGCTGCGCGAATGTCTGCAATTAAACTGGTTTGGCACGCAGGCTTGAACTTCCGGCCATCATGCACAATGTAAGGGCAAGACACCTCGCTACATTGTAAGTATTGCCTCTGTAACACGACTAATCATAGATACCGAAGTGCTCGTCTAGTCAGTTAATTTATTTCTATGTCCTATAAACGCTTGATTCCACACTGCCGCGATACGCAATTGCTCCTGTCCCAGGCACAGGACAGCAATCTGTCGCCGTTAACCCGGGTCCGGGTGCGCATACATCTGTGGACCTGCACGGCTTGCACCAGGTTTTCGCAGCAGCTGGCGTTCATGCGGCAGGCCATGCAGCAGCTCGGCAAGGATTAATCGTCGCTTGCTGCGAGTACCGGCCGCGCTTTCCTTTACAATGCCGCATTGTATAAATATTGCCCTACCCATGATTGTTCTCGGCGTTGAATCTTCCTGTGACGAAACCGGCTTGGCGCTATACGACACCGAGCGCGGCTTGCTGGCCCATGCCTTGTATTCGCAAGTGGCGATGCATGAGCAATACGGCGGCGTGGTGCCGGAGCTGGCTTCGCGCGACCATATCCGGCGCGCCATTCCTTTGCTGCAACAAGTATTGACCGACAGCGGCATCGCCCGGCACGACATCGACGCCATCGCCTATACCCAAGGGCCGGGCCTGGCCGGTGCGCTGCTGGTCGGCGCATCGATTGCTTGCGGTCTCGGACTGGCATTGGATAAGCCGATGCTCGGCGTACATCATCTGGAAGGGCACTTGTTATCGCCGCTGCTGGCTAGCGATCCGCCCAGCTTTCCGTTCGTCGCCTTGCTGGTGTCCGGCGGCCATACGCAATTGATGCGGGTCGACGGCGTTGGCCAATACAGTTTGCTGGGCGAAACGTTGGATGACGCCGCCGGCGAAGCGTTCGACAAATCGGCAAAACTGCTTGGCCTTGGCTATCCGGGCGGCCCGGCGATTTCACGCCTGGCTGAATTTGGCGATCCATCGGTGTATCAGCTGCCACGGCCGATGTTGCATTCGAAAAATCTGGATTTCAGCTTTTCCGGCTTGAAAACAGCGGTATTGACTCTCGTCAAAAACCACACGGCCAATATTTGCGATCAAGACAAGGCCAATATCGCACGTGCCTTTGTCGATGCGCTGGTTGAAGTGCTGCTGGCCAAATGCCTGGCGGCATTGAAACAGACCGGTCTCAAGCGCCTGGTGATCGCAGGCGGAGTGGGCGCCAACCAGCAATTGCGCAGCGCCCTCAACGCTGCAGCCGACAAGCGGCGGTTCCGGGTGTATTACCCGGAACTGGAGTTTTGCACCGATAACGGCGCAATGATCGCCTTTGCCGGCGCCATGCGCTTGCAGATCAATCCGCAGGCAGCGCAGCGCACATATGCTTTCAATGTACGGCCACGCTGGCCGCTGAATGAACTTAAGGCCTAATCTAAGCAAATTCCCAGCTAGGCGTATAATGCGCGACTGTGGTACAAAACATGTCGGTAATGATGTCAAGGTAGTAACCCGGCTTGCGGTGCTTGTAATGGCGCTGCCACAATCATTTGGCTCGAATGGTGGCGCGGTTGCTTGCCCCGGCAAGCACTGGTCGTCATCGATGGGCTGACACGAAATTCACGAATTCAATTGAAAGCAAATAGTGCCTTTGTTTGAGTGCATCCTGCACCGAAGGCCGCCAACTACCATGTCCGACATACAGTCCGAGATTCAAGCCGATCCAGCAGTGCCAACCACACCCTCCGTCCGTTTTGCCGACTTCGGGCTGTCCCCGGATATTCTGCGCGCGTTGAGCGATCAGGGTTATGTCCATCCAACCCCGATTCAGGCGGAAGCGATTCCGGTGGTATTGCAAGGACGCGACGTAATGGGTGCGGCACAAACAGGAACCGGCAAAACTGCCGGTTTTTCCTTGCCTATCATTCAGTTGCTGCTGGCGCATGCCAACACCAGCGCCTCGCCAGCACGGCATCCGGTACGCGCTCTGATTCTGACGCCTACGCGCGAGCTGGCCGATCAGGTGGCAGAGAATGTCCGGGCCTATTGCCGCCATACCGCCTTGCGTTCGACCGTGGTGTTTGGCGGTGTCGATATCGCACCGCAAACTGCCGCTTTACGTTCAGGCATAGAAATCGTGATTGCCACTCCAGGCCGCCTGCTGGACCATGTGCAGCAAAAGACGCTGAACCTGTCGCAGACGCAAATTCTGGTGATGGACGAAGCCGATCGCATGCTGGACATGGGTTTCCTGCCTGATTTGCAGCGCATTATCAATCTGTTGCCGAAAGAGCGGCAGAATCTGATGTTTTCCGCCACGTTTTCGGGCGAGATCAAAAAGCTGGCGGCCACTTTCCTCAAGAATCCGGTGACGATCGAGGTGGCGCGCAGCAATGCAACCGCGGATAACGTGACGCAGACCATGTATCACGTCAATGAGCAAACCAAGGCAGAGGCGGTGTCGTACATCATTCGCGAACGCAATCTGAAGCAGGTGATCGTTTTTTCCAATACGAAAATCGGCGCCTCGAAACTGTCTCGTCATCTGGAAAGCGAAGGCGTCAAGGCATCGGCGATTCACGGCGACAAAACGCAGAATGAGCGCATGGCGGCGCTGGAAGCATTCAAGCAGGGCGAGATCGAAGTGCTGGTGGCGACCGATGTCGCTGCGCGCGGCCTGGATATCGCCGAACTGCCATGCGTGATCAATTTTGATTTGCCTTACAACGCCGAGGACTATGTGCACCGGATTGGCCGTACCGGCCGCGCCGGCGCGTCAGGCGATGCGATTTCCCTGTATGCCGACAAGGATGAACGCTTGCTGGTCGATATCGAAAAGATGATCAAGCATAAATTTGTACGGGCTGAGCTGACCGGGTTTGTCGCCAAGCCGGCAAGTGCTGAGCGCGAGCGTTCCGGACGCGGCGCCGATGCGCGTGGCGACCGAAGCAGCGACGGCCGTGGCGCTGCATCTGGCCGCAGCACGCAGCACACGCGTAGCGCCTATACCTCGACGCCAACCACGCGCAAGGAAAAAATCGATCCTTGGTTCCTCAAACCTTATGAACCGACGCTTGCGGCCGATGTGACAGCATCCAGCGTGGCGCCGGCAGGCGTCGCCATCAAACCGCCAAAGGTGAAGCTGGCGGCCTTGCTGGGTGGCTTGCCAAAGCGGTAGTGTCTAGCCGTGGCGACTCATGTCGAGATTCGCCCATGCTGTCGTAGCCAGTGGCCAGAACGTGGCTACGCTATCGACTTGGCCGATATCCAATCCCAGGAACCAGGCAGCCTTGCTCAGCGCAAGCAGTGGCTGTTTGATATCGATCGCTTGAGCGCCATTCTGTTTGGATAGTTTTTCGCCATCCGCATTGGTGATGACAGGTACGTGCAGGTATCGAGGCGTCGGCAGTTTCAGCTGGCGCTGCAGATAAATCTGACGCCCAGTCGAATCCAGCAAATCGGCGCCTCGCACCACATGCGTAACGCCTTGATCGGCATCGTCGACCACCACCGCCAGTTGGTAGGCCCAGAAACCATCCGCGCGTTTCAGCACGAAATCCCCCACTTCTATCGCCAGATGCTGCTGCACGCGGCCAAGCCAGCGATCGTCGAAAATAATCAGTTCATCGACATGCCCGGGATCCGGCACGCGCAGACGGTAGGCGCGGGCCGGCTTGCCGACCGGTAAGCCGGTGCGGCAAGTGCCGGGATAGACCGCTGCGCCGTCGGCGGCCACGCAGATGCGGGAATCGACAATTTCGCGCCGCGTGCAACCGCATGGATAAGCTAATCGTCCGAGGCGATCGAACGCGGCTTCATACAATGCCGTACGCTGGCTTTGAAACACCACTTCGCCATCCCAATGCATGCCAAGTGCTCTCAGATCCGCCAGGATAGACTCCGCCGCGCCGGCCGCGGTGCGAGCTTCGTCGACATCTTCCATCCGCAGCAGCCAGCGGCCGTGATTGGCTTTCGCATCCAGATAACTGGCCATCGCCGCCACCAGTGAGCCGGCGTGCAAAGGCCCGGTGGGAGAGGGGGCGAAGCGGCCGATATAGCTTGCTTGATTAGACATTGTTGATCGATTCGTGATGATGTGGCATTACCGCAGGCGCCGATGATCCAAGCAGCGCGCGTTGCGTCGCGGGCTCATTGAGTTGCGCAATGAACCATTTGAGAGATTTTCCCACGACTGGCGTGCGCCAGGCGATTTGCGTCTTGTCGCTGGGTTTGGCTTCGATGGTTTGCTTTTCGATCAATGCGCCCGAGGCAATATAAGGGGCCGCCAGCCAGCGCGGCAAATGGCCGCAGCCGAGGCCGCTGAGCTGGGCTTGCAACTTCGCGGGAATCGACGGCACGGTCAGAATGTCTTGTCCGCTCAATAGTCCTGAAGTAATGCTGGGCAAGGTGCGGCCGGTGTCGCCGACCGCTACCGCGCGATATTGTTGTATCAGGTTGGCAGTGAGCGGTTCTGGCGCGTTTGCCAAGGGATGGCCGGGAGCAACAGCGAAGACCCAGTCAATCACGCCCAGCTGGCGGATCTGAAAAGCGCTGCTCATGCTAATGCTATCGGGGCCGCTATGCGGCGCGCCAATTGCCAGATCAGCGCGGTCCGATAACAAGGCCTCCCACACTCCTGATAATGCCTCGTGCGAAATGCGCAGGCGGGTGCCGGCATTTTCACGATCGAAGGCATCGATCAGCGGCAGCAGGCTGTCGAACGGGATGATGCTGTCGAGGACGATGCGCAGTTCCACTTCCCAGCCGGTCGCTGCACGCTTGACGCGTCGTTCCAGCTCTTGCGCCGCCAGTAATAGATGCCGGCCTTCGGTCAGCAATTCCAGGCCGGCGCTGGTCAGTTTTGCGCGATGGCCGCGGCGGTCGAACAGCAGCACGTCCAAGTCTTCTTCCAGCTTGCGCACACTGTAGGTGAGTGCTGACGGAACGCGATCCAGTTCGACAGCGGCGGCGGCAAAACTGCCTTTGCGGGCGATCGTATCGAGAACTTGTAAAGCTTCCAGCGTCAGATTCATCGGGGCTCGGCGAGTGGGAATATTGCAAAAATTTCATTCAGATAAATTGAATGATATATCGAAAATTAAGGTCTGTCTTACGCAATTCCTTCAGTCTATAGTGCCGAGTAATGTAGTGGATTAATGTAGCTGATTCATATAGCGTATTTCTATAGTGAAATAAATTTTCGGATATATCATGATCGAATCATGGGGAGTCGAGATCGAAATCCATGCTTCGCTTGACCCTCATTTTAGTTTTTCGTTCGCTGGCTTGGCTGATCCTTAGCGAATAGGAACCGAAGATTAATAGCGGAAAACTGGCCGAACCATTGTTGTTTGATTTGCCCCTGTTAGTAGTTGTTATTTATTTTTTTTTCGAATTCTTACGTCTGAAGGACATTGTCATGACTAAAGTTGCTGTCGTTTATCACTCCGGCTACGGCCATACCAAAAAACAGGCCGAGGCAGTACACGCTGGCGTGTTGCGGACTCCAGGCGCGGTTCCTGAACTGATCGCGATTGATGCCGAAGGCAATCTCAGCGATGCTGCCTGGGCTTCGCTGGAGGCGGCCGACGCCATTGTTTTTGGCACACCAACGTACATGGGGATGGCTTCCTGGCAGTTCAAGAAATTTGCCGATACCTCATCGAAGCAATGGTTCGGTCAAAAATGGAAAGACAAGATTGCAGCGGGTTTCACCAATTCGGCCACGATGAATGGCGACAAGGGCTCGACCATGAGTTACCTGATCACTTTCGCAATGCAGCACAGCATGGTTTGGGTTGGCACCGGTTTGATGCCATCGAACAGCAAGGCGGCGCAACGCAATGATGTGAATTTCGTTGGCGGTTTCTCTGGCGCGTTGGCGCAGAGCCCATCCGATTCGTCGCCGGAAGAAAGCCCGTCGGCAGGCGATCTCGAAACAGCCAAATTGTTTGGCAAACGGGTTGCAGAGACGGCGCAGAAATTCAAGAAATAATCGAAGGGGAGGGGCGAGGATTGAAATTGGCCTCTCCACTGAGCTTATCCAGTCAGAAAAAAAAGCCCGCTTGAAATTTCAAGCGGGCTTTTTATTGCATTTTTACTACGTTTAATACGCAGTCGAAGCTTCTGCTGGCGCCGCCGCTGCTTCCGGCAGGCAATGCGGGCAGGATTTGCCGGCCACGTACTGCGGCGACAATTGCTGGCGCGGCGTCACCACTGCGCGGCAAGCGTAGCATTGCACGGTAGCGGTCTCCTGCAGTTGCGGATTGAGTGCGGTGCGATAATCGAACACGAAACAATCGCCGTCATAGTGGGCGCCGCCGCATTCTTCGAAATATTTCAGAATCCCGCCTTCCAGCTGATAGACGCTGTCGTAGCCGATGTTTTGCATGTGAATCGCGGCTTTTTCGCAGCGGATGCCACCGGTGCAGAAAGTGACAACCGTCTTGTCGGCCAGTTCGTCCTTGTGTGCGGCGACTACCGCCGGAAATTCGCTGAACTTCTCGATGCGGTAATCAATCGTGTTTGCAAAGGTGCCGACATCGACTTCAAATGCATTGCGGGTGTCAAGCATCACCACCGGCCGGCCGTTGTCGTCGTAACCTTGGTCCAGCCAACGCTTCAAGGTCTGGGCTTGCACCGCAGGGGCGCGGCCCAGTTCCGGCTTGATCAACGGGTGTTTCATCGTGATGATTTCGGCTTTCAGCTTGACCAGCATGCGGGTGAAAGGCTGCTTTTCCGAATAACTTTCTTTCACTTCCAGATCGGCAAACCGTTCATCGGCGCGCAGCCAGGCCAGAAACTGATCGATTTGCTCACGCATGCCGGCCAGGAACAGGTTGATTCCTTCCGGAGTAAGCAAGATCGTGCCTTTTAGTTGTAATTGCTTACAAATTGCAAGAAATTCAGGACGTTTCTGTTCCGTGTCTATGAAAGTGACGAATTTATAGGCGGCGATATTGACGTAAGGATGGCTGGACTGCATGGCTTGCTTCTCGGTAAGTCGTTGATTTCTCAGTATTATAAACGCCGACAGCAGGATTGCCCAATTTTGCCCGTAGTCGGCAGGGCCTCAGGGTAAAATACCGGCCATGACGACACCGCAATTTATTCATCTCCGCCTCCACTCCGAGTATTCCATTGTCGACGGCTTGGTACGCATCGACGATGTAGTGAAAGCCGCAGCCAAGGATCAGCAGGCCGCACTTGGCATCTCCGACCTGGCCAATTTGTTTGGCATGGTCAAATTTTATAAGGCCGCGCGTGGCAAAGGCATCAAGCCGATTATCGGTTGCGATGTCTGGATTACCAACGACGACGATCGCGACAAGCCGTCGCGCTTGCTGCTGCTGGTCAAGAACCGCGGCGGCTATTTGCAATTATGCGAGCTGCTGTCACGCGCCTGGCTGGAAAACCTGCATCGCGGCCGCGCTGAAATTCGCGCCGAATGGCTCGCCGACCTGAATAGCCAGGACGGCGGCAACGGCTTGATTGCCTTGTCCGGCGCCCACTTCGGCGACATCGGGATTGCTATCGACAACGGCAATCTGGGTTTGGCGGAGCGTTGCATCGAACGCTGGGCGACTATTTTCCCCGACAATTTCTATGTCGAGATTCAGCGTGCCGACCAGCCCAATATGGAAGCGCATGTGCGGCAGGCGGTGGCGCTGGCGGCCAAATTCGACGTGCCGGTAGTGGCGACCCATCCGATCCAGTTCCTGGACAAAGAAGAATTCATTGCGCACGAAGCGCGCACCTGTATCGCCGAAGGTGAAATGCTGGCCAATGCGCGCCGTGTGCGTCGTTTCAATGACCAGCAATCGTTCAAGACCCAGGCCGAGATGGCCGAGCTGTTCGCCGACATGCCGGCGGCGCTGCAAAATTCGATTGAAATTGCCAAGCGTTGCAACCTGACGCTGCAACTGGGCAAGCCCAAGCTGCCGGATTTCCCGACGCCGGACGGCATGACGATCGGCGATTTCCTGGTGCGGGAGTCGCAAGATGGATTGGAACTGCGCCTGGTGCATCTGTTCCCGGACGAGGTCAAGCGTGAGCAGCAACGTCAGCGCTATCAGGACCGCTTGAAATTCGAAACCGACACCATCATCAAGATGGGTTTCCCCGGTTACTTCCTGATCGTTGCCGAATTTATCCGCTGGGCCAAGCAGAACGGCGTGCCGGTTGGACCGGGACGGGGTTCGGGCGCCGGTTCGCTGGTCGCGTATTCGCTGCAGATCACCGATCTGGATCCGCTCAAATACAATTTGCTGTTCGAACGTTTCTTGAATCCTGAGCGGGTATCGATGCCTGACTTCGATATCGACTTTTGCCAGGAAGGCCGCGATCGCGTTATCCAGCACGTCAAGGATTTGTACGGCAAGGATGCGGTATCGCAGATTGCCACCTTCGGCACCATGGCGGCCAAGGGCGCTATCCGCGACGTTGGCCGGGTGCTCGATTTTGGCTACAATTTTTGCGACGGCATCTCCAAGCTGATACCCTTCAAGCCGGGCAAGCATGTGACGATTGCCGACGCCATCCAGGAAGAGCCGATGCTGGCCGAACGCCTGGAGAACGAAGAAGAGGTCAAGCAGCTGCTTAACCTGGCGCAGCAAGTCGAAGGCATAGCGCGCAACATCGGCATGCATGCCGGTGGTGTCTTGATCGCGCCTGGCAAGCTGACCGATTTCTGTCCGCTGTATACCCAGGGCGGCGATGCCGGTGTGGTCTCGCAATATGATAAGGACGACGTCGAAGCGGTCGGCCTGGTCAAGTTCGACTTCTTGGGTTTGACCACGCTCACGATTCTTGATCGCGCAGTGCGCTACATCAAGCAGCTCGATCCTGCGATGGCCGATTTCAGCCTGGAAAAATTGCCGCTCAACGACCGCGCATCGTATGAACTGCTGACCGCCGCCAAAACGGTCGCCGTGTTCCAGCTGGAAAGCCGCGGCATGCAAGGCATGCTGAAAGATGCGCGGCCCGACCGCTTTGAAGACATTATCGCGCTGGTGGCCTTGTATCGTCCGGGCCCGATGGACCTGATCCCGGATTTCTGTAAGCGCAAGCACGGCGAGCGCTTCGATTATCCAGATCCGCGCACTGAAGGCATCTTGTCGGAAACCTACGGCATCATGGTGTATCAGGAGCAGGTGATGCAGATGGCGCAGGTGGTCGGCGGCTACTCGCTCGGCGGCGCGGATTTGCTGCGGCGGGCAATGGGTAAAAAGAAGGCGGAAGAGATGGCCGAGCATCGCCAGATTTTCCGCGACGGCGCCGCCAAGGATGGCTTGTCCGAGGCCAAGGCCGACGAGATTTTCGACTTGATGGAAAAGTTTGCGGGCTACGGTTTCAACAAGTCGCACGCTGCCGCTTACGCGCTGCTGTCCTATCACACCGCCTACCTGAAAGCACATCACCCTGCCGCGTTCATGGCCGCCAACTTGTCGCTGGCGATGGACGACACCGAAAAGATCAAGATTCTGGTGGAAGACTCGCTGGTTGTGTGCAAGCTGACCTTGCTGCCGCCCGACATCAATCTATCGGATTACCGTTTTACGCCTGAAGGCGAGCCGGGTAAAAAAGCTACTTCCATCCGTTATGGACTGGGTGCGGTAAAAGGCTCGGGGCAGAATGCGATTGAAGCCATCATCGCCGCGCGCCAGGAAAAACCTTTCGTCGATTTGTTCGATTTCTGCCTGCGCGTGGATAAACGTCAGATCAATCGCCGCACCATCGAATCGCTGATACGCGCCGGTGCGTTCGACTGTTTCAAGGTTGACCGCGGGATTCTGCTGGCTTCGGTGGCGCGCGCCATGGAAGCCGCCGACCAGAAACTGGCGTCTGCCAACCAGGTCAGCCTGTTTGGCGGCGACGACAGCGACCTTGAAGCGCCTATCGAGTATGTACAGGCGGCGCCGTGGACTGACAAGCAAAAGCTGACAGAAGAAAAAAGCGCCCTGGGTTTCTATCTCTCAGGTCATTTATTCCATGCTTATGCTGCCGAAGCACGCCGCTTTGCACGTACTCCGCTGGGCAGCCTGGAGCCGTCGCGCGAGCCGCGGACCTTGGCGGGAATCATCTCCGGCTTGCGGGCGCAAATGACGCAGCGAGGAAAAATGATGATTGTCACGCTGGACGATGGCAGCGCTACTGTCGACGTCACCGTCTACAACGAGCAGTTCGAACCGAACAAGGCGTTTTTCAAGGAAGACGAATTCCTGGTGGTGCAGGGCAAGGTCTCGGAAGATCGCTTTAACGGCGGCTTGCGGGTGTCGGCCGAAAAAGTGATGGATATTGCCACTGCGCGGATTCACTACGGGCGGCAAATTGTGCTGTCGCTAGCGTCGCCGGCGCAGAAAATCGATGCCGCACAGCTTAGGGAAATGCTGTCGCCGCATCGGTCGGACAGCGGTTTGCCGATGACGCTGCGCTACACCGGCGACGGGGTAGCTTGCGAAATATTGTTTGGCGACGAATGGAGAGTGTCTCCCAGTGACGGCCTGCAGCTGGCTCTGGTGGAAAAAATAGGGAAGGAAGCGGTCGCCGTGGAGTACTAAGGTACAGCTTAGTCGCGCTTTGCCAATTGACTCTGCCTCTGTATCACTTAGCTTTACTTCCTTAAAGGAGATTTTTCCTTGATAGTAAAGCGTAAAAAAGAACTTAAACCAGACTGACTTATGAGTGCATTTTCCTATACAACAATTTTCAAGCGCCTTGCATTATTGCATCGGCCATACAAAAAGCGATTGATCCTAGGTCTTCTTGGAATGGTTGTGACTGCGGCAACCGAACCGCTGGTAGCTTACATTTTCAAAATCCTGTTGGATAACGGCTTTGTGGAAAAACCTACGTTTCCGCTGTGGCTGGTGCCGCTTGCCGTGATTGGCGCATTCGTCGTCCGCGGCGCTTCGACTTTTTTGACAAGCTACATGACTAACTGGGTCTCTACCCGGGTGCTGACGACGTTGCGGCAGCAAATGTTCAATCGCATCTTGCATGTGTCGATTGATTTCCACGCTACCCATACGGTAGGGCGGGTGATCAATTCGATCATGTTTGAAGTACAGCAAATCATAGAAATGATCAGCAAGTTGTTTACGTCGATTGTGCGTTGCGTGCTGACAGTAGCGGGTTTGTTGGGCTACATGCTGTTTATCAGCTGGAAATTGACGATTGTCGCCCTGGTGCTGATGCCTCTGATGATCATGGTGGTGCGCACTACCGCCAAGCGTCTGAAAAAACTGAATAAGGATTCCCTCGACGTCAACGCACAATTGACGCAGGTAATTGAAGAAACCACGCGCGCCCAGCAGGTCATCAAGGTGTTTGGCGGCGAGACTTATGAGCGGAAGCGATTCGAAGAATCAGCCGAGCATATACGCCACTACAGCATGCGTATGACCAGCACCTTTGCCGCCACCGTGCCGGTCACCCAAATCATGATGGCTTGCGCGATGTCGGCGATGATCACGATGGGGTTGGTGCAAGCAAGTCATGCACAGCTTACCGCAGGCGATTTCGTGTCATTTCTGGCGGCGATGATCGCCTTGCAAGTACCCCTCAAGCAGCTGGCAGAAGTGAATGGCCCGCTGCAGCGCGGCATGGCTGCGGCAGAAGCAGTGTTTAAGTTGATCGATAGCCCGGTCGAGCGCACCGGCGGCGTACAACTGGACCATCGTGCAAGCGGGAAAATCGAATTTTCCGATGTCGGTTTTTCATATCCGGGGCAGGACAAGCCTGCGTTAAAAGGCATCAACCTGGACGTCAAGCCCGGTGAAACCATTGCCTTTGTGGGGATGTCGGGCGGCGGGAAATCCACTCTGGTGAATTTGATTCCCGGATTTTATTCGGTGACCGAAGGCCGTATTCTGCTGGATGACTTGCCTATCGAGGACATATCCTTGAATAGCTTGCGGGCCCAGATAGCCATGGTCAGCCAGAATGTCGTGCTATTCAACGACACGATCGCTGCCAATATCGCCTATGGCGACAGCACGCCGGATCGCAAGCGGATTGAAGCTGCTGCCAAGGCAGCTCATCTGAGCGAGATGATCGCCGCTTTGCCTGCGGGGTATGAAACGCAAATCGGCGATAACGGTTCGCGTTTGTCTGGTGGGCAGCGACAGCGGCTGGCAATGGCACGCGCTATCTACAAGGATGCGCCTATCCTGATTCTGGACGAGGCGACTTCGGCACTCGATACCGAGTCGGAACGGGCGGTGCAGGCAGCGCTCGACCAGCTGATGCAGGGCCGCACCACTTTCGTGATCGCGCACAGACTGTCAACCATCGAGCGCGCCAGCCGCATCGTCGTGCTCTCGAATGGCAGCATTGTTGAAATCGGCAGCCACGATGAATTGCTGTGCAAGCAGGGCGCATACGCAAATTTATATCACCTCCAGTTTTCCAAGGACGCGGTGAATGTAGAGATGTAGTGCGAGGGAGATCTTGGGCCCCGTACCCGAGATCGCCGTCTACCTCATCTGAAAATATCATCTATAAGCAAATCCCATGACCGCACAACTCGTTCCGGCCGAAATATTAAAAAAAGCAGATAAAGTCTTGTTCATCGCGCATCTTGCTCTCGGCGATTTTACCTATCTGCAAAATTGTTTCCAGGCGTTTGCACAAGCCTTTCCGCATATCAAAATCCATATTTGGGTGGATGAAGTGCGTCGAACCAAAAAAACTGCAG
>NZ_JAGQEG010000051.1 GCF_018305005.1 Collimonas silvisoli
CCAGCGCACGTTTTGGTTGGAACCCTTCGGGAACGGCTGCAGGCGTCGCATGCCGTTGTTGCAGCTCCTTGCCGTGGCACCGCCACGTCGCGTCGTTGCGCCTAGGCACGCAACGCCTGCCGCGCGTTCGCACTCACAAATCAATTGCTAGCAGGCCCTGGGTAACCATCGCTTCAGCGGAAATTATTCTCCACCGCGAACTTGATCAGCTCGGCCTGGCCATCGATATCCAGTTTGCGCTTGATATTCAGCCTGTGGGTCTCCACGGTGCGCACGCTCAAATCCAGTTCACGCGCAATCTGCTTGTTCGATTCGCCATTCGCGATGTGTTGCAATACCTGGCGCTCGCGTGCCGTCAGCAACTGCCCCGGCGTCATCGGCCGCGCCAGTTTTTGCGCCAGCGCCGCGCTGTAGTACATGCCGCCGGAAATCACCGTCTCTATCGCCTGCACGATGTCCTTGCCGGGCGCATCTTTCAGCACATAACCGCGGGCGCCGGCCTGCACCGATTGCATCAGGTATTCGGTCTTGTCGTGCATGCTGAGGATCAGCACCGCGATTTCGGGGAAGCTGACATGAAAGCGTGCGGTCAGGTCGATGCCGTTGATGCTGCCGCGCAGATTGATATCCATCAGGATCAAGTCGATCGGCTGCTGTTCGGCGCGCTGCAAGGCTTCGTCGGCGCTGCCGGCTTCAGCCACGATGGCGAATGCCGGCACGGCTTCGAGCCGCGCGCGCAAGCCGTCGCGCACCAAAGGGTGATCGTCGACCAGCATGATTTTGGTAATTGTTTCAGGCATAGGAAGTATGGGGAATGGTAGCCAGCACCGTGGTGCCGGCCGCTGACGAACTGACTTTCAGATTGCCGCCGACTGCTTCCAGCCGTTCGACCATATTGCGCAGGCCGATGCCGTGTTTCGGATTGCCGTCGATCTGATCGACATCGAAACCGACGCCGTTGTCGTGCACGGTCAGGGTAATCGCTTGCGCATCGCCTTGCAACAGCACTTCGATCTGCGTCGCCTGAGCGTGGCGGGCGATGTTGGTCAAGGCTTCCTGGGCGATGCGGAACAACACCGTATTGGCGACCGCCGGCATGCCGTCGGTGCTGCCGCTGTGCCGGAATTCGATAGGAATGCCGGCGTGTTCCAGCCACTCGTGGGTCAGGTGGGCTAGCGCCGCCGCCAGGCCGAGGTCATCCAGAATCGCCGGCCGCAAATCGTGCGAAATGCGGCGTACTTCGCCCAGCACGTCGTTCAGCTGGCCGGCGGTGCGCTCGAAAGTTGCGCGTGCGGCGGCGGTCTGCTGCGGCCCGCTATCGAGTTTGGCGATGCCCGCTTCGATTTGCAATTTTATCGACACCAGCCACTGGCTGATGCCGTCGTGCAGGTCGCGCGACAATCTGGCCCTTTCCTCTTCCTGCGAACGCACCACGCGCTGCGCCAGGACTTTCAGCTTGGCGTCAGCCACCCGATGTTCGCTGATATTCAACACCAGTCCCGACATGCCCACCACCAGCGCGCTCAGGATCGCAATGCCGGCAATCCACCACATGGTGTTGCGGATATTGCCGGATACCTGGGCGTCGATCTGGTTCAGCGCTTCGTCGACATCGTCCAGATAAATGCCGGTGCCCAGCATCCAGCCCCAATTGGGCAGCGCCGCCACATAACCCAGCTTGGGCGCGACATGGTGGCTGGACGGCTTTTCCCACAGATAGCGCTCAAAACCGCCGCCGCTCCTGGCGCGTTCTATCAGATGCTGGATGGTGAGGCTGCCGTTGGCGTCTTTCATATCCCACAGATCGCGCCCGACCAGTTCCGGCTGGCGCGGATGCATCAGGTTCTTGCCCTGCATGTCGTAGATAAAGAAATAACCGTCGTCGCCATAAGAAAGCTTGGCCAGGATCGCCTTAGCCTCGTCCAGCGTGGCCTGGTCGTTGCGGCCGGAATCGTACAGATGGGCAATCGAACGGGTGGCCAGCGCGACATAGTGTTTCAGCTCGGCTTCCTTGCTGGCCAGATAGGCGGCCTGGATCGTCGCCCGTTGCTGCTGGCCGAGCGAAATGGCCTGGTGGCGCACCGCCAGGGCGATCGCACACAGCGCCAGAATCAAGGGGACGATGGCCAGGAAGATGATTTTCTGCCGTAATTTCATGGCGCTACTTTACCCGGAATCGCCGCCGATTCTATAAAAAACCTCCAGCTAGAACGAGTTGCTTTCAATTACGACTACGTAGTATTACGCAAAACCCTTGCGTAGTACCGCGCTTGTCCTGATACCGCATATGCCAAATACTTTGGCCGCGGCCTAAGTGCTGCGGTGGCGCGGTCTACCGCCTAATAAAAATAATATTCCACAACATTCATTCCCGCCTGGGAGGAGAACAATGAATCGTCTATTTTCAAAAATGGGCTGGCTTGCGCTGGCCCTGCTCGGTGCATTCGCGTTTGGCTATATCGGCCTGCAGCGCGGCGAATCCATCAGCGCCATCTGGATCGTGATTGCCGCTGTCTGCGTCTATCTGATCGCCTACCGCTTCTACAGCCTGTATATTTCCGACAAGGTGCTGGGCCTGGACGCCACCCGCATGACGCCCGCCTATAAGTACAACGACGGGCTGGATTATGTACCGACCAACAAGAACGTTTTGTTCGGCCATCACTTTGCGGCGATTGCCGGCGCTGGCCCGCTGGTGGGGCCGGTGCTGGCGGCGCAGATGGGTTATCTGCCGGGCATGCTGTGGATTCTGGCCGGCGTGGTGTTTGCCGGTGCGGTGCAGGATCTGATGGTGTTGTTCATCTCCACCCGCCGCGACGGCCGTTCGCTGGGCGATTTGATCAAGTCCGAGCTGGGGCCGGTGCCGGGCGTGATTGCTCTGTTCGGCACTTTCATGATCATGGTGATCATCCTGGCGGTGCTGGCGTTGATCGTTGTCAAGGCATTGGCGGAATCGCCCTGGGGCACTTTCACGGTGGCGGTGACCATCCCGATCGCCTTGTTCATGGGTGTATATACCCGTTATTTGCGGCCGGGGCGGATCGGCGAGATATCGGTGATCGGCTTTGTGCTGTTGATGCTGGCGATTGTCGGCGGCCAGTACGTGCAAGAGCATCCGGTATTGAGCGCCATGTTCACTTTCACCGGCAAGGAATTGACCTGGTTGCTGATCGGCTATGGTTTCATCGCCTCGGTGCTGCCGGTCTGGCTGTTGCTGGCGCCGCGCGACTATCTCTCTACTTTCCTCAAGATCGGCACCATCGTCGGCCTTGCGCTGGGCATCGTGTTTGTCGCGCCGGAACTGAAAATGCCGGCGTTCACGCAGTTCATGGACGGCTCCGGCCCGGTCTGGTCGGGCAGCTTGTTCCCCTTCCTGTTCATCACCATCGCCTGCGGTGCGGTATCCGGTTTCCACGCCCTGATCGCTTCCGGCACCACGCCGAAATTGCTGGAGAACGAGCGCCATGCGCGCTTCATCGGCTACGGCGCGATGCTGATGGAATCGTTTGTCGCCATCATGGCGCTGATCGCGGCGTCCTGCATTGAACCGGGCGTGTACTTTGCAATGAACAGCCCGGCCGCCTTGATCGGCAGCACCGTCGATACGGCAGCGCACGCCGTCTCGCAATGGGGCTTTTACGTGACGCCGGAAATGCTGACCCAGGTGGCCAAGGATGTCGGCGAGCACAGCATCATTTCCCGCGCCGGCGGCGCACCGACGCTGGCAGTCGGCATGGCGCATATCTTGTCGAGCGTAGGCGGCGGCAAAGCGATGATGGCGTTCTGGTATCACTTCGCGATCCTGTTCGAAGCCTTGTTCATCCTGACCGCGGTGGATGCCGGAACCCGCGCCGGCCGTTTCATGCTGCAGGATTTGCTGGGTACTTTTGTGCCATCGATGCGCAAGACCGAATCACTGCCGGCCAGCTTGATCGCGACCGCCCTGTGTGTCGCCGGCTGGGGCTATTTCCTGTATCAAGGCGTGGTCGATCCGCTCGGCGGCATCAATACCTTATGGCCCTTGTTCGGCATTTCCAACCAGATGCTGGCGGGAATCGCGCTGATTCTGGCGACTTGCGTGCTGTTCAAGATGAAACGCGACCGCTTTGCCTGGGTCACCATCGTGCCGACTATCTGGATCCTGATCTGCACCCTGACTGCCGGCTGGCAAAAAATATTCGACGCCAATCCGCGCGTCGGTTTCCTGGCCCATGCCAGCAAGTATCAGGCCGCGCTCGCAGACGGCAAATTGCTGGCGCCGGCGAAATCGATCGCGCAGATGCAGCAGGTGATCTTCAACGATTACCTGGATGCAGGTCTGGCCGGTTTCTTTATCCTGGTGCTGTTGAGCATTCTCGGTTTTGGCGTCAAGACTGTGCTGGCGGCGCGCGCCGCCAACCGGCCGAGCGCCAAGGAAACGCCGTTCGAATCGTTGCCGGCGAGTGCTTTGCCGTCAGCCTGAAAGGTCGCTCATGCTGGAAGAACTATCGAAAGCCGGACGCTACCTCGGGCAAACCATGCGGCTGATGGTGGGTCTGCCTGAGTACGGCACTTATGTGACGCATATGGAAAACACCCATCCAGGCGAGCCGATGATGAGCTACGAAGAGTTTTTCAAGGAACGGCAGGAAGCCCGTTACGGCGGCAATGGCCGGGTTGGACGCTGCTGCTAGTGGCTTAAAAATCAAGCGTCCTATGGGGGATGTTGCTGCCGATCGGTCCGCCGGTCGGCATTTTTTTTGCACCTAGCTGTTCAACGGACCGCTATAGGCGCCCTGCGCCGGCTGAGCACTACGGTAAAGGCTGACGACGCGCAGCAGGCGGCCGATGAACATGCCGTTGAAGACGCCGTAGAGCGCACAGACAGCGGCCGTAAATGCGGCGTCGTGCGCCAGCCCGGGATGCATCGCCAGCGTCACGCCAACCGTATATTTGGTCAGGAAAATCCCCATCATCAGCATCAACGGCAGCCAGCTGCCGCGCTGGAACACCACGCCGCGTTCCGGATAGGCAATCACGCGCTCCTTCCGGAACAGGCGCCAGTTCAGCGTCGCCGCGGCGGCGGCCGCCAGCAGCCAGCACAGCATGGGCAACGGCGTGACGCCGAACACGGTCGACACGCCCTGCCAGGACAGCGCCAGCATTATCAGCGGAATGATGGATAGTTTTTTGAGCGTCACTTCGCGGTCGACGCTGGCCAGGATGCCGCGGTAGATCAGGAACGCCAGCAGCGCCCAGACCCAGATTGGCGTGTGCGAAATGATTTGCATAAACATGTATTTCTCCCGTTGAGTGATCTGCGGCGATTATCTGGGCGCCGCAGAGACAGGAGAAGCGGGATGCGACGAGATGAAGGAATACGTCGTGAATCGACAGCCAGCGAGGATGGTGTGCAGCGGGTTTGTCCCCTGCTCCTGCTGCTAGAGGATTTCGGCTGAGTGCTGGAAGCGCTCCGCCGGCACGAAGGAAGTGCGCCATTCGACCGGTTCGCCGGCGTGATCCAGCATCAGCCGCTCGACGCAGATCGCCACGGTCTTGGTTTTCAGCTTGAACACGGAAGCATTGGCCCGGTTCAAGGGCTTTGCCGTCAAGTCATCGATGGCGCGGGAGACCAGCACATCGCATTCGCTCTCATAGACGGGATACAGGAATGGCGGCGAATTGCTTTTAAGATATTTCTGCAGCTTCCTGAAGCGCGCCAGCGGCAGCCAGATATGTTCTGACAGAACGATTTCATCGTTCAAAGAACGGGTGCGGTGCAGATATAGCGCCTTGTCGCGCGGCTTGAGCTTGAGTTTGTCCGCTACCGCAGCGGGAGGTATAGCGGTCGTCATCGAACGGATGTGAGCGGTCGGCAGCTGGCTTTTAACCTTGCCATGGATACGCACGAAACGCAGCATCGAAGAGCGTTCGGCAGCGCGCGCGACAAATGTCCCGCGTCCGCGCACGCGCTCGACGACGCCATCGGTGACCAGAGCGTCCAGCACCTTGCGCATGGTGCCGACCGCAATTTCATATTCGGCGGCCAGCTTGTCCTCGGATGGCAGCGCTTCATCAGCCGCCCAGCTACGCAAAGTGATCCTTTGCAGCAGATCGTCACGGACTTGCAGATAGCGCGGCAAGCGCGGATCAGGCCCGTTTTCTGACGGGAGAGACGCATTTTTTTGCGAGAGAGGCGCGTTTTTTTTCAGGAGAGACGTATTTTTTTTCGAGGGAGACGCGTTTTTTGCACTTTTTTTAATCAGCATTAACAACATTTCAAACTTGGGAAGGGCCCGCAATTTACCAAGTTCCCATTTTTTTTACAACACATATGTGAATCTCTACTTCTATACAGAACCAGAGATTCACATATTGTTAACTCTGGCTAAGCGCAACGCATGCCGGGCGCGGCTTGCGCTCCGCCAGCCACAGCAGCACGATCGCTGCTATCGAATAAATCCAGTAGTCGGTCGGCACCGCGCCCAGCCAATGCTTGTGCCACGGCACATCGACCGGATTGAAGCGCGCCAGGCCGTAAGCCGGGTTGAGGACAAACCACAGCCAGTCCTCGCTGATCCAGAACACCATGATGGAGGCCATGATGCGGCATTCGCCACGCCAGTCCCAACTGCCGTTGAACCAGATGGGATAGTGAAACATCAGGGCGATGAAGGGGAAAATCCAGGCGTGGTAACCGGTCATGACGCGGCCGCCCCAGAAGATGTCGAGCAGCCAATGCTGTTCGATGCGCCAGGTCGGCAAGTTGGCGGCCCAACCGGCGGCGCCCTCGATCTGGATTTCGACATTGGCGAAGAAGAAGGCAGTAAGAATGGCCCAGAACAACATGCCGAACAGGCGGCGATATGCAGTAGTTGCGGGTGTAGTGGCGGTCATGTGGATGGCGAATGAAATTGAGAATTGACTTGAGAATCGAGTTTGCCGAGGACGGTTTTCAATACGGCGCGGCCGGCGTGCGGGCGCCCCAGCGCGAGGCTGCGCTGCCGCAAGGCTTGCAGCTGTTGCGGTTGCTGCAGCAGTTGCTGGACCCGGAACGCTAGCGCGGTCAGGTCGATCGCCTTCAGCGCTGCGCCTTGTTCCAGCAGATAGTCGGCGTTGCGTTCTTCCTGGCCCGGGATCGGCGAGTGGATAATCATCGGCACGCCCATCGCCAGGCATTCGGAGGTGGTCAGGCCGCCAGGCTTGGTGATCGCCAGATCGGCGCAAGCCATCAACTGTTCCACCTGGTTGGTAAAACCGAAGGGAAACAAGCGGCCCGGCTGGGCCGCCGCCAGTTGCTGCAGATTGTTCAGCAGCGTGGCGTTTTTACCCGCCAGCGCCAGCAGCTGGAAATCATCGGGCAACGCCAGCAGCCGTTGCACGGTTTTATCGAGATCGCCGATGCCGGCGCCGCCCGACATCATCAAGATAATCTTGCGCTCCGGGTCCAGGCCGAATTGCTGTGCGCATTGCCGGCGTTGCAGGCTGTGTCCGAACCCCGGCATGATCGGGATCCCGGTGACGTGCACAGCGTCGGCCGCCAGCCCGCGCGCCCGCATGCGGTAAGCGATTTCTTCGGTGGCGGCAAAATAGCCCCGCATCAGCGGTTGCAGCCACATGCTGTGCAAATCGAAATCCGTGACTTGCACCCACACCGGGCAGACCACCCGCTGCTTGCCGATTTCGCGCGCCAGCAGTTCAGCCGGCAGGAAGTGGGTGCAGATGATGGCGTCCGGCGCCGCCGCCCGGATCGCAGTGCGCAAGGGACGGGTGCTGATGCGTTCGATTGCGCGCCGCAGTTTCTGGGTCGGCGAACTGCTCAACGCCTTGTCGCTTTTTTGGTAGACATAGCCCCACAGCGCGGGATGGCGGTTTACCAGATGCAGATAAAAATCGGTATATACCGCACGAAATCCGGCCGGCACAAAATCCATCGCATCCAGATGGATCGCTTCGGCATCCGGGAATTCGGCGGCGGCGTAGGCTTTGAGCGCCTCGGCGGCGCGCATGTGGCCGGCCCCGGCGGATACGCTTAGCAGCAATAATTTGCGGGGGCGCGGCAGTTTGGCGGCAGCGCCCAAAGGCGGCACATTTTCTGGCTTATGAATAATAGGCTCCGGCCGTTATAGGTTTACTGCCGGTAATGCAAAAGTGACCACTTTCAAGCATACTCCTGGCAATCTGCATTCGGATTTTTACACTAGGCGATTGCCCAATCCCGCTGATGATAGGGATAAATCAGCGCTGAGTAAAATGACATTTATGACAAACAATCCCCGTCTCTGAAAGACTGAAAAAATGCCTGTTACTCGCAAACCGCTGGACGGTTTGGCCATGAGCCTGATGTTAATCCTGTGCCTGTGCTGGGGCTTGCAACAAGTAGCAATCAAAGTGGCGGCGCCGAGCATCTCGCCGATTTTGCAAAACGGCCTGCGTTCGGCTGTGGCGGCGCTGCTGGTGAGCGGCCTGATGTGGTGGCGCGGCAGTAAATTTTCCCTGACCGACGGCACCTTCTGGCCAGGCCTGGCGACCGGTTTGCTGTTTGCCGGGGAATTCCTGTGCGTCTCGGTCGGCTTGAACTACACCACGGCTTCGCACATCTCGGTATTCGTCTACACCGCGCCGATTTTCACTGTGCTGGGCCTGCACTGGCTGGTGCCGGGCGAGCGTTTCGGCGTCACCCAATGGCTGGGGGTGAGCGCTGCATTTGCCGGGATTGCGGTGGCGTTTGCCGGCGGCTTTGAAGCTGGCTCAGGCTTCAACCGGAGCTTGATCGGCGATGCGCTGGGAGTGCTGGCCGCCGTATTCTGGGCCGCCACCACCATCATGATCAAGCGCAGCGTCCTCACCAATACCGCGCCCAGCATGACTTTGTGGTACCAACTGGCGGTTGCCGCACTGACGCTGCCATTGGTGGCCCTGGTCTCGGGGCAGACCGAAGTCGCGCCGTTGAGCGGCATCATGTGGGTGAGCCTGGTGTTCCAGTCCTTGATCGTCGCTTTCGGCAGCTTCCTGGCCTGGTTCTGGATGTTGCGCCGCTACCTGGCTTCGCGGCTGACCGTGTTTTCCTTCCTGACGCCTTTGTTCGGCGTCAGTTTCGGCGTGCTGCTGCTGGATGATCCGGTTGGCTTGCCGTTTGTATTCGGCGCCTTGCTGGTGTTGAGCGGGATTGTGCTGGTGAACTGGCAAAGTAAATAAAAATGCGGGTTAACAGCGCTCACTGTTAACCCGCATTAAATTTGGCGACCCGCAAAAAAGCGGGTCAAACCCACAAAGTTCTTAGGCTTTGAAAGTTCCTTCAGAAACCAAGGCTTGCAAAGGCAAGCGCGGGCTTGGTTCTTCCTTGGCGCGCAAACCTTCCGGCAACATGGCTTTATCGCCGATCTTGCCGATGGCGACTGCGGCTTCAATCGCGAAATTGGCCGGTACGCCCAGCTCGGTGCGGGTTTTTTCCTTGTCGAAGCCAGCCATGCCGTGTGCGTGCCAGCCGGACAAGCTGGCTTGCAGCGCCAGGTAACCCCAGGCTGAACCGGCGTCGAACGAGTGGGTTGGCGCCGGCAATTCTTCGCTGCTGCCCGGTGGCGCAAAGGTGGTTTTCGACAAAACGATCACCAGCGCCGCTGCGTTTTCCGCCCAGCTGCGGTTGAAGTCGTTGAGCAGGCCCAGCAGCTTGGTCCAGTGCGGTGTGCCGCGCCGCGCGAAGACGAAACGCCAAGGTTGCGAATTGTAGGACGATGGCGCCCAGCGTGCCGCTTCCAGGACGGTCAGCAATTCTTGCTCGGAGATTTGGTCATTGGCATAGGCGCGTGGCGACCAGCGGCTGAGGAATTGCGGATGGGCCGGATGATCGGCTACGCGTGGCGTGGACTGGGTCATGAAGATTCCTGTATATAAATAAGCAAGGCAAAATCGGTACGGTCGGAAGTATGTCAGAAGCGCTCCGGCCAAGGTGTTGCATATTAGCAGCAGTTTTTGATGCTTGCAGAGTGCGGCCGGATTTGCGGGACGTCGTGCTCTGCCCGGGCAAACCGGGTGAAGATTGCCCCGCCAAGCCGGTATAATCGGCAATAATCATGGCTGCCTTGACGCCGTCCAAGAGATTGAACGGTTTCATAGATTTTTCGCATTAATCCAGTACGGCCTCCGTATAACTGACTACCTATCCTATGCTTGCACCACAGAAACAACAGATCATCGACCTTTTCAACGCTGCCTTGCAGCCGATTATTGCCGGCACCGAGCTGCTGCCGACGGTGACGCTGGAGCGTCCACGCGATCCTTCGCACGGCGACGTCGCCTGCAATATCGCCATGCAACTGGCCAAGCCGCTGAAAAAAAATCCGCGTGAACTGGCGCAAGCTCTGGTAGCCGCCGTGCTGGCAGGCGCCGAGCATGGCAATCTGATCGAAACCGCGGAAATCGCCGGCCCCGGTTTTATCAACCTGCGCCTGACCGCGGCGGCCAAGCAGCAAGTGGTCAAGACTGTGCTGCAAGAGGCGGCTGACTACGGCAAGAGCCAGCTCGGCGCCGGTAAAAAAGTGCTGGTCGAGTTTGTTTCCGCCAATCCGACCGGGCCTTTGCATGTGGGGCATGGCCGCCAGGGCGCGCTGGGCGACGCCATGTCGGCCCTGTTCGAGATACAAGGTTTCGATGTCATCCGCGAGTTTTACTACAACGACGCCGGGGTTCAGATCGCTACCCTGGCGACTTCGGTCCAGGCCCGTGCCAACGGCTTCAAGCCGGGCGACGCCGCATGGCCGGAGAGCGCCTACAACGGCGATTATATTGCCGATATTGCACAGGATTTCCTGGCCAGGAAGACGGTAGCCGCCAGCGATGGCGAACCGGTCACCGCCAGCGGCGACATCGGCGATGTCGAGTCGATCCGCAAATTCGCCGTTGCCTACCTGCGCCGTGAGCAGGATCTGGATTTGCAGGCCTTCGGCGTCAAATTCGACAACTATTATCTGGAAACGTCGCTGTACAAGGACGGCAAGGTCAATGCCGCAGTCGAGGCATTGATCGCTGCCGGCGTTACCTATGAACTGGATGGCGCATTGTGGCTGCGCACCACCGACTACGGCGACGACAAAGACCGCGTGATGAAGAAGACCGACGGCACTTACACCTACTTCGTGCCCGACGTTGCCTACCACATCGTTAAATGGCAGCGCGGTTTTGGCAAGGTCATCAATGTCCAGGGCAGCGACCACCATGGCACGATCGCGCGGGTGCGCGCCGGCCTGCAAGCCGTCAACCTGGGGATTCCGCAAGGCTATCCCGACTACGTGCTGCACAAGATGGTGACCGTGATGAAGCACGGCGAGGAAGTGAAGATTTCCAAGCGCGCCGGTTCCTACGTCACGCTGCGCGACCTGATCGAATGGTCGGCTGGTGAAGACAGCGCTGCGGCGGATGGTGCGCCGGACAGCCCGCGCGATCTGACCCGCGGCCGCGACGCCGTGCGCTTTTTCCTGATTTCGCGCAAGGCCGATACCGAATTTGTGTTCGATGTCGATCTGGCGCTGGCCAAATCCGACGAAAATCCGGTCTATTACGTACAGTACGCCCATGCCCGCATCTGTTCGGTGCTGGCGCAATGGACCGGCGACGAAGCCTGCCTGAGCACGGTCGACCTGAGCCCGCTGACCGCACCGCGCGAGGCCAGCCTGCTGGCCAAGCTGGCCGAATATCCGGATATGCTGCAGCATGCGCTGGAAGAGCTGGGGCCGCATCAGGTCGCGTTTTATCTGCGCGATTTGGCGGGCGAGCTGCATAGCTACTACAATGCTGAGCGGGTCTTGGTGGACGATGAGGCGCTCAAGATGGCGCGCCTTGCCTTGATGTACGCAACCCGCCAGGTATTGCGCAACGGCTTGGCGCTGATCGGCGTATCGGCCCCTGCCCGTATGTGATCATATGTAATGCGAATCTAGAATCGGCGATCTCTGGCGGTAGCCGCCAGAGACGGCCAGTAACCAGGATGTCATTGGGGAAGTATGAGCAAACTTAACAACAAGCAAGCTGGCGGTACCTTACTGGGCCTGATTTTCGGCCTGATCATCGGATTGGCGATTGCCGTCGTGGTGGCGATCATGATTACCAAGACGCCGACACCTTTTACCAACAAGACTGCAAAAGCCGACAAAGCGCCGGACGCCATCACCGCGCCAACCGCTGCGGCGCCAGCATCGCCAGCGACTGCGCCATCTAACGCCGATCAGTTGCCGGATCCGAACAAATCGCTCTACGGTAACAAGGATGCGGCGAAGGAAGCCGCCAAGGCGTTTGCCCCGCCGGCGCCGACAGCAGAAGGTGCTCCGCCAACCGCGGCCGCCGAGAAAAAGCTGGACGCCCTGGTCGCCAAAGCGCAGGACAAGCCGGCCCCTATCGTCGACAAATCCATCGCCGACAAGACCAAGAAAGTGGCCGGCGATATCGCCGAAGCCAAAACCAAAGCTGCAGCTGCCGACGATAACTGGATTTATTTCCTGCAGGTCGGCGCCTTCCGCGAGCAGGCTGAAGCCGAAAGCGCCAAGGCCAGACTGGCTTTGATGGGTTTCGAGGCGAAGATCAGCGAACGCCAGGCCGATACCGGTTCCTTGTATCGGGTACGGGTGGGACCGTTTAATCAGTTGGAAACAATGAACCGGATACGCGGGAAGTTGTCAGATAACGGCGTTAATGCAGCAGTGGTGCGGGCTGCGAAATAAAAGACCCCTGGCAGTATGTCCTGCTGCGTAGGTAAAAAATCAAACATTTTTCATTTCGATAGGATATCTCATGCGTTTTTTTCAAAAAGCCTTGGCTGTCGCTGGTCTTAGTCTGAGTTTCGGCCTGGTTGCCGCCAGCGCAGGCGCATCGCCGGCTAATCCGGTCGCCGGCACAGAATACAAAGTTCTCGACAATCCACAGCCGACCGATTCCTGGCTGGGGAAAAAAGTCGAAGTGACAGAATTTTTTGGATATTTCTGCCCGCATTGCAATGCGCTCGAACCTGCGTTGGAAGACTGGATCGCAAAACAAGGCGACAAGATCTCTGTGAAACGCGTGCCGGTCGACTTCTCTATCGATCCTGTGCACCCGGACCCGCAGGCAAAATCACCCTATTTGCCGCAGAAAAAGCTGTACTACACGCTGGAAGCCATGGGCAAGCTGCCCGAGATGCACAAGAAGGTCTTTAACGCGATCCACGTGCAACGCCAGCGGCTGGATAAAGATGACGCCGTCATCGATTTCGCGGTCAAGCAAGGTCTCGATAAAGCCAAGTTTCTGGATATCTACAATTCATTCGCTGTGCAAACCAAAGTGACCCGCGCCGCCCAGCTGCAAAATGCTTACAAGGTGGACGGCGTGCCGATGCTGGTGGTTGACGGTCGTTACGTGACTTCGCCATCGATAGTCGGCGCTACGCCTGGCGCCGGCGATAACGAACCGGCTTTGTTCAAGTCGACCCTGCAAGTGATGGATGGCCTGGTAGCCAAGGCTGCTGCGGAAAAGGGCAAGACAGCAGCGCCGGTGACAACCGCCAAGAAGTAAGTAAGAAATAAGCAAAATAGATGAGCTGACCGCCACGGTCAGCCGCTAGCAGACGTTGAAAAGTCCGCCACTCGCAAGAGGGCGGGCTTTTTTATCGCGGTTTGGCTAAATTCAGATTGAGCGCTTCCATGAAACGTGTATTCATCACCGGCGCTTCCAGCGGCATCGGCGCCGCCCTCGCGCAATACTATGCGGAGCAGGGTGCAACGCTGGGGCTGGTGGCCAGGCGCCAGGCAGTGCTGGAGCAGTTGCTGGCAGGCTTGCCGCATCCGGAACGGCATCGCCTGTATGCGCTGGATGTCAACGATCACGCCGCACTGACCGCTGCCGCCGAAGATTTCATCGCGGCTGGAGATGGCGTCGATGTGGTGATCGCCAGTGCCGGGATTTCGCACGGCACTTTGACCGAACATGCAGAAGACCAGCCCGTGTTCGAACAAGTCTTTGCCACCAATGTGCTGGCGACGGTTGCCACTTTTACGCCGTTTATCGCCACCATGAAACGGCAGGCCAAAGCCGGGCAAACCGATTTACGGCTGGTCGGAGTCGGCAGCGTGGCCGGGATTCGCGGCTTGCCTGGGGCAGGCGCCTACAGCGGCTCGAAGGCGGCGCTGATCGCTTACTGCGAATCGCTCAGGGTGGAATTGCGCGCCAGCGGCATCAAGGTGGTCACCATCGTTCCAGGTTATATCGACACCCCCATGACCCAGATCAATCGCTACAAGATGCCGTTCCTGATGCCGGTGCGGCAGTTCGCCGCCAAAGCCGGCGCTGCGGTTGCGCGCGGCAGCAGCTATCAGGTGATCCCGTGGCAGATGGGGATGGTCGCCAAATTGCTGCGGCTGTTGCCGAACTGGTTATACGATCTGGCATTTTCAAGAGCGCCACACAAGGCGCGCAAAACTACGGACTGATCAGAGCTTATGGACTTTCACAATTTTTTCTTATTCGTATTGACGGAATTTGCGCTGTCGGCGTCGCCGGGGCCGGCGGTCATGCTGGTGGTTGCCTACGGCATCACGGTTGGCTGGAAGAAGGCGATTTTCGCCATTCTGGGCATACTCACCGCCAATGCGATTTATTTCACCATTTCCGCGACCGGCCTGGGCGCCTTGATCGTCGCCTCGCATACCTTGTTCAGCGTGGTCAAATGGCTGGGCGTGGCTTACCTGGCTTATCTGGGTTTGTCCGCAATCTTTGGCCGGCCTTCGCCGATTACCGCCTCCAAACTGGATAGCCGCAACGCCTCCGGCTGGAAAATCTGGTTCAGCGGCCTGACTTTGCAACTGGCCAATCCCAAGGCGCTGATTTTTTTCATCGCCATCTTGCCGCAATTTCTCAATCCCGCCGCCAACGTACCGTTGCAAATGATCTGGCTGGCGGCCGGTTCGATTATTCCGGAGTTCTTTATCCTGACCGGCTACGCCGTGCTGGCGGGGAAAATGCAAACCGTCGCCACCCGCCCGAGTTTTGCCCGGATTACCGACCGCGTCGCCGGCAGCCTGATGCTGGCGGTAGCGATGATCGTGGCGGCGATACAGCAGTAATTTCTACGCGAGGCTGAAACGGTAAACCTGGTCCGCATCCAGCCGCCGTTTCAGTGCGCCGTCAAACCACAGCTTATGCAAATGCGCCAGCGCCTCGCCCAGAGCGAAAGTCATTTGATGCGCATCCAGCGGCCGGCGGAACATGATCGGCACGATATCGCTGGCCGAGCGCGGCGTGGCGCAGGCTTCCAGCACTTCGGCCAGCCGCTCGCGATGATGCTGCTGCAACTGGTCGATACGGATCTGCAAACCGCGGAACGGCTTGCCGTGCGACGGTAGCACCAGTGTCTCGGTGGGCAGGGCGCGGTATTTTTCCAGCGAATCGATGTATTGCTGGACCGGGTTGGATTCCGGTTCGATCGCGAACACCGAGACATTGGTGGAAATCCGCGGCAGCACCATATCGCCTGAAATCAACAGCTCCAGATCGGCGCAATACAGCGCCACATGTTCCGGCGCATGGCCGAAGCCGGTGATCACGCGCCATTGATGCTGGCCGATGCGCAGCTGTTGCTGGTCGGCCAGCCGATGATAGGCCAGCGGCACCGCCGGCACCATGGTCGGATAGTAGGATTTGCGCTGAGCCACCTTGGCGATGACTTCCGGATCGTGCATGCCGTGTTGCTGAAAATGCGGCAACGCCGCGCTGCCGTCGGCGCCAGACAGTGCCGCCGACATGATGCGCGCCGAAAAATATTCGCCGCCGCTCATCCATAACGGCGCTTGCCAGCGGCTGCACAGCCAGTCGGCCAGGCCGACGTGGTCCGGATGGCAATGGGTGACCAGCACCCGCAGCACCGGCAAGCCGCGCAGCTGGGTGGCGAAAATGACATCCCAGGCGGCGCGCGTGGCGTCGTTGGCGATCCCGCAATCGACGATAGTCCAGCCGTGCTTGACGCCGTCGTCAGTCTCTATGCTGTCTTCCAGCAACCATAAATTGATATGGTCCAGCGCAAATGGCAAAGCCATCCGCAGCCAGCGTACGCCAGGCGCGACTTCGAGGGTAGCGCCGCCGGCCGGCAAGTTGTCGCCGAAGGCGTAGCTGAGCTGGGCTTCGAGTGCATTCATTTTGATAATTCCTATTTATTAACAATGGCTTGTGACTGGCGGGACTGAGTTTACAAGCTACCGTCGCGCGATGCTTTATTCCACCATGAATTATTTGGCGTCTCGTGGAGCGTCATACAAGAATGATATCTATTTAGTTGCTTATAGTTAATAATATTGCAAATAATTGGTAATTTTTTAATCATAAAATCCCGCACGCCCTCCAATCCATGCGGCCTTGATTAGATAAAATACAATATTGTTTACTTGGCAAGTTGTTGCGCAATCCTTACACTGCACGTTGTTTTTTAATTAAGCCATTCAGACACGATCTTTATGGCGTCTATCAACGTGGGATGAAAGGCAATTGTGTCAAACGAAAACTTCACAAAAGAACTTCGGCTAAGAAATTTAATATCGAGCTTTACAGTAGTTGCTGCCGTCTCTCTTTTAAGTGCTTGCGGCGGTGGCGGTGAGGACTCATTTTTTGCCGCAGATAAAGAGCAGACTATTGATGGTGGTAAGGACTCATCTTTAGTCGCGGATAAGGATAAGGAGCAGACTATTCCGCCAGCAGTCGTCAAACCAGGCTTGTATATCAGCGAGCTAGCCGCAAACTATCGCCGGACAGACGGAGTCAGTTGGGTTGAAGTTTTCAATAATTCAACGGAAGCGATTGACTTAAGCCACTATCGCCTGCGAGCAAAGGGGTGGAACGTCGCGACGCAGGATATTAGTAGCGTTCCAATGATTTTTGACCTTCCCGAAGTGAGCGTCCCGGCAGGCGGATATATTGCCATAGCGGGGAAAACGGTGTCGTTTCTCACGGATACGCCTAGCTCCGTTTACATCTCGGCCACCTCATCGACTTCGGACAACGGGATGAACAAAACATATGCACCTTACTGGACCGACACAGACGGTTTTGTCGAGTTATTGAGAGCTAGCGATAATGCAACAGCAGATTTCGTTCGCTTCGGAACCTCGACAACCGCACCGCTTACCGCCTCAGCGTGGAACGGGGACAATGTTGCCGCGTTCCCTGCGAAGCCTAATTATGTGACAGTCGTTACACCTGATCCCTTAGATAGTCACGATGGATCCATAGTGCGGCTGAGCAGCAATTTTCAAGCAAGCGGGACAAAAAATGATTGGAGCCGTGTAGCATTTTCGACGCCCGGCGGACCTAATGACATATTGACCAACGCAGTGGACAGCGACCATGACGGCATTCCCGATTCGGCCAAAATGCCGGGAGGGACATATGGCGGAATGGATTTGTATAGCCTGGGCGCCCGTAAAGGTCAGCAAGACGTATTTATGCATGTCAGCTATATGACAAAGGCTAGAGATCCGGCCACTGTTCCGAAGATAGAGGCATTGGAAAAGGTCGCCAATGCATTCAGAGAACGCAATATTCATATTCATTTCGATGCGGGTAATTTATTTAATGCTTCGGTGGATCCGGCCAGTTTTAATTTATCGGGCAACGTCAGCCATGAAGTTCCTTATGCGCAATGTACTCAACTATTAAATGAGGCAGCACTCAGGAAAGGCAACGATTACGGCTTTGTCCCCGATGTAGGCTGCACCAGTATTTATCAATATTCGAGCGGCTCCGTCGATGTACGTCGCAAGCCGATTTATCGGTTTATGCAGCTGGCTAACTCACAACTTGTTAACGGGCGAGGCGGCAGCTCAGGGATTGCAGAACTTCCCGGCAATAAATTTCTTATGACGCTTGGTTCATGGGGATTTGCGTCGAATCCCTTGTCCCAAACTATTCTTGTCAATTATCAGGCGGGAACGATCATGCATGAATTCGGGCATACCCTGGGATTGCGTCATGGCGGTTTTGAAAATCAAAACTATAAACCCAATTATTTCAGCACCATGAATTATATGTATCAGCTCAACGGGCTTCCTTTTAGCGCAAGCGGCAAAGGGCCGACGCAGCGTTACTATCACACGTTGAATCAAATTTTCAACTTCGACGTTCCAGGATATGCAGCAGGCACTTACCCCTTGTGCGCCATGCCGGACGGTCCCTGCAACACCGCCATGAAGATAGATTATTCAAATGGATCGGGGAAAGATCTGGATGAGGCGAATTTATTCGAGATTGATAATATCGGCCGAGGGAGTGAGGATGGCGCATATTTTGACTGGAACCTGAATGGGAAATTCGATCCTCAGAGCTACCCATTTGACTGGATTAATGCACATACTGTGATGAAAGACCATGATGATTGGAGCAAACTGACATTAGCCCCAAATCCTCACGACGTCACAGCACAAATCCTGGCAGCCACAGCAGGCGTGCAGTTCGAAGCAAGGAAACAGTTGCATGTCGGTAGGAAGCCCGGGGAGATCGCGGCGGAAGAATTGCCGTCGGCTCATCTCATAAGAGAAATCGGCAACTTGAAATAATTGGTGAGCACATGACTATCTCGATACGCTTCTTCCTTCGGTTGCTATCGAGTGCAACTCTGGCAGGTTGCGCCTGCCAGAGCGTAGCGACGGAACGGTTGCAATTTGACGGAATACCTTGGCAGCCTACTGAAACGCTGGTCCAAGACTTGAACGCCGGCACGGACGGCGTAATGAAATTTGAACTGTCCCCCCAGCATTCAGTGAAAATATTTCCCTGGCCGAGCACTTTACCAAGGCATCTTCAAGCGCAATACGTTACGGTCCGCCAGACCATGCACCCAGCGGGAGCAATGCAGTCTTTGGTTTTGCGTACAGCAGAAAGCAAATTGCCTTGGCTAACGCTAATGTCCAATGGCAATTTGCGTTGGCAGTTGCTACCCGGTGTTCGCCTGATGCAGAATGAAGACGGCGGGATCGACATCCGTGGTTTGGCAAGGGATTTTCCGGTACGGCTTAAGCAGACAATGACGTTCCACGATCAAGCTATGCATTGCTGGCAGTTTGTCTTGCTAGATAGCAGAGTTCCAGAAGAGACCCTTGGAATCGCCCAAGAGAAGGAACCTCGTGTTGATTGGTATTTACGCCGAGATATAAGCTGCTGACTTGGCCTTGGTTATCCTTGTTACATGTTCTATACATGGATCAACTTAGTACCTGTAGCCATAGGAAGATATACGTGCATTCGCAAGCCGATGCAGTCTCATTTACTGCCAAAAAATACTACCTTTCGTTGCAATAATCCCATCTTCCTCCTCACTTTAAGCGCCTAGTAGTTTTTCGGTGTTTTCATTTTCCGCCAGCGCGCCTACAATGTGCTTTACGTTAACGTTAACTGCCATTGCACCTAAACCGTAATCTTCTGTTCCTTGATGCCAATTTGATCATGCCGACTTACACCATCACTGAACTTTCCCGTGAATTTGACATTACCCCCAGGGCGATCCGTTTCTACGAGGATCAGGGTTTGCTGAGTCCGAAGCGGGATGGCGCCGGTGGCCGCAACCGGGTCTACGCCGCCCGCGAGCGCACTCGCCTGAAGCTAACCCTGCGCGGCAAGCGGCTGGGGTTGACGCTGTCGGAAATCAAGAGCCTGGTCGATATGTACGATACCCCCAAGGATTCCGCGCCTCAGCTGGAACTTTTCCTGCAGGTGCTGGCGCGGCATCGTGAACATCTGGAGCAGCAACGCGAAGATATCGAAGTAACCCTGGCGGAAATTACGGCACACGAGGATGAATGCCGGCGCTTGCTGAGCAGCGGCGAACTGAGCGATCACGTTGCGCCGTGATTTTTACCTATGAATAATTAAACAATTGGCAAAAATAACGAAGGAGACAACATGATCCATTTACCCGGTTTGACATTCGATCACGGCGAAGACATCGACGCATTACGCAGCGCCATCCAGGAATTTGCAGCAGCGGAAATCGCCCCGCGCGCTGCGGAACTCGATCGCAACGATCAGTTTCCCATGGATTTATGGAAAAAAATGGGCGATCTGGGCTTGCTCGGCATCACCGCTGAAGAAGAATACGGCGGCAGCGGCATGGGTTACCTGGCGCACATCATCGCCATGGAAGAAATCTCGCGTGCCTCGGCATCGGTCGGCCTGTCTTACGGCGCCCACTCGAACCTGTGCGTCAACCAGATCAAGCGCAACGGCAGCGCCGAGCAAAAAGCCAAATACCTGCCGAAGCTGATTTCCGGCGACCATGTCGGCGCTTTGGCGATGTCCGAGCCGAACGCCGGTTCCGACGTCGTCAGCATGAAACTGCGGGCTGAATTGAAGGGCGACCGCTGGCTGCTCAACGGCACCAAGATGTGGATCACCAACGGCCCCGATGCCGACGTGCTGGTGGTGTACGCCAAGACCGATCTGGAAGCCGGCGCGCGCGGCATGACCGCGTTCCTGATCGAAAAGAGTTTCAAGGGCTTCAGCGTGGCGCAAAAGCTCGACAAGCTCGGCATGCGCGGCTCGCACACCGGCGAGCTGGTGTTCCAGGATTGCGAAGTGCCGGTGGAAAACGTGCTGGGCGGCATCGGCCAAGGCGTCAATGTGCTGATGTCCGGCCTGGATTACGAACGCACTGTTCTTTCCGGCGGCCCGCTTGGTATCATGCAAGCGTGTATGGATGTCGTTGTCCCTTACGTGCATGACCGCAAGCAGTTTGGCCAGTCCATCGGCGAATTCCAGCTGATGCAGGGCAAACTGGCCGATATGTATTCGACCATGATGGCTTGCAAGGCCTATGTATACGCCGTTGGCCAGGCATGCGACCGCGCCAGGACGCCGGCCGCCGCCAGAGCCTTGCGCAAGGATGCTGCCGGGGCGATCTTGTATTCGGCGGAAAAGGCGACCTGGATGGCAGGCGAAGCGATCCAGGCGCTGGGCGGCAACGGCTACATCAATGAATATCCGGTGGGACGCCTGTGGCGCGACGCCAAATTGTACGAAATCGGCGCCGGCACCAGCGAAATCCGCCGGATGCTGATCGGCCGTGAATTGTTTGCCGAAACTTGCTGATGAAATGCGCTGTAATTGCTTAATTAATGGCACAATTGATATAAGGGCAACAGCGTCAAGAACATGACTTCACTGCATATTCACACGGCATTACTGCGACACCCGCAACTTTCCGTCGCACTCGACAAGCAAGTTTTGCTGAAGATGGAAAACACCCAGCCGGCCGGCTCCTTCAAGCTGCGCGGGATAGGTTTGTTATGCCAGCGCGCAGTTGCCGCCGGCGCCAGCCACCTGATCTGCCCGTCTGGCGGCAATGCCGGTTTTGCGGCGGCGTTTGCCGGCGCCGCGCTGGGCATCAAAACCACGATCCTGGTGCCGGAGACTACCAGCGCAGAGGTCGGCCGGCGCATCCGTGAAATCGGCGCCGAGGTAATCGTCCACGGCAGCGTCTGGGATGAAACCAATCAACGCGCGCTGCAACTCTGCGAGCAGCCCGGCAGCGTCTACATCCCGCCGTTCGATCACCCTGACATCTGGGACGGCAACGCCACCATGATCGACGAAGCGGTGCTGCAGGCGCGTGAGCTGGGCGTCGATTTCGACGTTGTCATCTGCTCGGTCGGCGGCGGCGGTTTGATGAGCGGCGTGCTGAGCGGTTTGCATCGCAACGGCTTGCCGCATATCCCACTGATCGCGGTAGAAACCGAAGGCGCCGCGTCTTTGCACGCCGCAGTGCAGGCCGGCGAGCGGGTGACGCTGCCGGCGATTACCTCGATTGCCAGCACCCTCGGCGCCAAGCGCGTGGCCGCAGAGTGTTTTGCCTGGACTCAGCGCCATGAAGTGCATAGCGTGGTGGTCAGCGACGCCCAGGCAGTGGCGGCCACCCTGGCCTTTGCCGACCAGATGCGCACGCTGGTCGAACCGGCATGCGGCGCGGCGCTGGCCGTGGCCTACGAAAAATTACCGGTGCTGGCGCCATATGAACGGCCGCTGATCGTGGTGTGCGGCGGCATCGGCGTCAGCTTGGCAACCTTAGCTAACTGGAAGGCGCAATTCTCGCTATGATCACGTCGGCCAACTTTCCAAAATTATTGTCGTCGCAGATCGCTTTCGATACTGCGCGCATGATCTTGGACGGTTTCGACAAGCATTACCGCCTGTTTCGTGCGGCCAGCGTGCTGGCCAAGCAGCATTTCGAAAATGCCGACTGGAAAACCGCGCAACTTGCCGCGCGCGAACGGATCGGTTTCTACGACGCCCGCGTGCATGAATGCGTGCAGGCGCTGGAAGACGAGTACGAACAAAGCGATCTGACCGATGAAGTCTGGCGCGAAGTGAAGCTGCACTACATCGGCATGCTGACCGACCACAAGCAGCCGGAACTGGCCGAGACCTTCTTCAACTCGGTCTGCTGCAACATCCTGCATCGCACCTATTTCCACAACGATTTCATTTTCGTGCGGCCCGCGGTGTCGACCGACTACATCGACACCGATGAAGCCCTGCCCACCTACCGCGTCTATTACCCGGTCAAAGACGGCTTGCATTACACGCTCAAGCGCTTGATCACCAACTTCCAGCTGCAGCGCCCGTTCGCCGATCTCGATCGCGATATCGCGCTGGCGGAACAACGCATTGCACAAGCTTTCGACGCCGCGCCGCTAGAGCCGAATCACCAGATCCAGGTGCTGTCGAATCTGTTCTTTCGCAACAAAGGCGCTTATGTGGTCGGCAAGATGATCAACGGCTCGCGCGAGTATCCGTTCGTGGTGCCCATCCTGCATGACCGCGACGGCAAGCTGATACTGGATGCGGTGCTGTTCGATAACAAGATACTGACCGTCCTGTTCTCTTTCACTCGCGCCTACTTCATGGTCGACATGGAAGTGCCTTCAGCCTACGTGCAGTTCTTGCGCAGCCTGTTGCCGAACAAGCCGCGCAGCGAAATCTATACCATCCTGGGTTTGCAAAAGCTGGGCAAAGCGCTGTTTTATCGCGATTTCCTGCGCCATCTGCGGCATTCGTCGGATCATTTTGAAATCGCCCCCGGGATTCGCGGGCTGGTGATGGTGGTATTTGCCTTGCCGTCGTTTCCGTATGTGTTCAAGGTCATCAAGGATTACTTCCCGGCGCCCAAGGAAACCACCAATGCGCTGGTCAAGGAAAAATACCTGCTGGTCAAGCATCACGACCGCGTCGGCCGCATGGCCGATACCTTGGAGTATTCCAGCGTGGCCTTTCCGCGCGCGCGTTTCTCTGAGGAGCTGCTGGCCGAACTGAAACAAGTCGCGCCGTCGGTAGTCGAAGAAGACGGCGACGAAATCATCATCAAGCATTTGTATATCGAACGGCGCATGGTGCCGCTGAATATTTATCTGAACAATGCCGAGAAAAATAACGACCTGGCCTCGCTTGAGCATGGCGTCACCGAGTACGGCAACGCTATCAAGGAGCTGGTGGCGGCGAATATTTTTCCAGGCGACATGCTGTATAAAAATTTTGGCGTGACGCGTCACAACCGTGTCGTGTTTTACGACTATGATGAGATCGAATACATTACCGACTGCAATTTCAGGACTATCCCGCAGCCGCGTAACGAGGAAGACGAAATGTCCGCCGAGCCCTGGTATTCCATCGCCAAGAACGATGTCTTCCCAGAACAATTTGGTGTATTTCTTCTCGGGAATCAAAACGTGAAGAAATACTTTATCAAACATCATGCAGATTTATTAACCCAGCAATATTGGCAGCAACGCAAGCAGCACATTCTTGAAGGGCATTTCGACGATGTTTTTCCCTATCCGCAGGAATGTCGTTTTACTTACACACAAAGTTGATTGATCGGCAGCAGACGCAGCAAATCGGAAGCTTTTATTTTTAACCAACCAGGCAGCAGAGCCGCTTCCGGGCACCGCAGATGAGTGCCAAGCGATTCCCGGGGCTGCTTACAAGTTGTCGTAATCTGGAGAAGCAACATGAATGACCCAATCGTTATCGTCGGTGCAGCACGTACTCCAATGGGTGCGTTTCAGGGTGATTTTTCGGCGTTGACCGCCAGCGACCTGGGCGCTGTGGCGATCAAGGCCGCCGTTGAGCGCGCCGGTCTGAAGCCGGAGCAGGTCGACGCTGTGTTGTTCGGCAATGTATTGCAAGCCGGCCAAGGCCAGGCGCCGGCGCGGCAGGCAACCATCAAAGCCGGTTTGCCGGTTGGCACCAATGCCGCAACCATCTCCAAGGTATGCGGATCGGCGATGCAAGCCACCATGTTCGCCTTCGACTCCTTGCTGGCAGGGACCAATGAAGTAGTGGTCGCCGGCGGCATGGAATCGATGACCAATGCGCCTTACCTGATCCCGAAAGGACGCAGCGGCTATCGCATCGGCCACGCCACGATTTTCGACCACATGATGCTGGACGGCCTGGAAGATGCTTACTCCAAGGGCGACAACGGCGGCGGTCGTTCGATGGGTACTTTCGGCGAAGAGTGTGCTGCCAAATACCATTTCAGCCGTGCCGATCAAGACGCGTTTGCGATCGCTTCGGTGCAGCGCGCGCAAGCTGCGACCGCCGACGGTTCCTTCAAATGGGAAATCGCACCGGTGACGGTCACCAGCCGTGCCGGCGAAGTCGTGATCGACAAGGACGAAGGTCCGCAAAAAGCCAAGCTCGACAAGATCCCGTCGCTGCGCGCCGCGTTCAAGAAAGACGGCACCATCACCGCCGCTTCGTCGTCATCCATCAACGACGGCGCTGCCGCACTGGTGCTGATGCGCGAATCGACCGCCAAGAAACTCGGCTGCACGCCGATTGCCCGCATTCTCGGCCATGCCAGCCATTCGCAAGAACCGGAATGGTTCACCACCGCACCGGTAGGCGCGATTGAAAAACTGTACAAGAAAGTCGGCTGGAGCGGCGCCGATGTCGATCTGTATGAAGTCAATGAAGCGTTCGCAGTGGTGCCGATGGCCGCCATGAAAGAACACAATATCCCGCACGACAAAATCAATGTCCATGGCGGCGCTTGTGCTCTCGGCCATCCTATCGGCGCTTCCGGCGCACGCATCATCGTCACTTTGCTGGGCGCCTTGAAGGCCAAGGGCGGCAAGCGCGGCGTGGCCTCGCTGTGCATCGGCGGCGGTGAAGGCACGGCGATTGCTGTCGAACTGGTTTGATCGAAGACAGCAAGTCTTAGTTAGCGCAACACAGTAGTCAGCAGTAAATGGATCAGCGTTTTTCCGTGGAATTCCCGCGGATTCACGCTGATCTTTGTTATTGATCTTCGTGAATTGCGATTTAAACAATTAGGGTAAAAAAAAGATGGCTGCCGCAATTGATTTCTACTTTGATTTTTCCTCGCCATATGGCTATTTTGCCGCCACCCGCATCGATGAGCTGGCGGCAAAGTACCAGCGCGACGTCGAATGGCATCCGATCCTGTTGGGGCCGGTATTCAAGACCACCGGTTCGATGCCCTTGCCGCAGGTGCCGATCAAGGGCGATTACTCGTTCCACGATTTCGAACGCAGCGCGCGTTTTCACGGCATCCCCTACAAGCGTCCCGGTGCCTTCCCGATTTCCACCCAGGCGGCGGCGCGTGCGGTGCTGTGGGTGCGCGGCAAACAAGGCGAAGACAAGGCCATCAAATACGCCAAGCAGATTTACAAAGCCTATTTTGTCGACGGCATCAACATCGGCGAACCTATGCATTTGCTCGAAATCGGCCATCACAGCGGCATCGATACCAACGGCCTGACCGACGGCATCAACAGCTTGCCGATCAAGAATCAGTTGAAAGCGGAAGTCGATCTGGCGATGGCACGCGGCGTATTCGGTTCGCCGTTCGTGATGGTCGATGGCGAATCGTTCTGGGGTTTCGACCGCTTCGATCAGCTCGAAGCATTCCTGAGAGATGGCAAGATTTGAAGGACAAGGCAAATGATTGCCCCTGCGGCGGCGGCAAGTATGCACAGTGTTGCGGCCGCTTTCATAGCGGCGCAGAAACGGCGCCGACCGCACTGGCGCTGATGCGCTCGCGCTACAGCGCCTACGTCATGGGCCTGGGCGCGTATCTGCGGGCGACCTGGCATCGCAGCAGCCGGCCGGCCGAGCCTATCGTCGCCGAGGCCGGGCTGAAATGGCTGGGCCTGGAGGTGCGCAAGCATCAGGCCGAGGGCGATAGCGCCACGGTGGAATTCGTGGCGCGTTACAAGATCGGCGGCCGCGCAGAGCGCTTGCACGAGGTAAGCCGCTTTGTGCGCGAGTGTGAACCCGGGACAGAAGGCCAGCCACGCTGGTTCTATGTCGATGGCAGTTTCCCTGAAAAATAAAAAACATTGCGGGAAGCATCAGCAGGCTAAACAGGAGACAAAACCATGACGCAACTGAATTCCAGCATCGATCGCGGCAGCCAGGACATACCGCTGATCGAACAAACTATCGGCCGTTTTTTCGACGGCATGGTGGAACGGGTTGCCGAGAATGACGCACTGGTATCGCGCCATCAGCAGATCCGCCTCAGCTATCGGCAACTGCAAAGCCAGGCCAGGCAACTGGCCAGCGCCATGCTCAAGCTCGGGCTGCAGCCGGGCGACCGCATCGGCATCTGGTCGCACAACAATGCCGAGTGGCTGCTGACGCAATTGGCCACGGCCTACGCCGGCATCGTGCTGGTGAATATCAATCCGGCCTATCGGGTCAGCGAACTGGAGTACGCGCTCAACAATGTCGGTTGCAAGGCGCTGATTTCGATGACCAGTTTCAAGAGCAGCGACTATCTGGAAATGATCTGCACGCTGGCTCCCGAGCTGCAACATGCCGCTCCAGGCAGCTTGCAGGCAGCGCGCCTGCCGACCCTGAAAACCGTGATCCAGCTCGGCGGCGATGAAGTGCCGGGCATGTTGCGTTTCGCCGATCTGATGGCCGGCGGCGATGCGGCCGATCCGCAACTGGCTGTCATCGGCGCGACATTGCGAGCCAGCGATCCGATCAATATCCAGTTCACCAGCGGCACCACCGGCTTTCCGAAAGGCGCCACGCTGACCCATCGCAATATCCTGAACAACGGCTTTTTCATCGGCGAAGCGATGAAGCTGAGCGCGCAGGACCGGCTCTGCATCCCGGTACCCCTGTATCACTGCTTCGGCATGGTGCTTGGCAATCTGGCTTGCCTGACGCATGGCGCCACGATTGTCTATCCGAACGACGCTTTCGATGCGTTCTCGGTATTGCAGGCGGTGCAAGAAGAACGCTGCACCGGCTTGCACGGCGTGCCCACCATGTTCATTTCCGAACTGGACCACCCGCGCTTTGCCGAATTCGATTTGTCGACCCTGCGCACCGGCATCATGGCCGGCTCGCCGTGTCCGATCGAAGTGATGAAACGCGTAGTGCGCGATATGCATCTGGCACAGATCACGATCGCCTACGGCATGACCGAAACCAGTCCGGTCAGCTGTCAAAGCATGACCGACACGCCGCTGGAAAAACGCGTTTCCACGGTCGGCAAGGTGCAGCCGCATTTGCAGGTCAAAATCATCGACCCGGATTCGGGCGCGATCATGCCGATCGGCAGTTCCGGCGAATTGTGCACCCACGGTTATTCGGTGATGCACGGTTATTGGGGCGATGAAGAAAAAACCCGCGAAGCGATCGACAGCGAAGGCTGGATGCATACCGGCGACCTGGCCATCATGGATGGCGAAGGCTACGTCAATATCGTCGGCCGCATGAAGGACATGGTGATTCGCGGCGGCGAGAATATCTATCCGCGCGAGATCGAAGAATTTCTATACCGGCATCCAGCGATCCAGGATGTGCAAGTGGTCGGCGTGCCGGATCAGAAATACGGCGAAGAATTATGTGCATGGATTATCCTGCGGCCCGGTCACGCCGCAGATGAACAAGCCATACGCGATTTTTGCCAAGGCCAGATCGCCCACTACAAGGTGCCGCGCTACATCCGTTTTGTCGACGCTTTCCCGATGACGGTAACCGGCAAGATCCAGAAATTCAAGATCCGTGAAGCGATGAAGGATGAGTTGAAGATCAACGACATCCCCACTGCATAAAAGCCGCTCAAAATAAAAGACACAAAGGACATCGCAATGCCCCAAATAGAAAGCAAGCTGAACCCACGCAGCGAAGAATTCCAGCAAAACGCCAACGCACTCAACCTGCTGGTAAACGATCTGCGCCAGAAAGTCGCACAGATCGCCGAGGGCGGCGGCGAGGCCGCGCGCAACAAGCATGTGGCGCGTGGCAAGCTGCTGCCGCGCGACCGCGTGCAGATGCTGCTCGATCCCGGCACGCCGTTCATGGAGTTTTCCCAACTGGCCGCCTATCACGTCTACAAAGACAAGGATGGCAGCGATGCAGCGCCCGCCGCCGGCGTGATTACCGGCATCGGCCGCATCGCCGGCCAGGAATGCGTGGTGGTCTGCAATGACGCCACCGTCAAGGGCGGCACCTACTATCCGCTCAGCGTCAAAAAACATTTGCGGGCGCAGGAAATCGCCGAGCAAAACAACTTGCCTTGCATCTACCTGGTCGATAGCGGCGGCGCCAATTTGCCGAATCAAGACGAGGTGTTTCCTGACCGCGACCATTTCGGCCGCATCTTCTACAACCAGGCCAACCTGTCGGCCAAAGGCATTCCGCAAATCGCGGTGGTGATGGGATCGTGCACCGCCGGCGGCGCCTATGTGCCGGCGATGAGCGACGAATCGATCATCGTCAAGAACCAGGGCACGATTTTCCTGGCCGGCCCGCCGCTGGTGAAAGCGGCGACTGGCGAAGTGGTCAGCGCCGAGGATCTGGGCGGCGGCGATGTTCACACCCGCTTGTCAGGCGTGGCCGATCATCTGGCGCAAAACGATATGCACGCGTTGTCGCTGGCGCGCACCATCGTCTCCAACCTGAACCGGCAAAAACCGCCAGGCCCATTGCTGCGCCCGGTAGTCGAACCGAAGTACCCGGCGCAGGAACTGTATGGCGTGATTCCGCTCGATACCCGCAAGCCCTTCGATGTGCGCGAAGTAATCGCACGCATCGTCGACGGCAGCGAATTCGATGAATTCAAGGCGCGCTACGGCAGCACGCTGATTTGCGGCTTTGCCCATATCTACGGCATGCCGGTCGGCATCGTCGCTAACAACGGCATCCTGTTTTCCGAAGCGGCCCTGAAAGGCACGCACTTCATCGAGCTTTGCTCGCAACGCAAGATCCCGCTGGTGTTCCTGCAAAACATCACCGGCTTCATGGTCGGCCGCCGCTACGAAAACGAAGGCATCGCCCGCAACGGCGCCAAGATGGTGACTGCGGTGGCGACTACTGCTGTGCCCAAGCTGACGGTGATCATCGGCGGCAGTTTCGGCGCCGGCAACTACGGCATGTGCGGCCGCGCCTACTCGCCGCGTTTCCTGTGGATGTGGCCGAATGCGCGGATCTCGGTGATGGGCGGCGAACAAGCCGCCGGCGTGCTGGCGACCGTCAAGCGCGATGGCATCGAAGCCAGGGGCGGCAACTGGAGCGCCGGCGAGGAAGAAGCTTTCAAAAAGCCGATTCGCGATCAGTATGAACATCAGGGCCATCCGTATTACGCCTCCGCTCGCTTGTGGGACGACGGCGTGATCGATCCGGCCGATACGCGCCGGGTGCTGGGGCTGGGTTTGAGCGCTGCTTTGAATGCGCCGATTGCGGAAACCAGGTTCGGTGTGTTCCGGATGTAAGCCCAAACAGTGAAAAAAATCATGGCAAAAATAACAGGGGTATCGGTGACACGGGCAATACGGCATGGCCTGGCTGGCTCATGTCTGTGCGCATGTGCCTACCTAAGCATCTGGTCCGCGCATGCGGCAGACCAGCCCCTGGCTCAGGATTTGAATGAGGCTGTTACCAGCTTGCCGGTGAAGGTCAAGAATTTGTATGGCCGTCCCGTCTCCGGCAATGTCATCGTGACGCAATTCAAGCCCGCCGGCGCCGGGCCGTTTCCGATTGTCGTCATCAATCACGGCCGCAATGGCAACGATCGTTCCAAACCGGCGCGCTTCCGCTACACGCCGCAAGTGCGCTTCTTCATCGAGCGCGGTTTTGCCGTGTTTGTGCCGACCCGGCTAGGCTATGGCGACACCGGCGTCGAGCCCGACCCGGAAGATAGCGGCGGCTGCCGCGATAAAGATTACGGACCGATGGCCGAGGCTGCCAGCAGCGAAGTGCTGGCGGTGCTCGATTACGCCAGGCAGCAGCCCTACGTCAATCCTGAGCGGGTGCTGCTGGTCGGCCAGTCGGTTGGCGGTTACACCACTACCGCCACTGCGGCCAGGATGCCGCAAGGGTTGGTGGCGGCAATCAATTTTGCCGGCGGCGCCGGCGGCGATCCGGAGACGCATCCCGGTGTGCCTTGCCAGGGCGCCAAGCTGGAAAGCATGTACGCGCAATTCGGCAAGACTGCCAAGGTGCCGATGCTCTGGGTCTACACCCAGAACGACTTGTATTTCGGTCCGCAATACAGCCAGGCGTGGCATGCCGCGTTTAACCAGGCCGGCGGCCAGGCTGAATTCAAATTGCTGCCGCCGTTTGCCAAGAATGGACATTTGCTATTTTCATCCGGTCTCAGCATCTGGGAACCAGTGGTGGCTGAATTTCTGGGACGGAATGGATTTCATGCGGAGCCAGTAAATAAATGATGCAACAATATTTCGCAACGCTGGCCCGTTACTATGTCTGGGCCGTAGCAATGCGGCAAGTGGAGATGAACAAGTGACTTATCAAACGTTAGCAGTCCAGCATGCGCCTCAGGTGGCCACTATCGTCCTCAACCGGCCCGAAGTACGCAACGCCTTCAACGAGACCATGATTGCCGAAATCACCCACGCTTTTGCCGCACTGGGCAGCGCCGCGGAAGTGAGGGCGATTGTGCTGACCGCCAACGGCGCGGCGTTCTGCGCCGGCGGCGACCTTAACTGGATGAAGGCGATGGCGGACTACACGCCAGAACAGAACCGCGCCGACGCCGCGCTGCTGGCGACCATGTTGCGCACCATTTACCAATGCCCGAAACCGGTGATCGCCAAAGTACAGGGCGATTGCTATGCCGGCGGACTCGGCCTGGCGGCTGCCTGCGATATCGTGGCGGCGGTGGATACGGCGCAGTTCTGCCTGTCGGAAGTGAAGATAGGCTTGATCCCGGCGACCATCTCGCCCTACGTCATCAAAGCCATCGGCGAGTCGGCTGCACGCCGCTACTTTATTACCGCCGAACGCTTTTCCGCCGAGACTGCGCAGCGGATCGGGCTGGTGCATGAAGTGGTCGAGGCGGAAAAACTGGATGAAAGCGTGGGCTTGCTGCTCAAGGCATTATTGGCGGCCAGTCCTAACGCAGTCACCGAAGCCAAGCGTCTGGTGCGGGCGATTGCCGGGCAGCCGCTGACGGAAATACTGATTGCCGATACGGTCGAAGAGATCGCCAAAATCCGGGCTTCCGCTGAAGGACGCGAGGGCGTGCGCGCTTTCCTGGAGAAGCGCAAGCCGTCTTGGTTGGCGTGATCACATACAATCTCGTCCTTGCAGAGATTTAAATGTCGGAAAAGATATTAAATGATTAACGAAGCGTTTTTGAAGGACCCTTACCCTGCCTACCACGCTCTGCGTGCAGAAGGCGCGCTGCACTGGAGCCCGGAGTTTTGCGGCGGCGCCTGGCTGTTGACCGGCCATGCCGATGTCGCCAGCGTGTTGCGCGATCCGCGCTTCTCGGTGCGGCGCGCGGGCGGCTGGGCCAATAGCAGCGGTCCGGAAGCATTGACCGAATTGCGTGAATTCAAACGGATTTTTTCACGTTCGCTATTGTTCGTGGATGCGCCGCAGCACAGCCGTTTGCGCCAGGTGATGAATGCGGGTTTCAAACCGGCCGCATTGCAGGAGCTGGGGCCGCAGATACAGACCATCGTCGACCGTTTGCTGGATCAGGTATTGGCCAAGGCCGCTGACAGCGCGCCCGGGCAATTTGCTCAATTCGACTTTATGCGTGATTTCGCCCGTCCCCTGCCGGCGCTGGTGATCGCCAGCATGCTCGGCATCGCCGCCGAAGACCGCAGCGAATTCGTCGCCTGGTCCGACGATATCGCGGCCTTCATCGGCAGCCCGACGCCGACGCTGGAGATTGCCCGCGCGGCGCAGGTCAGCCTGATCGCCATGAACGAATATTTTCGTCAGCTGCTGCCGCAGCGCCGCGCCGCCCTCGGCGACGATCTGATGAGCCAGCTGATACGCGCCGAAGCCAGCGGCGGCGTCATCACCACCAAGGAATTGCTGGCGCAGTGCTGCACGCTGTTGTTCGCCGGCCATGAAACCACGCGCAATCTGCTAGGCAACGGCATGCTGGCGCTGCTGCAACATCCGCAGCAATGGCAAGCGCTGCAAGACACGCCGTCGCTGCTGCCATCCGCCTTAAAGGAATTATTGCGTTTCGACAGCCCGGTGCAATACACCGGACGCCGCCTCAAGGTCAACGTCGAGATGCATGGCCAGCTGATGAAAAAAGGCGATCTAGTGATTCCGCTGATCGGCGCCGCCAATCGCGACCCGGCCAAATTCACCGACCCGGACCGGCTCGATATCGAGCGCAACCAGGGTGCGCATCTGTCCTTCGGTTACGGCCCGCATGTCTGCATCGGCGCGACGCTGACCTATCTGGAAGCGGAAATCGCCATGCGCAGCGTGATGCGGCGTTTGCCGCAGCTGCAGCTGGCTAGCGCCACTCAATCATGGGGCGGCAACGCGGTATATCGCAGCCTGAACCAGCTGCCGCTGCAATTTGCACGGCCGTCGGCAGCTGCGTCCATGGCCACGTCCGCACTACCAGTGGAAGCACAATATGCCTGAACTGCTGACCCAGATCCGCGAGCAACTGGCTGCGCTGCAAGAGCAGAAGCTATTGCGCAAGCGGCGCATCGTCGACGGCCCGCAAGGGCCGCTGCTGGAGCTCGAAGGCCGCCAATACCTGGCCTTTTGCAGCAACGATTATCTCGGCCTGGCGAACCATCCGGCACTGCACGCCGCAGCGCAGGCCGGGCTGGATCGGTACGGCGTCGGCGCCAGCGCTTCGGCGCTGATCAGCGGCCACACCAGCGTGGTCGAAGAGCTGGAACTGGCGCTGGCGGCATTCGTCGGCATGCCGCGCGCCTTGCATTTTTCGACCGGCTACATGGCCAACATGGGAACCATCCCGGCGCTGGTCGGCCCCGGCGATATTGTTTTTTCGGACCGCCTGAATCATGCTTGCCTGATCGACGGTGCGCGCTTGTCGGGCGCGCAGTTCCGCATTTACCCGCATGCCGATGTGGCGCGGCTGGAACAATTGCTGGCCAAGAGCAGCCACCCGCGCAAGCTGATCGTCACCGACGCGGTCTTCAGCATGGACGGCGATATCGCGCCGTTGCCGGAGTTGCTGGCCCTGTGCGAGAAATACGATGCCTGGCTGCTGGTCGACGACGCCCACGGTTTCGGCGTGCTGGGTCCGCAAGGGCGCGGCAGCCTGGCGCATTTCGGCCTGCAGTCGCAACGCATCCTGTATATGGGAACCCTGGGCAAGGCAGCCGGTGTGGCCGGCGCTTTCGTCGCCGGCGATGCATTGCTGATCGAGTGGCTGCTGCAACGCGCGCGCACTTACGTGTTTACCACCGCCAGCCCGCCCATGTTGGCGAGCGCCTTGCTGGCGGCAGTCGAGTTGATGCAGACCGAAGACTGGCGGCAACAGCATTTGCGCGTATTGATTGCGCACTTGCGCAACGGGCTGGCCAGCCTGCCATGGCCCTTGCTGCCGTCGGAGACGCCGGTGCAGGCATTGATCGTCGAAGACAACCAGCTGGCGCTGGACCTGATGGCTGGCTTGCGCGAGCAAGGCATCTGGGTGCCGGCGATCCGGCCGCCAACCGTACCAAAGGGCACGGCGCGCCTGCGCATATCGCTGTCGGCAGCGCACAGCATCGAACAAATAGATCAATTGGTCGGCGTTTTGCATGCGCTGGCCAAAAATTATGCGGGCGCGGATTCGCGCAGCATAGCGAGGAGTGCAGTTGAGTAAAAAGAATACACCCGCACCGCAGTCAGATCTGGTTCAGCGCAGCCTGAACAGCGTCTGGCATCCGTGCACCCAGATGCAACACCATGAATCGGTGCCGCTGATCGCGGTCAGCCGCGGCCGTGGCGCCTGGTTGTACGACAGCGACGGCAAACGTTACCTGGACGCGATCAGCTCCTGGTGGGTCAACCTGTTCGGCCACGCCAATCCGCGCATCAACGCTGCATTGAAGGATCAGCTCGACCAGCTTGAACACGCGATGCTGGCCGGCTTCACGCATGAACCGGTAGTGCAGCTGTCGGAGCAACTGGCGGCGCGTACCGGTAATGTGCTGGGCCATTGTTTTTATGCTTCGGATGGCGCCTCTGCGGTCGAGATCGCTCTGAAGATGAGTTTCCACGCCTGGCGCAACGCCGGTTACGGCGACAAGCAGGAATTCGTTTGCCTGAAGGGCAGTTATCACGGCGAAACCATCGGCGCGCTGGCGGTCACCGATGTGCCCTTGTTCCGCGACGCCTATGGCCCCATGCTGCGGCAGGCGCATGTGGTGGCCTCGCCCGATGCGCGCGCCGCCCGCGACGGCGAGAGCGCCGCCGACGTCGCTCATCGCGCTGCCGCCACGCTGGAAATATTACTGCAGCAGCGCTCCAGTCATATCGCCGCCATCATCGTCGAACCGCTGGTGCAATGCGCCACCGGCATGGCGATGCACGATCCGGTTTATCTGCGCGAATTGCGTGCCTTGTGCGACCGCTACAAAGTCCATCTGATCTTTGACGAGATTGCCGTCGGCTGCGGACGCACCGGGACTTTCTTTGCCTCCGAACAGGCGGCAGCCCCGGGAGAACCGCCAATCTGGCCTGACTTCCTCTGTCTGTCGAAAGGCATCAGCGGCGGTTATCTGCCTTTATCGCTGGTGATGACGCGCGCTGAAATCTACCAGGCGTTCTACGATCACGACCTGGCGCGCGGTTTCCTGCACTCGCATTCCTACACCGGCAATCCGCTGGCTTGCCGCGCTGCGCTGGCGACGCTGGCGATTTTCGAGGAAGACGACGTACTCAACGCCAATCGCCAGCGGGCGCAACGTATTACTGCAGCGCTGGCGCCATTGGCGCAACATCCGAAAGTGCAGCATTTCCGTCAGCGCGGCATGATCTGGGCCTTCGACGCTGTCATCGACAACAAGGCGCAGGCAGCGACATTCTCGCGCCGGTTTTTCAGCAGCGCGGTGGAGCATGAGCTGCTGCTGCGGCCGATTGGCAAAACCGTCTACCTGATGCCGCCGTATATCCTCGACGACGAAGAAATCGCGTTGCTGGCAAGCCGTACAGCCGCAGTTTTCGAAAGCGTGATCGGCCATGACTAACGCGACCGTGCATCCGCCAAAGGCTGCGTGGTTCGTCGCCGGCACCGATACCGAAATCGGCAAGACGCTGATCACCGGCGCCTTGCTGCATGGACTGAGAAAAACCGGCGTTCGCAGTGCCGGCATGAAGCCGGTTGCCGCCGGCGCCGAATTGCGCGACGGCGTCTGGCACAACGACGATGCAGACATATTGGCGGCAGAGGGCAGCGTGGCGCTGCCGCAGGAACTCACTACACCGTTTTTGTTGCGCCAGCCGACTGCACCGCATATCGCCGCAGCACAAGAAGAGCGGACGATCGAACTGGCGGATATCCTGTCCTGTTATCGGCAGATCGCCGCGTTGGCCGATGCAGTGGTAATTGAAGGCGTTGGCGGTTTCCGCGTGCCGCTCAACGATACGCACGATACCGCCGACCTGGCGCAGCAGCTCGGCTTGCCGGTGGTGCTGGTGGTGGGCTTGCGGCTGGGTTGCATCAGCCACGCGCTGCTGACGGTCGAGGCGATTGCGGCGCGCGGTTTGCCGCTGGCCGGCTGGGTGGCCAACACAGTCGACCCCGCCATGCTGAATGGCGACGCCAACATTGCCGCATTGAAGCAGCGCATCGATGCGCCCTTTCTAGGCCACGTGCCGCGCATGAGCGTATTGCCCGCCAAAGCGCTGGTCGAAGCCGCCGCCGGTCATTTGAATTTTTCCTGTTTGCCGGGTTGGCCTGACTCATTCGATGCCAAGCCCGCCGGCAACACATAACTCTTAACCGTATTCCCTCAACACAAAGGAAGTCAGATCATGTCATCGCAACCAATTACATTCCAGCCAGCGGCTAAGCCAATGGTTTTGCCGACCGACGCCAAGTGGCCGGTGCAAGCTGTGCTGGATCTCTTTAACCTGCCATTCAACGAATTGTTGTTCAAGGCGCAGCAGGCGCATCGCGAAAATTTCGACCCGAATGAAGTCGAACTGGCGACGCTGTTGTCGATCAAGACCGGCGGCTGTCCGGAAGATTGCGGCTATTGCCCGCAAGCGGCGCGTTACGACACCGGCGTCACCGCGCAAAAAATGCTGCCGCTGGACACCGTGCTGGAAGCCGCACGGCAAGCCAAGGCGCATGGCGCAACGCGTTTCTGCATGGGTGCGGCATGGCGCGAACCGAAAGACCGCGATCTGGAAAAAGTCGAAGAGATGGTGCGTGAAGTCAAGGCGCTGGGCCTGGAAACCTGCGCCACGCTGGGCATGCTGGGCGAAGGCCAGGCTGAACGCCTGAAGGGCGCCGGTCTGGATTACTACAACCATAACCTCGATACCGCGCCGGAAATCTACGGCGACATCATCACCACCCGCGATTACCAGAACCGCCTGGATACGCTGGACAGCGTGCGCGGCGCCGGCATCAAGGTTTGCTGCGGCGGCATCGTCGGCATGGGTGAATCGCGTTTGCAACGGGCCGGCCTGGTGGCGCAACTGGCGAATCTGGAACCGTATCCGGAATCGGTGCCGGTGAATAACCTGGTGCAGGTCGAAGGCACGCCGCTGCACGGCATCGACCCGATCGACCTGTTCGAGTTCGTACGCACCGTAGCCGTGGCTCGCATCACCATGCCGAAGGCGCGGGTACGTTTGTCCGCCGGCCGCCGGCAAATGGGCGAGGCGATCCAGTCCCTGTGTTTCCTGGCCGGCGCCAACTCGATTTTCTACGGCGACAAGCTGCTCACCACCGGTAATCCGGAAGTCGAAGAAGACCGCGCTCTGCTGGAGAAGCTCGGCATGCATTCGCGTTCCTCGACCTTCGATGCGCGTTGCGAAGTAACCGCTGACAGCAACGCCCAACCACAATAATTCCAATGGGGGGAGACAGCATGTTTACCAAAATCCTGAGTGCCAACCGCGGCGAGATTGCCTGCCGCGTGGCTGCCACCGCACGGCGCATGGGTATCAAGACCGTGGCCGTGTATTCGGAAGCCGACGCCGGCGCCAAGCACGTCGCGGTGTGCGACGAGGCGGTGCTGATCGGCCCCGCGACGGCCAAGGAAAGTTATCTGCGCGCCGACAAGGTCATCGAAGTGGCCTTGGCCACCGGCGCGCAGGCGATCCATCCCGGCTACGGCTTCCTGTCCGAAAACGCCCAGTTTGCCGCAGCCTGCGCCAAGGCCGGCCTGGTATTCATCGGCCCGCCGGCCAGTGCGATTTCGGCGATGGGTTCGAAATCGGCTGCCAAGGAGTTGATGGAAACAGCCAAGGTGCCGCTGGTGCCCGGTTATCACGGCGAGACCCAGGATGCCGATTTTTTGCAGCAGCAGGCCGACAAGATTACTTATCCGGTGCTGCTCAAAGCCAGCGCCGGCGGTGGCGGCAAGGGCATGCGCATCGTTGAGCAAAGCGCCGATTTCAAGGCTGCGCTGGCGTCTTGCAAACGCGAGGCGATCAACAGCTTCGGCGACGACAAGGTGCTGGTCGAACGCTATCTGACCCGCCCGCGTCATATCGAGATCCAGGTGTTTGCCGATACCCGGGGCGAATGCGTTTACCTGTTCGAACGCGATTGCTCGGTACAGCGCCGCCATCAGAAAGTGCTGGAAGAAGCGCCGGCGCCGGGCATGACGCCGGAACGCCGGCGCGCCATGGGCGAAGCAGCGGTGGCGGCGGCCAAGGCGGTCGGCTACGTCGGTGCGGGTACGGTGGAATTCATCGCCAACCAGGACGGCTCTTTCTATTTCATGGAGATGAACACCCGCCTGCAGGTAGAACATCCGGTGACAGAAATGATTACCGGCCTCGATCTGGTCGAGTGGCAATTGCGGGTGGCTTCAGGTGAACCGTTGCCGCTCAAGCAGGAGCAATTGCAACTCAGCGGCCACGCGCTGGAAGCGCGGATCTATGCCGAAAATCCGGACAAGGGATTCCTGCCGTCGACAGGTACTTTGCGTCATCTGCACACGCCAGCCGCCAGTGAATTTGCGGTCAGCCAGTCCAGCGCCAGCATCGTGCGGATCGATTCCGGCGTGCGTCAGGGCGACGCCATTTCGCCGTTCTACGATCCGATGATCGCCAAGCTGATCGTCTGGGGCCAGGACCGGCAGCAAGCGCTGGCGGCGATGGCCAAGGCGCTGGCGGAATATCAGATTGTCGGCCTGGCCAGCAACGTCAAGTTCCTGCAGCGTCTGGTGGCAAGTCAGGCGTTCTCCGAAGCGGATCTGGATACCGGCCTGATCGAACGTCATCAGGACACGCTGTTTCCAACCGCCACTCCGGTGGCGATTGAAGTGCTGGCCTTGGCGGCGGCATCGCTGCTGCTGTCGGAACGCAACGCCGTCAACAATGCAGGCAGCGATCCATGGACCAATACCGATGGCTGGCGCCTGAACGGCAACCTGCAACGTCGCTTGGCATTTGTCGACGACGGCAAGGCCAGTCCGCTCGATGTCACGTATGAAGCGGCGCGCTGGCTGCTGCACCACGAGCAGCTTGAGACGCAGACTTTACAGCAGACTTTCAAGCAGATGACCGTGCTGGAGCAAGACGGCGATTTCATCGAAATCAGTCTCGGCGACAGAACCGCGGCCGGCACCGTGGTGCGCGAAGGCGAGCAGTTCCACGTGTTTTACGCCGGCAGCCAGCACACGCTAGGTTACGTCGATCCGTTGCTGCACGCCGGTGATGTCGAAGCCGAAGGCGGCCGCCTGACAGCGCCGATGCCAGGCAAGATCGTCGCGCTGCTGGTAAGCCAAGGCGAACAGGTAAAAAAAGGCGCACCATTACTGATCATGGAAGCAATGAAGATGGAGCACACGATTGCAGCCCCGGCCGACGGCCTGGTTGAAGAACTGCTGTACGCGGTAGGCGATCAGGTAAGCGAATCCGCCCAGCTGCTGGTCTTTAAAGCGGCTTAAAAAAATAGCAAACGGAGTTAAATGGGGTCAGAGTTTTTTTTCGCGGCTTTTGCGAAAATTACTCTGACCCCACTTAACGGCCCACAAAGCACAAACCGCAGCAATCGCTCTAAGCAAACCAAAAAATTGTTTGA
>NZ_JAGQEG010000052.1 GCF_018305005.1 Collimonas silvisoli
GTACTCGCTTCTGATATACCTTTAGCCCAGCATCAGTAAAGCCGGCGCTGACGAAAGTCAGCGCCGGCTTTTTTCATTGAAAGGCGCCGGCCGAAACCCGTTTTTCGGCATTATCCGGCGCATCGCCCTCCACCTCAGTAACAGCTAAGTCTCGCCAGCTACCCTGTTGTTTAACTGTCACCAACGGCGAGCCCGAGCCCGCTGCATATTTACACATTGCACATACTGCACACATTGCCAAAGGCGCCATGGAAGAACTGAATCAATCGCTGTTTCTGCTGATCAATGCCAGCACCCATCCCTCCCCATTCTTGCTAAGTGCCGCCAAGCTGTGTGCGGAACAACTCATCTTGCTGATTCCGGCTGGCCTGCTGCTGGGCTGGTTGCGCGGTGGCGAACAAACACGCAAGCTGATGCTGGAAGCCGCCGTCTGCGGCATCGTCGGCTTATCGATCAGCATGCTGATCGGCATGTTGTGGCAGCATCCGCGCCCGTTCATGCTCGGCCTTGGCACTAACTTTCTTGAGCATGCCGCCGATTCTTCGTTTCCAAGCGATCATCTGACTCTGCAATGGTCGGTAGCCTTCAGTTTTCTGCTGCACCAGCGTCTGCGCAAGAGCGGCTTGATCCTGAGCTTGCTCGGCCTGCCGATGGCCTGGGCCCGGGTCTACCTGGGAGTGCACTTCCCGCTCGACATGCTTGGCGCGGCGCTGGTCGCCACGCTTAGCGCCGGACTCTGCCTGAGCGCCGCACAATGGTTTATCGGACCGCTGTTCCGAATCGCCTCCATCATCCATCGCTATTTATTGGCGCCGCTGATCCGCCGCGGCTGGGTATTGAAATGAATTGACTGCGAGGTAGAATCAGCGGAGGCGCGGTTTGACGCATGAAGTGGAGAAGGGAACGAGAATGAGGGTATTGCTGGTAGAAGACGATCGCATGATCGGCGATGCGGTCCAGACGGCATTGCGCGACGCCAGCCACGCCGTCGACTGGATCCACGATGGCCGTGCGGCCTTGAGCGCCGCGACCAGCCAGAGCTACGACGTGATGCTGCTTGATCTGGGCTTGCCGCACCAAGATGGTTTCGCCGTGCTGCGCCAGTTGCGGCAGCAAGGCAGCGCCTTGCCAGTATTGATCGTGACGGCGCGCGACGCCGTCGAAGACCGCATCGGCGGCCTCGACCTGGGCGCCGACGACTATCTGGTCAAGCCGTTTGAAATGGGCGAATTGCTGGCGCGCATGCGCGCCGTGGTCAGGCGCAAGGCCGGCAACGCCCAGCCGGTGATGAGTAACGGTTCCTTATCGCTTGATCCCAGCACGCGTGAGGTGACAGCGGACGGCGTCGCCACCCGCTTGTCGGCCCGTGAATTCTCCCTGCTCCACGCACTGTTGCTAAGACCGGGAGCGATTCTGTCGCGCCAGGAACTGGAAGACCGCATCTACGGCTGGAATGAAGAAGTCGAGAGCAATGCGGTGGAATTCCTGATTCATTCGATCCGTAAAAAGCTGGGCGCGGCCTCGATCAAAAATGTCAGGGGGCTGGGATGGATGGTTTCAAAGCAAGACTAAGCCGTTCATTGCAATTCCGGCTATCGCTATGGCTGTCTCTGGTGATTCTGGCCATGGCGGTGCCGGCCGGCGTGTTTTCTTTTTTTTCGGCTTTCCATGAAGCCAACGATCTGCAGGATGACCAGTTGCGCCAGGTAGCCGCGCTGGTGCTTAGCCGCGATCTGCCGCCAGCCACGCCGAACCGTCGTGCGACAGGAGAAATGAAGGATGAGGAATCGAAAGTCATCGTCCAGATCTTGACTCCGGAGCCAGCAGCGCCAGCAACCCCGGCCGCCAGGGATGACGAGGAGTCCCTGCGTCTTTCCTACGATCTGCCCGATGGCATGCAAACGGTAGAAGTGGATCACGTGCCATGGCGTCTATTTGTGCAATCCACCGCATCCGGCCAGCGGCTGGCGGTGGGCCAGCAGACTGCCGTACGCGATGAAATCGCCCGTGACAGCGGCTTGCGAACCGTGATGCCGTTCATGGTGCTGATCCCGGTATTGATAGCCCTGGTCAGCGCCATGGTGCGCAGCATGTTGTGGCCGATTAAAAGACTGTCGCAGGAAGTCGACCGGCGCGACGACCAGGACATGCGTCCGCTCGCCGAGCAACAGGTGCCGGATGAAATCCGGCCGCTGATCGGCTCGATCAATCGCCTGCTGCGGCGGGTTGCCGACAATATGGATACCCAGCGGCGCTTTCTTGCCGACGCCGCGCACGAATTGCGCTCGCCGCTGACAGCATTGTCGCTGCAAGCGGAAAATCTGGCGGCAACCGATCTTTCGCCGGCCTCGAAAGCGCGCCTGCTGCCGTTGCGGCAAGGCTTGAATCGCAGCAAAGCCTTGCTGGAACAATTGCTGACGCTGGCCCGCTCGCAAAATACCGGCGCCTCTCAACTGACTCAACTGACCCCGGTTTCCTTGCAAGCGGTGCTGCGGCGGGTGGTGGAGGATAGCTTGCCGCTGGCGCAAGCCAGGCAGATCGATATCGGCGTCGAAGCTGATACCGAAATCACGCTGGTAGCACAAGAAGTCGATATCGTCGCCCTGCTGCGTAATCTGCTCGATAACGCAGTCCGCTACACGCCGCCAGGCGGTAACGTCGAGCTGCGCGTGCGCACCCAGCCTGGCCTGGTCAGCATCGAGGTGGAAGATAGCGGTCCCGGGATTGAAGCAGCCGAGCGCGAACGGGTACTCGATCCTTTTTACCGGGTGCTGGGCAGCGATCAGGACGGCTCGGGCCTCGGGCTTTCCATCGTCAAATCGATCGTGGCAAGGCTAAATGGCAAGCTCGAACTGCAGCATGCCCGCAACATCGCACCCTACGGACTAAAAGTGATCATTAAACTTCCCTTGCCGCAAACGTAAAGATCAGATCACGCCCTGCTGCCGCAACTGCGCGATCTGCTCCGCGCTTCTGCCTATCGTTGCCAGCACCTCCGCCGTATGCTGCCCCAGTTCCGGCCCTACCCAGTTGGTCTGGCCCGGCGTTGCCGAGAGTTTCGGCACGATGCCCGGCAAGTCTATCGGCTGGCCGTCCGGCAGCATATGTTGCTGGATCATGTCGCGCGCGCGGAAATGCGGATCCTGGTGAATATCCGCCGCCGTATAGACCTTGCTGCTCGGCACGTCGGCCTGTTCCAGCACCTGCAGCACATGCTCCAGAGCGTGTTGCGAAGTCCATCCGGTAATTGCCGCATCGAGCATGTCGTTATGCTGCGCCCGGCCATCGTTGCGCGCCAGGCGCGGATCTTCGGCCAGGTCGCTGCGGCCGATAGCGTGCATCAGGCGCTTGAAGATACTGTCGCCGTTGCCGGCGATGATGACGTAGTGTTCGCCGCGTTCATCGCTTAAACATGGATAGGTGCTGGATGGCGAAATACCGGGGAAACTGGCGCCGGTGCGCTCGCGCACGAAACCGAACTCGGCATATTCCGGGATCAGGCTTTCCATCACGCCGAATACCGCTTCGTACAAAGCGATGTCGATGAACTGGCCCCGGCCGCCGTTCGCCTTCAGATGATGCATGGCCAGCAATGCGCCGATCACGCCATACAGCGACGCCAGCGTGTCGCCGATGCTGACGCCAACCCGCACCGGCGGCCGGTCCGGATAACCGGCCAGGTTGCGCAAGCCGCCCATCGATTCGGCAATCGCCGCAAACCCGGGACGCGCATGATACGGGCCATCCTGGCCATAACCGGAGACCCGCACCATGATCAGATTGGGATTGATCTTCGACAAATCCTCCCAGCCCAAACCCCAGCCTTCCAAGGTGCCGGGACGAAAATTCTCGATCACGATATCGGCGTCCTTGACCAGATCGCGCACGATCTGCTGGCCCTGCTCCGACTTCAGGTTCAGCGTCACCGATTTCTTGTTGCGGCTTTGCGAATACCACCAGAGCGAAGTGCCGTTGTGCAGCTTGCGCCATTTGCGCAGCGGATCGCCATCGCCCGGCGCTTCGATCTTGATCACCTCGGCGCCGAACTGGCCCAGCAGGCTGGCGGCATACGGGCCGGCAATCAAGGTGCCGAGTTCGATCACCTTGACGCCCTGGAGGGAGGATTGCTGCGGTGCGGAGGGCTGCTTCATTTCTATCACCTGATGACGTCTTGTTTATCCAAGCAATGAGACTGCATAACAACAGATTATAGAATAGGACGCGAGCCAGCAGCCATGCATGCGGCGGCGTCTAACTGGCCGTCCGGCTTCTGCAGCACCTTGATCGATATCATGGAATCCACGGCCTTGATTCACCCACATCGTCTGATTTGTATCAAAGAGTTAAAATGATTGATCTTGACGCCAACATTTGCAACCAGAAGTAACTCCTTTTGGCAATTGCAACAGCCAGGATTATTGTTAGATAACTGATAAATGCGCGAGACATATCATGAAGAAAATTGCTCTATTGGTACTTGCTGCTGCGGGCCTGATGGTAGCCAGCTCAGCCAGTTTTGCTTACGGTTATTACGGCCATGGCGGCTTCTACGGCCCGCGCTTCGGCGTCACCATAGGCGGACCGCTGTATTGGGGCCCGCCGCCGGTGTACTACGCGCCGCCACCGGTGTATTACGCCCCGCCGCCGGTCTACGTCGCGCCTGAGCCGCAAACCTATATAGAAAAAGCCCCGAATTATGCGTATTACTGCCCCAATCCGGCTGGCTATTACCCGCAGATTCCACGCTGCCCCAAAGGCTGGATGAAGGTAATGCCGGACGAAGATCAACCTAGATAAGGCGGTGTGTGATGATTAATGGAACTACCAAGGTAATCGCGGCCTCGATGGCCGTTCTGCTGTCCGGCTGCGTTACCGCGCCGGCCGGCCCGAATGTGATGGCGCTGCCAGGCGCCGGCAAAAGCTATGAACAGTTCCGCAACGACGAAGCAGTCTGTCAGCGCGCGGCCCAGGAAAGAGTAGGACCGTACGCGCCGCAAGCGGCAGCCGACAATGCGGTAGGCACAGCAGCAGCCGGCACCGTGATCGGCGCTGCGGCGGGCGCATTGATCGGCGCAGCCACCGGCCGTGCCGGCGCCGGTGCGGCGATTGGCGGCGGCGTCGGCTTGCTGGCAGGCAGCTCGGTAGCCGGCGACTCGGCCGCACGCAGCAGCTATGGCATGCAGCGCCAGTACAACAATGTCTACACCCAATGCATGTACGCCAAGGGCAATCAGGTTCCTGTCTCCGGCGGCTATGCAAATAATCGTCGTCAGTATGCGCCCCCTCCGCAGTACTCAGTGCCGCCTGATTATTACCCGCCGCCGCGGGGCAATTATGGTCCGCCGCCGGATTACGCTCCTTACTGATCGCAATAATCAGTCTCACCACAAAGACATGCTTTACGCATGTCTTTGTGCATTCAGAGACCACTTTTTCTGCTGCAGATGCTGCTCCGGCAAATGACAACAGTACGTGGCGGGAGGAATCAAAGACCTTGAGAATACACCGCTAGCCGGTGCTTCGCGCTAGCGACGAGTAAGGGCGACCGCCCATCGAATGCAACGTCATCTACTCCGCAGTCCGTTAAAAGGGGTCAGAGTAATTTTCGCAAACACCCGCGAAAAAAACTCCGACCCCATTTAACTGCGTGGGATTGTTTTTGACTCTGCTTTTGACTTGCCCCGCATTGAGACGTTGCCAAATGTACCGGCTGCCGGTCGGGAATTGTGGGAGGACATGTCTGAGCGCAGCGAGTTGGTCCTCCCACCCGACTGGCAGCCGGTGCATTTGGGGACCTGACCGAAGGGAAGGCAACGGCTTTGCGGTCGCCTTTTCTTTGCTTACTTTCTTTTGGCGAAGCAAAAGAAAGCAAGTAGCCGCCGGGCTACCCCCGGCATGTACCCACGGAGCAGCGCCCTAATCAGCTACCTTCAAATCCCGTTCAACGCAGGCAACCGCAAAGTAACCTCCAACCCACCCTCAGGATGATTACGCAACTGCAACGCAGCCCGGTGATTCTCAGCGATATTGCGCGCAATGGTCAGCCCCAACCCTGTCCCCCCAGTATCCCGCGAACGCGAAGTCTCCATCCTGAAAAACGGATCGAACACCGTCTCCAGCAACTCATCAGGAATCCCCATTCCGCCATCCCGGATCCTGATCACGATATCGGAACCCTCCCGCGTCACATGCAGCCGCGCATAACGCCCATATTTGGTCGCATTATCGACCAGGTTGGTCAGACAGCGCCGCAAGGTATTAGGCTGCGCCATGATCGAAGCCCGCGTACGCCCTTCCAGCGTAACGTCCTGCCGAGCATCGACCGCATCGGCGCAAACGCTATCGAGCAAGGAATCGATATCCAGCTTCTGCATCACCTCCGCCGAATCCATGCTGCGCGCCAGATCCAAACCCTCGCGCACCATGCTCTGCATCACCGCCAGATCTTCCAGAAGCTTGCGCCGCAAATCATCCTCGCCCACTTTTTCCAGACGCAGTCGCAACCTGGTCAACGGCGTTTGCAAGTCATGCGTAATCGCCGCCAGCATGTGAGTACGATGCTGGATCTGCCGCTTGATACGCGCCTGCATGGCGTTGAAGGCGGTGGCGGCCTGGCGCACTTCGGTCGGCCCGGTTTCGTCCAGCGGCGGCCGGTCGATATCGCGCCCCAACTCGCCGGCGGCAATCGCCAGATGCTTGATCGGCCGCGCTGTCATTTTGGCGACAAAAAAAGCCAGAGCGCCGATCAACAACAGAAACAGGCCGAGATAAGGCGACAGATAAGGTATGCTTGGCGGCCGTCCGGGCGGTCCTCCTGGCGGCCCTCCCGGCCCTCCCGGCCCGCGCATCATGCGCAGTTTCAGCTTCAGCAGTGTGCCGTCTTTAAGGCTGACGTATACCACCTGGCATTCTTCGACCCGGCGAAAATCCAAGCCTCTGCGGGTGTGCAACTGGCAGTCGCTTTGCTTATCCACCACCACGCTGCGATCGCCGCCCAGCCGCGCCTTGAGAAGAGCAGTCAGCGATGGATTTTCATTGGTGGCGTTTTCGGTATCTTTGACCATGCTCGCTTCCAGACCGAAATTATCGCTGGTCTGCAGCACCACGGAACGCATCTCGGGGCCGACGTTGTCTAGCGAAAAAACGATCTGCTCGACCCGCTCGGCGATGCGAAACTCATAAAATTCCTTGAACGCCTTGCGCCGCTCATTATCGGCCAGCCAGCTGGTGGTGGCGGCGGCGACCAGGATCCCCGCCAGCAAGATCAGGAACACCCGGTTGGCAACCGAGCCAAAAAAATTTCTCACGAACGGCATTCCGATTCTCTTTCTAATACGCAGCAACCGCTGCCCGACGCCACACTCGCGTCACGACTCCACCGTCACTGCAGTCGCCAGCACATAACCTTCGTTACGCACGGTTTTGATAATCACCGGGGTGCGGGCGTCGTCGCCCAGTTTCTGGCGCAGGCGGCTGATCTGGATATCGACCGAACGATCGAAGGGATCGGATTCGCGTCCCTGGGTCAGTTCCAGCAACTGATCGCGGTTCAGAACCCGGTTCGGATGATCCAGAAACACCTTGAGAATGCGATATTCGGCGCCCGACAAGGCGACCACCAGCCCTTCGCTATTGACCAGATGCCGGGCGATCAGATCCAGGGTCCAGCGCCCGAACTGGATTTGCTGGGCTTCCGGCGATGCCATGTTCGGCGGCAGCGCCTGAGTGCGGCGCAAGACGCTGCGGATGCGGGCAAACAATTCGCGTGGTTCGAACGGTTTCGATAAATAGTCGTCGGCGCCCATTTCCAGGCCAAGGATGCGGTCCAGCGGCTCGCCGCGCGCGGTCAGCATGATCACTGGAATATTCGAATCGGCGCGCAGGTTGCGGCACAGCGTCAGGCCGTCTTCGCCTGGCAAGGTGAGATCCAGCACCACCAGATCGACCCGCGCTTCCGACAATACCTTGCGCATGTCGGCGCCATTGGTCGCCATCAGGGTGCGGAAGCCGTTGGCGTCCAGGTATTCGGCCAGCAGAGTGCGGATTTCGTGGTCGTCGTCGACCACCAGTATGTGAGCAGCAGTTTCCATATACATGATTATCCTAGTAACTGCGATAAGACCGGCAGCGCGGTCAATCGGAAAACGAAGATCTTAATGATCAATGACGAAGTATTCAATGCGTGCGATCCCTGATAGTTGGTAAGTGCTTGAAGTTTCTAGGATTATGGCAACTCGGCACAAGAAAGACGATAGTAATTTGTATATTGGCATATCTATCAAGTGCATGGACACTTTAAGATACAAAGCAAACTTGACGCCTTACACGGCGATACAAAGCCATACCCCCATGAAAAACCTGCGATACACCAGCGCGTTCCAATGCGAGTTGTGCGGATTGCACTTATATTCATGGAAGGATTCATTATGTTCAAGCTTCGCAAACAACTGCTGATCGGCGTGGCTGCGCTGAGCTTTGCTGCCATAGGCATGACCGCCTACGCGCAAGCCGACGGCGCCGACGGCCGCCATGCGCCCACTCCGGAACAACAAGCCAAATTTGCCGAAAAGATGGCAAAACGTCAGGCCAAGTTGCATGACGATTTGAAAATAACCCCGGCCCAGGAAGCTGCATGGCAAACCTTCATCGGCAAGATCAAGCCGGTCAGGCCAGCGGATGCGCCACAACGTCCGAGCAAGGAAGAATGGGCCAAGCAAACCGCCCCTGAACGCATGGACCACCAGATTGAATTCATGAAACGCGCCGAAGCGCGCCTGGCCGAGCGTAGCGCTGCGGTCAAGGAGTTTTACGCGGTGCTGACACCGGTCCAGCAAAAGGTCTTTGACGAACATTTCAAGAAAATGGAGCAGCATCGTTTCGGCCATCGCGGCTTTCACCACGGCGGTTCGGACGATCGCCCGTAACTGCAACCGGCCCGGGTTCCGACTGGGCCGAAACCGGCACCCGGCATACAGCGTAATCGCTTGCCAGGTGCAACTCCATCCGGATCAGCCACATTGCCACCCTCCTGGCTAATGGCTACACTGCCTCGCCAGCCCGTTTCATTATTTTGAAACAATTTCTAATAAATACACACGGCGGTAAAATTTACTCGCTAAACTCATGTAATTGATTTTCAACAATTTGCTGCACGCCTTGAGCGCCAATTTCCGGCAAATTCATGCATTGCGCCTGACCACAATCTGACTGACCTCCTGCCTGCGATGACTACTACACCGACTCCCCAAATCGACCAATCTAGCCAGCCCCGACCTGCCCTTCCAAACCAGTACCAGGGCGGATTCCAGCGCGGCTGGTTGTGGCTGATCGCAGTCGTTGTGCTGGCGCTGGCGGCTTACCTGATCTGGGGTCGCAGCCATCAGCCGGCTGACCCGGCCACGGGAAGCTCGGGGCAAGCCCCGAATGGCGGCGGCAAAAGCGGTAAAGGCGGAAATGGCGGAAAACGCGGCGCATTTGCCGGCGCCGGCGGCCCGTTGCCGGTCGGCGTCGCAATCGCCAAAACGGGCGATATCAAGATCTATCTCTCGGGTCTCGGCAGCGTCACTCCGGAAGCCACGGCGACGGTCAAAAGCCGGGTTAACGGACAGTTGATGAAATTGCATTTCCAGGAAGGCCAGATAGTCAAGGCCGGCGACTTGCTGGCCGAGCTGGATCCGCGCCCTTACCAGGTGGCGGTGACGCAAGCCGAAGGCCAACTGCTTAAAGACACCGCACTGCTAAAAGCTGCGCAAATCGATTTGCAACGCTATCGCACGCTGCTGGCGCAAGATTCCATCGCCAGCCAGCAGGTCGACACCCAGGCCGCCCTGGTCAAGCAATATGAGGGCACGGTCAAATCGGATCAAGGCTCGCTCGACAGCGCCCGCCTGCAACTCACTTATTCGCGCGTCACTGCGCCGATCGGCGGCCGGCTCGGTTTGCGTCAGGTCGACCTCGGCAATATAGTGCAGAGCAGCGATACCAACGGCATCGTGGTCATCACCCAGCTGCAACCGATCACCAGCGTGTTCAGCATTCCCGAAGATAATATTCCCAGCGTCATGAAACAGATTCAGGCTGGCAAGAAGCTGGCGACCGATGTCTGGGACCGCGATCAAAAGAACAAACTCGACAGCGGCGCGCTGCTGACCATCGACAATCAGGTCGACAGCACTACCGGTACGGTCAAGCTGAAGGCGGAATTCCCGAATGCCAATTACACTTTGTTTCCGAGCCAGTTCGTCAATGTCCGCATGCTGCTCGACACCCGCCGCGACGCTACCGTGATTCCGAACGCGGCGATTCAACGCGGCGCCAAGGGCAATTTCGTGTATGTGGTGAAAGCCGATCATTCGGTCACCATCCGGCCGGTGACGGCCGGCCCGGCAGAAGGCGAATCGACCGCGATTGACAGCGGTATCGCAGTCGGCGAAACGGTGGTCATCGACGGCATCGACAAACTCAAGGAAGGCGCCAAAGTGGAGCCGGTGATCCGTGGCGGCCCGGCTGCGGCTGGAACTGGAGCAACTGCGGCTGCTGGCGCTGACGCCAGCAGCGCTGCCGGCACCCATAAGGGCGGTCGCCGTCACGGCCAGGACGCCGCTGGCGGTGCCGCCGCCAGCACACCTGCCGCGGCCCCCGCCTCCGCCAACAACCGCGCCAGTCAATAAACGACTGTGAAGAACGCATGAATCCCTCACGTCAGTTCATTCTCCGCCCGGTTGCCACATCCCTGTTGATGCTGGCCATTTTCCTGGCCGGCGTCGTCGCCTACAAGCAATTACCGCTTTCGGCGCTGCCGGAAGTCGACTATCCAACCATCCAGGTGGTGACGTTGTATCCCGGCGCCAGCCCGGATGTGATGACCTCATCCGTCACCGCGCCGCTGGAACGCCAGTTCGGCCAGATGCCCGGCCTTAACCAGATGTCGTCGACCAGCTCCGGCGGCGCCTCGGTCATCACCCTGCAATTCAGCCTCGACCTGAGCCTCGATATCGCCGAACAGGAAGTCCAGGCAGCGATCAACGCCGGCGGCAATCTGTTGCCGTCCGATCTGCCGACGCCGCCGATCTACAACAAGGTCAACCCGGCCGATACACCGATCATGTCCTTGGCGATCACCTCGAAAACGCTGCCTCTGCCGAAGGTGCAAGATCTGATCGATACCCGCCTGGCGCAAAAGATTTCGCAAGTGCCCGGGGTAGGCCTGGTCAGTTTATCCGGCGGCCAGCGTCCTGCCGTGCGCCTGCAGCTGAACCCGCGCGCAGTGGCGGCGCTGGGCCTGAACCTGGATGACATCCGCACCGCCATCGGCAACGCCAACGTCAACCAGGCCAAAGGCAGCTTCGACGGCCCGACGCGCGCCTCCACCATCGACGCCAACGACCAGCTGCGCTCGGCCGATGAATACCGCAACCTGATCATCGCTTACAAGAGCGGCGCGCCAATCCGCGTTTCCGATGTCGCCGACGTGGTCGACGATGCGGAAAACATCCGCCTGGCGGCTTGGTCCAACACCTCGCCGGCGGTGATCCTGAATATCCAGCGACAACCGGGCGCCAACGTCATCGGCGTGGTCGACAGCATCAAGAAGATCCTGCCGAAATTGCAGGAAACCTTGCCCGGCGCGATCGATGTCCAGATCCTGACCGACCGCACCACCACCATCCGCGCCTCGGTCTCGGATGTGCAATTCGAACTGATGCTGTCGGTGGCCCTGGTGGTGATGGTGATCTTCGTTTTCCTGCGCAGCGTACCGGCCACCATCATCCCCAGCGTGGCGGTGCCGCTGTCGCTGATCGGCACTTTCGGCGTCATGTACCTGGTCGGATTCTCGGTCAACAACCTGACCCTGATGGCGCTCACCATCGCCACCGGCTTCGTGGTCGACGATGCGATCGTGATGATTGAAAACATTTCGCGCTACATCGAAGAAGGCATGAAACCCTTGCAGGCGGCCCTGAAAGGCGCGGAGCAAATCGGCTTTACCATCATTTCGCTGACATTCTCCCTGATTGCAGTGCTGATCCCGCTGCTGTTCATGGGCGACGTGGTAGGCCGTCTGTTCCGCGAATTCGCCATCACGCTGGCGGTGGCCATCCTGATTTCCGCCGTCATCTCGCTGACGCTGACGCCGATGATGTGCGCCAAGCTGTTGCACCATATCCCGGAACAAAAGCAAACCTGGTTCTACCGCAAGAGCGGTGAAACTTTAGACCGGATTATCGCCCGCTATGGGGTGGTGCTGGAATGGGTGTTGCGCCATCAGTTCTCCACCCTGATTGTGGCGATCGGCACGCTGGTGCTGACCGCGGTGCTGTACATCTTTATTCCAAAAGGCTTTGTCCCGGTGCAGGACACCGGCGTCATCCAGGGCATCTCGGAAGCCAGCCAGTCGGTGTCATTTGCCGCCATGGCGGAGCGGCAGCAAGCGCTGGCGGCGGTGGTGCTGAAAGATCCGGCGGTCGAAAGCCTGTCGTCGTTCATCGGTGTCGATGGCACTAACGCCACCCTGAACAGCGGCCGCATGCTGATCAACCTGAAACCGCACGATCAGCGCAATCTGAGCGCCAGCGACATCATCCGCCGCCTGCAGCCGGAACTGGATCGCCAGGTCGGCGGCATCACGCTGTATATGCAACCGGTGCAAGACCTGACGATTGAAGATAGCGTCAGCCGCACCCAGTATCAATTCAGCGTCGAGGACGCCAACGCTGACGAGTTGAGCATCTGGGTGCCCAAGCTGATCGAGCGCCTGCGCCAGATTCCGCAACTGGCGGACATCGCCAGCAACCAGCAAGATCTCGGTTTGCAAGCCTACATCGCGATTGACCGCGATGCCGCATCGCGCCTCGGCATCACCACCGCTGCCATCGACAATGCGCTATACAACGCTTTCGGCCAGCGCCTGATCTCGACCATCTATACCCAGTCGAACCAATACCGGGTGGTGATGGAAGTCAAACCGGAATTCCAACAAGGACCGGCGGCGTTGAACAGCATTTTCCTGGTCGCCGGAAACGGCAACCAGGTGCCGCTGTCGAGCATCGCCACGGTTGAGGAACGCACCTCGCCGCTGGTGATCAACCATATCGGCCAGTTCCCCGCCACCACGATTTCCTTCAATCTGGCGCCCGGCGCATCGCTCGGCGACGCCGTCAAGGCGATCCATGCAGCCGAACAGGATATCGGCCTGCCGGCCAGCATCCAGACCAGCTTCCAGGGCGCGGCACTGGCGTTCCAGGCATCGCTGAGCAACACGCTGATGCTGATCCTGGCGGCAATCATCACCATGTATATCGTGCTTGGCGTGCTGTACGAAAGCTACATCCACCCGATCACGATCTTGTCGACGCTGCCCTCTGCCGGCGTCGGCGCCCTGCTGTCGCTGATGATCGCCGGCAGCGACCTGGGGATTATCGGCATCATCGGGATTATCCTGCTGATCGGTATCGTCAAGAAGAACGCCATCATGATGATCGACTTTGCGCTGGACGCAGAACGCAACGAAGGCAAAACCCCGCGCGATGCGATTTACCAGGCTTGCCTGCTGCGCTTCCGTCCGATCCTGATGACCACCATGGCGGCTCTGCTGGGTGCATTGCCGTTGATGCTCGGCTCCGGCGTCGGTTCGGAACTGCGGCAACCGCTGGGGATCACCATGGTTGGCGGCTTGCTGGTATCGCAGGTGCTGACCTTGTTCACCACGCCGGTCATCTACCTTGCGTTCGATAATCTGGCGCGCCGCATGAAAGCGCGCTTTGGCGGCAAGGAAGACCAGAGCAAGGGTGATGACGACCACGATGACACCGTCCAGCAACCGCAGCCGCGGCCGGATAGACCGTAAGGCAAGGGATAACAGCACAGCATGAATATCTCGCGCCCCTTCATCCAACGGCCGATTGCCACCACGCTGCTGACCATCGGCGTTGCCCTGGCCGGCATGGTGGCGTTCCGGCTGCTACCGGTATCGCCGTTGCCGCAAGTCGATTTCCCGACCATCTCGATCTCGGCTTCATTGCCGGGCGCCAGTCCGGAGACCATGGCCGCCACCGTGGCGACGCCGCTGGAGCGCGCACTGGGGTCGATTGCCGGGGTCACCGAAATGACCTCGTCGAGCTCGCTCAGCTCCACCCGCATCACCATGCAGTTCGATCTCAGCCGCGACATCGACGGCGCCGCGCGCGATGTCCAGGCCGCGCTCAACGCAGCGCGCAACCTGCTGCCGACCGGCTTACCCAGCAATCCGAATTATCGCAAGGTGAATCCGGCCGACGCGCCCATCATGATCCTGGCGCTGACCTCGGACAGCATGACGCAGGGCCAGATGTATGATGCCGCCGATACCATCCTGGCGCAAAAATTGTCGCAGGTAAAAGGCGTCGGCCAGGTCAGCGTCGGCGGCAGTTCGCAGCCGGCGGTGCGGGTCGAGCTGAATCCGACCGCACTCAATAAATACGGCATAGGCACCGCCGACGTGCGCACGGCGATCGCCGCCACCAACGCTAACCGCCCCAAGGGCGTACTGGAAGACGGCGACAAGAACTGGCAGATTTACGCCAACGACCAGGCCAAGACCGCTGCCGAATACATGCCGCTGATCGTTTCCTATCGCAACGGCGCGCCGGTGCGCGTCAGCGATGTCGCCACGGTGGTCGATTCGGTGGCCAATCTGCGTAACGCCGGCTCCGCCAACGGCAAGCCGTCGGTGCTGGTGATCCTGAACCGCCAGCCTGGCGCCAATATTATCGATACGGTAGATGAAGTACGGGCGCTGCTGCCGCAGTTGCGCGCCTCGATCCCGGCCGCCATCAATCTCGATGTCGCACTCGACCGCACGCCGACCATTCGCGCCTCTTTGCGCGAAACCGAAAACACCTTGATGATGTCGATCGCGCTGGTGATCATGGTGGTGTTCCTGTTCCTGCGCAACGGCCGCGCCACGCTGATCCCGGCAGTCGCCGTGCCGGTCTCGCTGATCGGCACTTTCGGCGTCATGTATCTGCTGGGCTACAGCCTCGATAATCTATCCCTGATGGCGCTGACGATTGCCACCGGTTTCGTGGTCGACGATGCAATCGTGGTGCTGGAAAACGTGTCGCGCCACATTGAAAAGGGGATGACGCCATTTGCCGCAGCATTGCAAGGAGCGAAGGAAGTCGGCTTTACCGTGCTGTCGATGAGTATTTCCCTGATCGCCGTGTTCATCCCGATCCTGCTGATGGGCGGTATCGTCGGCCGCCTGTTTCGCGAGTTTGCCGTCACCTTGTCGGTAGCGATCCTGGTATCGCTGGTGGTATCGCTGACCACCACGCCGATGATGTGCGCGCGCCTGCTGAAGCACGAACCGCACCGCAAGCAAGGACGTTTCTTCAACGCCACCGAACGCGCCTTCAACGCCATGTTGCGCGGCTACGAGCGTTCGCTGGCATGGGCCTTGCGCTTCTCGCCATTGATGATGTTGATCCTGCTCGGCACCATCGTGCTGAACATCTATCTGTACACCGCTATCCCCAAGGGCTTTTTCCCGCAGCAGGATACCGGCCTGGTGATCGGCGGCATCCAGGGCGACCAGGCGATTTCGTTCCAGTCGATGCGCACCAAACTGAATGAATTTGTCGGAATCGTCCGCAATGATCCCGATGTGCAGAGCGTGATCGCATTCACCGGCGGCGGCCAGAGCAATCGCGGCAACATGTTCATCACCCTCAAGCCGCTGTCGCAACGCAAACTGACCGCCGATCAGGTGATCGCACGTCTGCGCGGCAAACTCAGCCACGTGCCCGGCGCCAACCTGTTCATGCAATCGGTACAGGATATCCGGGTCGGCGGCCGTTCCAGCGACGCCCAGTACCAGTACACCTTGCAATCAGACGATCTGAATCTGCTACGCACCTGGGAACCGAAGATCCGCGAAGCCTTCAGCGCCTTGCCGCAACTGGCCGACGTCAATACCGATCAGCAGGACAAGGGCTTGCAAACCACCTTGACCATCGATCGCGAAAGCGCGATACGCAGCGGCGTCACGCCGCAGCTGATCGACTCGACCTTGAACGACCTGTTCGGCCAGCGCCAGGTGTCGACCATCTACAGCGGCATGAATCAGTACCATGTGGTGATGGAAGCGGCGCCGGAATATTGGCAAAGTCCGCAGATCTTGCATGATACTTATGTCAGCATCCCGGCCAGCACCGCTAACCTGTCGCCCACCACTTCCGCCCTCGGCACGCCGCCGGCATTGACCGCAGGCGGCAAGCTGGCTTCCAATTCGTCGCTGGCGCTGACCTTGTCGACCAAGGTGGAGCAACAGATGCCGCTAGCGGCGTTTTCCAGCTTCCAGCCGACCAATACTTCGCTCGGGGTCAATCACCAGAGCCAGTTCATCGCTTCCACCATTTCTTTCAACCTGTCTGCCGGTGTTTCCTTATCCGAAGCGACGGCGGCGATCAACGACACGCTGGCCCGGATCGGCGTGCCAACCGAAGTGCACGGCAGTTTCCAGGGCAGCGCCAATGTGTTCCAGTCATCCTTGAGCAGCCAGCCGGTACTGATTCTGACGGCGCTGCTGGCGGTGTACATCGTGCTCGGCGTTTTGTATGAAAGCTATGTCCATCCGATCACTATCCTCTCCACCTTGCCCTCGGCCGGCGTCGGCGCCTTGCTGGCGTTGCTGGCGACCGGCACCGATTTCAGCCTGATTGCCTTGATCGGGGTGATCTTGCTGATCGGTATCGTCAAGAAGAACGCCATCATGATGATCGACTTTGCACTGGACGTTGAACGCACCCAGGGCTTATCCACGCGCGACTCGATTTTTGAAGCTTGCCGGCTGCGCTTCCGGCCGATCATGATGACCACCATGGCGGCGATGCTCGGTGCGGTGCCGCTGGCACTGGGCCATGGCGATGGCGCGGAGCTCCGCCGGCCGCTTGGCATCGCAATTGTCGGCGGCTTGGTCATGAGCCAGTTGCTGACGCTGTACACGACTCCGGTGGTCTACCTGTATATGGATCGCTTCCGTCTGTGGAGCAAAGACAAATGGGAGCGGCGCGGCGGCAGGCCGTTGCCGGATATCAGCGAAGCGTAGCAAGAAAATCAATGGCATGATCAACGGATCCAATATGAAGCAAACGCACACACAAGCACTTACGCGTAAAACCCTGTTGGCGGCGGCAGCCGCGGCGCTGCTGTTGAGCGCCTGCGCCGTCGGCCCGGATTACGTGCGCCCGGCCACCGTGGCGCCGGCTGCCTTCAAGGAAAACAAGGATTGGAAAACCGCGACTCCGCAAGATCAGGAACTGCATGGCAAATGGTGGGAGATTTATCAGGATCCGCAATTGAATGCGCTGGTCGAGCAAGTCAATATATCCAACCAGAACCTGGCGCAAGCCGAAGCCCAGTTCCGGCAAGCGAAAGCCTTGGTGGAATCGGCAAGATCATCTTACTTTCCTATGGTATCGGCCAATGTCTCGGCCACCCGCTCCGGCGGACGTAGCAGCAGTAGCAGCAGCGGCTCGGTATCGACCACCGATGCGCTAGGCCTGAGCGCCAGCTGGGAACCCGATCTGTGGGGCCGCATCAGCCGCACGGTGGAAGCCAACCGGGCCTCGGCTCAGGCCAGCGCTGCCGACTTGCAGGTGGCCAGGCTCAGCGCGCAATCCTCCCTGGCGCAAAATTACCTGCAATTGCGAGTGCTCGACCTCCAGCAAAATTTGCTCGACGAGACGGTAGCGGCCTATCAGAAATCGCTGCAACTGACGCAAAACCAGTATGCCGTTGGCGTGGTCGCCCGCTCCGACGTGATTCAAGCGCAGACCCAGCTCAAAGGCGCGCAAGCAAAGGCCTTGGACAATGGCGTCTCGCGTGCGCAGCTGGAACACGCGATCGCCCTGTTGACCGGACAAGCTGCTTCCAGCTTCTCGATTGCACCGGCGCCGCTGGTTGCGGTGCTGCCGGAGATTCCGATCGGCGTGCCGTCGTCGCTGCTGGAACGGCGTCCCGATGTCAGTTCGGCGGAAAGGCTGGCAGCGGCGGCCAACGCCCAGATCGGCGTCGCCAAAGCGGCGTATTTTCCTAACCTGACCTTGTCCGCTTCAGGCGGCTTTCAAAGCAGCAGTTTTGCCAACTGGCTGACGGTGCCGAACCGCATCTGGTCGCTAGGACCGGCGCTGGCGGCGACTCTGTTTGACGGCGGCGCCCGGCGCGCTCAAAGCGACAAGGCGATTGCCGCCTACGACGCCAGCGTCGCGGTATACAAACAGGCGGTGCTGACCAGCTTCCAGGAAGTCGAAGACAATCTGGCGGCCTTGCGCATTCTGGAACAGGAAGCTGCGGTCCAGGACGAGACTGTCAAGTTTGCCCATCAAGCGGCAGACCTGATCATGAATCAGTACCGGGCCGGCACCGTCAACTACACCAGTGTGGTGACGGCGCAAACAACGGCATTTAACGCCGATCTGTCGGCGCTAAGTATCCAGGATCGGCGCTTTGCCGCCAGTGTGTTGCTGATCAAGGCTCTTGGCGGTGGCTGGAATCAGACTGAGCTGCCAGACAACGCCGTGCTGAATGATCGCGACGCTGCTGGAACCGGCAAACCAGCAGTTAAATAAAAATTATTCCTGCTTTCTTGTTGTTCTCGCGAAAACGGGGATCCATTTTAAGCTCAACATGGATTCCCGCTTGCGCTGGAATGACGAGGGTTTTCAATAGTCTCGACTAATTCACATTGCATATCCGGGAGAAAAAAAATGAATTTCGGCTCCAGCTGGCAGGTATTTGCGCTTGGCTCTGCTTTTTTCGCCGGCCTGACGGCGATCTTCGGCAAGTTTGGCGTCACCGGCATGAATTCAAACTTTGCCACCTTCATCCGCACCATCGTCATCCTGTTCGTGATCGCCGGCATCGTCACCTTGCGCGACGAATGGCAAAAGCCAACGCTGGTCAACCCTTCCAACTGGCTGTTCCTGGTCTTGTCGGCAATCGCTACCGGGCTGTCCTGGCTGTGCTACTACCACGCCCTGCAAATCGGGCCGATATCCAAGGTGGCGCCGATCGACAAATTGAGCGTCGCCTTCGCCATCGTGCTAGGCTTGCTGTTTGCCGGTGAACAGCTGACCTGGCCGGTGGCGATCGGCGGCTCGCTGATTGTGGCCGGTTCGGTGGTGATTATTGCGTTTTAGTTGGGCCTCGCGCAGGCCCGCACACTTCAGGAGAATTCATGTTTGACCACGTCAAATTCGGAGTCAGCGACTATGCAGCGAGCAAGGCGTTCTTCCTCAAGGCACTCGAACCGCTCGGCGTAGCTGTTGCCTCGGAGGGGCCGCCGACGTATGGTGTCGAGCTTAGCCCAAAGGGTAAGGCTTCATTGTGCCTGTTCCAAACCGAGGAGAGGCCGGCGCATCTTCACTTGGCGTTCACGGCCGAGAATCGCCAGCAAGTCGAAGCTTTCTATCGCGCGGCTCTGGAGGCGGGTGGCAAAGACAATGGTGAGCCTGGTCTGCGCCCGCACTACCACGCGAACTACTATGCAGCTTTTGTCATTGGTCCGGACGGGCACAACATCGAAGTGGTTTGCCACGAACCCGAGGCCTAACCCTTCCATCGAGGGGACGTCCACAAGCGGGCTTCTCCCGCTTGCGTCCGTCCCTCATGTCAAACGTTAGACGTCCGCTCCTGTCCAAAGCAGTCATTCGACCGGAAGGCGATGACCGACCGCAACTGCCGGCGTGTTTGGTTGGCCTGTCAAGCGATCTGCAACAGCGTTGCCGGCATGGTTCCGCGCAGGCTGTTGCACACCATGATCTCTTCGGCAGCCAGCAAATCATCCATGCTCAAGCTGCGTTCGCTGGCGTTCCAGGCCGGATCGTTCAAGACCACGCTGCGCATCACTCCCGGCAATAAGCCTGAGCGCAGCGGTGGCGTGTACCAGCGTCCGTCCAGCTTGATGAAGACGTTGCTGCGCCCTCCTTCAGTCAGTTCGCCCGCACCGTTGAAGAACAGCATATCGAAAGCACCCAGCTGCTGTGCCTGTTGCCAGGCTTGATCGTAACGCTGCCGTAAAGTGGTTTTATGTCTTAGGAACAGATCGTCGGACTGCGTCGGGATTGGCGCGATCAATACGTTGACTGGCGTTGCCAGCGGCCCCAGCTGCGCGCTCTGCAAGCTGCAACTGCCATCCGCAGAGAGAGTCAGACGCAAACGTTGAGCGCCGCTGGCGGGCAAGCTCGCGCAATGTTCTTGCAAAGCAGTGCGCAAGATCGTCTCGTCATAGGGAAAACCAAAGTAGGCGGCGGAGGCTTGCAAGCGTTGCAAATGCAAATCCAGATGGCGGCAACCGTCGGCCCTGGTCGCATGCATGGTTTCAAACAAGGAAAAATCGCCGCCCATGCCGGTCAGGAATTTTGCCTTCAATGCACATTCGGCATATTCCTCCGCCGCCACGCTGTCGTGCACGATGCCGGCGCCAACGCCCATTTCACCGCGACGAATGCTGGCGCCGTGCAAGCCATCTGTTGCGGCCGGCTGCAGCCATAGGGTCCGGATCGGCACCGATAAACAGAATGCACCAAATTGACGCCCTGCCTGCTCCATATCGAACCAGCCGATGGCGCCGGTATACAGGCCGCGCGGTTCAGGTTCCAGCTCGGCGATGATTTGCATGGTGCGATGCTTGGGCGCGCCGGTAATCGAACCGCAAGGGTACAAGGCCTGGATCACTGCGCTGAGACTGACATCGTCGCGCACCTGGGCCTGCACGGTGGAGGTCATTTGCAGCACGGTGTTGAACTGGGTCACCTCGAATAAATGCGGCACGCGCACCGAGCCGGGGACGGCGATGCGCCCCAGGTCGTTGCGCAGCAAATCCACGATCATCAGGTTTTCCGCCAGATTCTTGGGATCTGCGGCGAGCGCCTTGGCGGCCTGCCTGTCCTGTTCCGCATCGCCGCTGGCGGCGGCGGTTCCCTTCATCGGCCGCGCCGTCAGCACACCGTCCGCATGGCGCACGAACAGTTCCGGCGAGAGCGACAATACCGTGGCGCCATCGGCTAACTGGATCAAACTGCCGTAGGGCACCGGCTGGCGCAGCCGCAACTGCCGGTACAGCGCCACCGGGCTGCCGTAAACGTCGAAACGCAGCCGGTAGGTGTAATTCACCTGATAGGTGTCGCCGGCTTCGATGTAGGCGTGGATCTTGGCGATGGCGGCGGCAAATTCTGCGGCGCTGACATTCGGCCGCAGATTGGCGATGCCGGCGCCTGCTTCAGCCGCGCCTGTTTCTGCAGCCTGACGCTGCGCCAGCCATGCATCCACTTCGGTATCACTCAAATGCCGGCAATCCGTGAACAGCAGGATTTGCGCCAAGGCTTGCACCGGCGCTGCCGGCGGCGGCTGCAACAAGACATGTTGCAGGCCGATCCCGAGCTCGTAAGTAAACAAGGTCACCGCATGCAGGCCATCACGCAAGGCTTGCTGCATCTGCTCAATCAACTGCGGCAGCTGCTCTGCCTCAAAACACTGCAAGCTGCGCATATGGCCGGTGTATAGACGTGACGACGGACTGGATGCTTGCGACTGTGCAGAAGCTGCACTGCGGTCATCCAGCAATGCAAAACACTCGGTCGGCGATGGAGACGTGTGGATCATTATCTTTGTAAAAAACGGCAGGCGGCCAATGGAACAGCCTGCATGCTACCTGATCGGTAAGCGATTGGCTAAAACGTTATAATTATGCACTTTTGGCAGGTGAGCAGATCTTTTTGCCGGTCCCGCCAGCCGCCGCAGCCGCTTCACCGGCACTCACTACCTATCCCTGATGGCCATATCCCGCGTCTTCCTCACGCCACTGATTGTGGCTTGCGCCTTGTTCATGGAAAACATGGACTCCACCGTAATCGCCACCTCTCTACCGATGATGGCGCATGACATGGGGGAAAGCCCGATCGCGCTGAAGCTGGCGATGACTTCCTATCTGGTCAGCCTGGCGGTATTTATTCCCATCAGCGGCTGGATGGCCGACCGCTTTGGTGCGCGCACGGTGTTCCGCAGCGCAATCGGGGTGTTCATGCTCGGTTCGATTCTGTGCGGCATATCGAACACGCTGGCGGAATTTGTCGCGGCCCGCTTCCTGCAAGGGGTGGGCGGCGCCATGATGGTGCCGGTCGGGCGGCTGGTGATCTTGCGCACCACTTCCAAGGCGGAACTGGTGCGCGCGCTCAGTTACCTGACTATCCCGGCTTTGCTGGGGCCGGTGATCGGGCCGCCGCTGGGCGGTTTCATCACCACCTATTTCCATTGGCGCTGGATCTTCTTCATTAATGTCCCGATCAGCATTCTCGGGATTTACCTGGCCACGCGCTACATCGAGAACCTGCGCAGCGACGATATCGTGCCGCTCGACTGGATTGGTTTCCTGTTGTCGGCATTCGGCTGTTCGACATTGATGTTTGGCCTGGCTAGCGCCGGCCGTCATCTGGTGGCCGGCGATGTCTCGCTGATCTGCGTGATTGCCGGCACTGTCAGTTTGCTGGCGTATGTATGGCACGCATTGCGTACACCGCATCCGCTGATCAATTTGCGGCTGCTGCAAATTCCTACGCTGCGCATGAACGTGTTCGGCGGGTCGCTGTTCCGGATCGGCATCGGCGCCTTGCCGTTCTTGCTGCCGCTGTTGTTCCAACTGGGTTTCGGCTTGACGCCGTTCCAGTCCGGCCTGTTGACCTGCGCTTCGGCAGCCGGCGCCATTTTTGTCAAGACCGTGACGACGACTGTGCTGAAGAAATTCGGCTTCAGGAGCGTGCTGGTCTATAACACGCTGCTGGGCGCGCTGTCGATGGCGGCGTTCGGCGTCTTGCAAGCGGATTCGTCGCATATCTTCATCATCCTCATGCTGCTGCTGGGCGGCTGCGTGCGTTCGATGCAATTTACCAGCCTGAACGCGATTGCCTACGCCGAGATCGACCAGCGCCAGATGAGCCAGGCCACCAGTATCACCAGCGTCGCCCAGCAACTGGCGATCGGCCTGGGCGTGACCGTCGGCGGTTTTGCGTTGCAGGTATCGAATCAGGTACAGGGCCATGCGACGCTAGTCAGCGCCGATTTCTGGCCGGCCTTTGTGCTGATCGCCCTGATTGCGCTGGCTTCGCTGCCGTTTGCCTTGCAACTGCAGCCGGACGCCGGCGCTGAATTATCCGGCCGCCGCGCTTGATGACTCGCTGCCCCGCGCCTGGGAATTAATCGAAGCGCAGGTTGTACAAAACCTCGAAGCCATTGATGGTGCCGCCGCGCATGACCATCGACCAGCGCCGTGAAAAATTCCAGGTCACTTTCAAGATACTGGCGGCAGTGGTCAAACCCTGCTCGTAACCCAGGTTGATTTTTTCGGTGATGGCTTTGCCCAGGCTCACCACTTGCTCGTTCTGGATGCCGGAATCGCTGGAGCCGATCGAGAACTCATCGAAACCGATGCCCTGGGCAATCTTCTTGCCGCCATAATTTCCCAGCAGCGCCAGCGCCTGCCCGGCGGCTTGGCGCTGGCCGAGCGCGGCGCTGTCGCTGCCATGGCCGAACATCAGCCAGGAAAGTTTTTCCTCATCCGATACGTTCGGCTCGGACACCAGTTTGACCCGCAGGTTGGTGGGTGTGCCGGTAATCTCGGCGCCCGCCTCGACCTCCTGATTGCGTTTCATGGCAAGGATATTGATATTCGGATTATCGATCGGTCCCTGGAAATTGATCAGGCCGCGTTCGATCGCCAGCTTACGGCCAAATACTTCGTAGCTGCCGCTTGCGACCCGAATGGTGCCGGTGGCGCGCAAGGGCTGGTAGGGTTCGCTGCGGACCTGCATGGCGCCGCGCAGCAGGATATCGGCGCCGCTGCCGCGGAAGCGGAAATCGTTGCCGAAGCCGACTTCCACATTGATCACCGGCGTCGCGCCGCCAGCCGGCTTCTGCGCCGCTTTAGCCAGCTTCTCCTGTTCAGTCAACGGCGTGGCGCGCGCCTTCACGTCCTTGCGGACGATCACCACATCGTCTCCCAGCACCGGCGCACTGCTCTTCGGCAAATCGAACAGCGCCTTGTCGACGGTGAATTTGCCGTCGACATGCAGCTGTTCCTTGACATTGGCGATCCTCGCCTGGCCGGACAACATCAGCTGGCGGTCCGGGCTGGCAAACAATTGCAGACGATCGGCAACCACGCTGGCGCTCAGATCAGGATTGTCGTGGCCCAGTTGCAGCCGGCCGGTGGCGCGGATGTTGCCGTCGCCGCCGTGGAATTCCAGTTGCTGCAAATCGACCACGTTGTTGGCCAGGTTCAGGCGCGCCGTGCCGTCTTTCAGTTTGATTCCCTGGTCGAACAGTGTGACGGCAAGCTGGTCGCCGGTGACTTTACCTGACAACATCGGCTTGCCCAGCTGGCCCGTCAGATTCAAGTCCATCGCTATGCTGCCGTCCAGCGCAACCTGCGGTCCGATCAGGGCGCCGATGGATTTCAAATGCGGCACCTGTAATTTAGCCTGGCCGGATAGCGCCGAACTGTCGCTGACAGTCCAATTGTTGCCGCTATGCTGCAAAGCCAGTTGCAATTGCGCGCTCAGGGCGCCGATCCGGGCAGCCGCCAGCTGGCTATCCAGCTTGATCTGGCCGGACTGCAGATCGGCCCGCAATTTCAGCTCGGACAAACCCAGGCTGACATCGCCACGCCCCGGATTGACGCGCAGATCGCCGCTGCGGCGGGTGATCTGCAGATAGCCGCCGAGGTTCTCCGCCAGCGCAAAATCCCAGCTGCTATCCAGCACCAGATCCGTCTTCAAGGGCAGTTCCGGAGCGCCGAATTCATGTGCCAGGCCAAGCACCGTCGCCACATTGAGCGCATTGATGGCGCCGGCGGAACGGATTTTTCCATTGTCATAGCTGAAATTCTTCAAGTCGATCTGCGCATCCGCCACGCTCAGGCGGGTTGCACCCAGCACCAGCCGGCCGGCGTTGGCGCTGATACTCAATGGCGCCCCCAGGCTGATGCGCGGCGTGCCCTGGTTCTGCAACTCGCTGATCTGGCCCTGCCAGCCGTAGCCGGCTTTGCTCTCGCTCAGCTGGCCTTGCGCCGCCATGGTCAGATGCACGGGCTTGCCGTGCAGCGTACCGCTGCTATCCAGTTTCAAGATATGTGCGCCATAGCTGCCTGCCAGATTCAGACTCAATTTATCGAGCGCCATGTCGGCGCTATGCAAACCACGGCCCTCAACGCTGACCGCCAGCCGGTTACTGCTTGAATTAAGCTTGGCGTTCAAGTCTGCCTGGACGTCGGCCTGCCCTGACAGGCTATCCACCCGATGTTCGCCGTAGGCCAGTTTTTCGGCGCGATACGCGGCCTGTACATTCGGTTTTTGCAATGTGCCGCTGAGCTGCCCGTCCAGATGCACCGCGCCGGCGATGCCGAAACCCAGGCCTTGCAACTGCGGCGCATCGATCTTCAGATTAAGCCGATCGCCGGCAGCGCCAAAACTGCCCTTGGCTTGCACCTGGTTACCGGCTATCGACAAGGCGACATCGCTGGGCAACAAGCGTGTGCCGGCCAGATTGAGCACGCAATTGCCGGTCATCGGCAATTGATCGTAGCGGCTGTCGCGGATGGCGAACTTGAGCTTCAATTTCAGCTCCGGCGTCAGGTTGCCGCTGGCGTCTGCATCCATATTGATATTTGCCGTCACCGCTTGGGCTTTGGGAGCGCCGGCAGCTTTAGCGCCTTTGGCCGCGCTTTTAACTGGAGCAGCGCTGTTGATCCACAGGAAAGGATTGAAATCGCGCAAGCTGCCCTTCACTGCATAAGCCATGCCGGCCTCGCGGCCCAGGCTGCCGCTGAGATCGAGACGCGCCGCTCCGGCTGCCAGTTGCGCCGTTTTCACCGTGATCTGCTTGGCATCGATCACTGCGTCCAGTTGTGCTTTATAGGCGGCGTCGGCCAGGTTCAGGCTGATTTGCTGGTTGTCCGGTGTCAGCTTGATGCTGACCGGCCCGCGCAGTTGCGTCGGTTTTAACTTGCCATGTAAGGCTTGCAGATCCAGGCCTGCGACGTCGAAGTTGAATCCACCGTTATCTTTGTTTTTGCCGTCGCTGTGATACTCGCCCTGGCCGCTGATGCTGGCGTTTTTCAATAGCCTTAGCTGCAGCCCGGACAGTTGCTGGAGCTGGGTGTCCAGCCGCAGCTCGGCGCTGGCGCTGAGCAGCGGCAGACGATCCTGATCCAGGGCGCCGGCCATCGCATTGGCGATCCGAATCGGACCGCTCACTGTCAGCGTCGACAACTCTACGACAGCTGGTGCGCTGCCTGCCGCAGCCGCGGCAACAGCGGGCGGCAAGGGCTTCAGCGCCACCTGCAGACTCAGATCGGCCTGCGGCGCGCCGCTGCTGAACAGTTTCGGATTGATGTGCGCGGCGTTCAATTCAAGCTGCTGAAACGGAATGGGCGCAAACGGCGTCGCTGCAATCTTGGCTGTGCCGCTCAATTTATCGCCACGCGCGTGCAAGTCGATATTCAGCAGCGCCAGGTTGCCGGATAAAGCCGCGTCCAGCTGATATTTTTCTTTTTGGTACTCCCCGCTCAGCCCTGCCCCGCCGCTCAATGCAAACGGCTGCACGCCGTTCAGGCTGAGCTTGGCGCTGGCTCTGCCATATGGCGTGTCCAGCCGTTCCAGGACCAGATGATGCTGTACCCGGTCCGACTCGCCGTGCAGTTGCAGATGACTCAATTCGGTCGTGCTCAGCCCCTGGCGCAGGGTCAGCTTGTTCAGTGAAATATCGTTGAGCGCCAGTTGCAGCGGCAGCGCCAGACTGCTCGGCATCGCAACCGGCTCCGGCGGCGTCGGCTCCAGCCGGGCGTCAACATTGCCTACATGCAGATAAGCCACATCCAGCTTAAGCGGCGACAGGCTGAGCCGCCATTTGGCGTCGACCCGGTCAATCGCGTATTGCTGGGTAGTGTCGCGATAAACCAGGTTGCGCAGCTGCAAACCGTCAGCCAAAGTGCCGCCGACCAGTTGTCCGGATAAATTGCCATGCATCGCCCATGTGCTCAATCGCCACAAGGCGCGCGCACCGGATTCTGAACGCGCGCCGACAAATACCGTGGCGGCCACTACGGCCAGCAGTAACAGGAATGCCGCCAGCGATCGCCACAGCCAGCGCAGGCGGCCGCCGCCACCGCTTGGATTCGGCGGCGGGCTTGCTGATTCTGGCGCTGTGGCTGCTTCGTTCATTCGTGCAATCGTTCAATCTTGAGAAATGGAAAAAATCAGAAGGCGATGCCTAGTGAAATATGCGGCCGGAACTGCTTGGCCTGGACGCCATAGGCAAGGTCGACATTCACTGTCCCGACCGGGCTGCGATAACGCACGCCGGCGCCGGTGCCGACCTTGGTCGCCCGGTCCGACCAGCTATTGGTGGCGGTGCCCATATCGTAAAACACGGCGCCGCCCCATTGCTGGCTGACCCAGTGCTGATATTCGGCGCTGCCGGTCACCATGTATTTGGTCGGATAGACAGTGCCCTTTTGCGAATTGCCGATGCTGTCGTAACTATAGCCGCGCACCGATTCATTGCCGCCGGCGCGGAACAGCAAGGAAGCCGGCACCGCAGCGCTGGAACCGGTGGTAAATACGCCGCCCAGTTCGGTGCGTAAAATCACCACGTCGCGTTTCGCTACCGGAAAATAATGCTTATAACGTCCGTCGGCCCGGAAAAAAGTCTGATCGGTCAGCAAGCCTTTCAGGGCAAAGCCGGTTTGTATTGAAAAAATATGGCCGCTGCGAGGAAAGATGGGATCGTCGACAGCGCGCCGGACCCAGGCGAAACCTGGCACCAGAGCCTGATGCTGGCCCGGCTGGATCACGGTATTCGGCGGCAGCGTCGCGCCGTCGGTCTGTTGCAGGCGGTCGCGATAATAATCCAGGGTCAGCGCGGTATCGTAGTTTTCCAGCGAGCGCGCGCGTTTCAGTCCGATTTTCATGCTACGCAAATCGACGCCTTGCAAGGTAGTCCGGTCATACGAGCCATTGACGCCGTTGACGAAGCTGCGGGTATCCGGCGGCATCGATAAGTCCAGCGAACCGTATTGCCGCCGTTGCTCGATCTTGGTCTGGGCGTCGAACACCCAGGCTTTCCCGAAAACATTGTAGTTGGTGTAACGGCCTTGCACCTGCGCCCCGGTATCGGACGCGTAACCAAGCCCGGTGCGCAACCTCTGGGTTGGGAATTCGGTTACCTGAACATTCACCGGCGATTCTTGCGCATGCGCCGGATCATCGTCAATACTCACGATCACATTGCCAAAGTAGGGCGTGTTCTGGATCTGCCGTTGCAACAGCAGCAAGCGATCGACGCTGTATTCTTCGCCCACCTGCAAGGGGTTGACGTTCTCGATGATGCTGGTCGGATAACGTTTGGTGCCGGTGATGTGCAGCGCTCCCAGAGTGAATCCGGGGCCGCTGTCGTATTGCACCGTCAATTCGGCGTCGTTGTCTTCAGGCGTGACCCGTGCTTCCGAACGGGCCACCTTGGCCGCCGGATAGCGCTGCTTCAGCAACACTTGTAAACCATCGTCCTTGGCCTTCGCCCAGTCAGCCTGGCGAAACGGCTGGCCTGCAGGCAAACCCCAGTTCTGCTGTATCTGGCGCACTCGCTCGGGCGCCTCGGTAGCGGCGCTGCCGATCACATCGATGCTGGCGGCGGACACCATGGTGCGCTGCTGCGGATCGATTTTCAGATGAATGGTCTTAACCTCGCCCTGATCCACGGTAACGCTGGTCTTGGGTGAAAAATAACCTTCGGTCGAAGTCAGTTGCGTGACTTGTTCATCCACGGTATCGATCAGGAATTTCAACTGATCCTCGCTTAGATCCTGGCGATCCTTGTAGCGCGCCAGATCCAGATGCTGCTCAAGCAGTGCCTTCAATTCGCCAGGCGCATCGATCTCGACCCGGTAGCTGGCGTTGGCGCTAGCCGCAGTCAAGCAGAGCAGACCGAAAACCATGCCGTAGATGGAAGGAAGCAGGCAGGCGACGGACATGCGAAAACAGTTCCTCATGCGCGGCAGCCCGCGGTTGTTCGCCTTATAAACAACGGCATGTCAGTTTCTATCAGGAAAACCAGGAAGGACATAGGCAGCGGCAAAGGTAGCGGAGGGTCATTTTAACAAATATTGTTTTTGCATTGCGAAAACGACATTATCCCTTTTGCGTCATTGCATTAAATGCTCTGCTCGCATGGTTCTGCATAGCATGATTCAAGCTCAGGCGACCGGAGGACAGTCAGCATAGGCTGCCGCGGTAAAACAATTACTCCGGATAAGTCATTTTTGCCGGCTGCACCCATTCGACGAACTCCTGCTCCGTCACATAACCAAGCGCCAAAGCCGCCTGCTTCAGCGTACTGCCGTCATGGTGTGCGTGCTTGGCGATTTGCGCCGCGCGGTCGTAACCGATATGCGGCGCCAGCGCGGTCACCAGCATCAGCGAGCGCTCCATCAGTTCAGCGATGCGGTCGCGATTGGCGGCGATGCCGTCGGCGCAATGCTGTTCGAAGCTGGCCATGCCGTCGGCCAGCAAGCGCACGCTTTGCAGGAAATTATGGGCGATCAGGGGTTTGAATACATTCAGCTCGAAATTGCCGGAGGCGCCGCCGAAATTAATCGCCACATCGTTGCCGAACACCTGGCAGCACAACATGGTCAGCGCTTCGCACTGGGTTGGATTAACCTTGCCTGGCATGATGGAGCTGCCCGGCTCGTTCTCCGGGATGCTGATCTCGCCCAGGCCGGAACGCGGCCCGGACGCCAGCCAGCGCACATCGTTGGCAATTTTCATCAGGGCTGCGGCCAATGTTTTCAACGTGCCGTGCGCAGCCACCAGGGCGTCATGCGCGGCCAGTGCGGCAAATTTATTGTCGGCGCTACGGAAAGGCAAGCCTTCGGTCTTGGCCAATTGGGCGGCAACCCGGCTGCCGAAATCCTTGGGGGCGTTGAGTCCGGTGCCAACCGCGGTGCCGCCGGCAGCCAGATCGTACAAAGGCTCCAGCGTCGCCTTGATGATTTTTTCCGCATGATCCAGTTGCGCTACATAACCGGAGAATTCCTGGCCCAGCGTCAGTGGCGTCGCATCCTGCAGGTGGGTGCGGCCGATCTTGACGATGTCGTCGAAATCCACGGATTTCTTGTGCAAGGTCGCGCGCAGTTTCTGCAGCGACGGCAACAGCGTATTGGCGATGGCGAGCGCGGCGGCGACATGCATCGCGGTCGGAAAGATATCGTTGGATGACTGGCTCAGATTGACCGCATCGTTGGGGTGCACCAGGCGCGCTTCGCCGCGCACGCCGCCGAGAATCTCCGATGCGCGGTTGGCCAGCACCTCGTTCATATTCATGTTGCTCTGGGTGCCGGAACCGGTCTGCCAGACCGACAAGGGAAACTCATCCGGATGCTGCCCCGCCACCACTTCCTGCGCCGCCTGGATGATGGCGGCCGCCTGGGTTTTCGGCAGCTTGCCGAGATCCAGATTGACCTGTGCGCAAGCTTGCTTGACGGCGGCCAGCGCCACGATCAGCTCGGGCGGCATGCGTTCGCTGGAGATATGGAAATGATGCAGGCTGCGCTGGGTCTGTGCGCCCCACAGCCGTTGGTCCGGGACTTCAATCTTGCCAAAAGTATCGCGTTCGATTCTGCTGGTAGTCATTTCTGCTCCATAAAAGTGATGACGTCCTGCGCTGCCGATACTGCAAATTCGCAGCAGGTTCGTCAACAAAGTCTTATGGTAATACTTTTCCTTCGCGCAGGAGGGCTTCGATGTCATCGGCAGATACCGGCTCGCTGAAATAAAAGCCTTGCATTTCGTCACAGCGATGACGCTGCAGGTAGGATAGCTGCTCCTGCGTCTCCACGCCTTCGGCGATCACTTGCAGACGCAGGTTGTGAGCCAGCGAGATGATCGATGCAACGATCGCGGCGTCATCCTGGTCAACCGTGATGTCACGCACAAAAGACTGATCGATCTTCAAGGCGTCGATCGGGAAACTCTTCAGATAGGCCAGGCTCGAATAACCGGTGCCGAAATCATCGATCGACAATTGCACCCCTATCGATTTCAAGTCATTCAGGATGCCCACGGCCAGCTCGACATCCGTCATCACCAGGCTTTCCGTCAATTCGATTTCGAGATAGTGCGGCGCCAGTGCGGTATCTTCCAGCACCTTGGCTACCTGTTGCACCAGATTTTGCTGGAAAAACTGGCGCGTCGACAGATTCACGGACATTCGCAAATAACCCAGGCCCATGCGCTGCCAGGCCTTGTTTTGCTCGCAAGCGGTGTGCATTACCCAGGCGCCCATCTGCACGATGAGGCCGGTTTCTTCCGCCAGATCGACGAAGCGCGTCGGTGAAATCATGCCCAGTTGCGGATGCTTCCAGCGGATCAAGGCTTCCATGCCGACCATGCGGCCGGTGCGCAAATCCACTTGCGGCTGGTAGTAGAGCAGCAATTCCTTGCGCTCCAGTGCATTGCGCAAATCGCCCTCGATGCGCAAGCGTTCCAGCGCGCGCTCATTCATCGCCGCGGTGTAAAACTGGTAATTATTATTGCCCATTTCCTTGGCGCGATACATGGCGATGTCGGCATGCTTGAGCAGGCTTTCCGGATCTGCGCCGTCATTCGGATAGACCGCAACGCCGATGCTGCAGCTCAAGAAAAAGTCGTAGCCTTCGATTTGCAAGGGGCGCGCGATCGCATCCATCATGCCTTGAATCAGCCCTACGCTCAACTCTTCATCGAGACGTTCCGGCAGGATCAGAACAAACTCATCGCTGCCCAGCCGGGCGATGGTGTCCGCTTCGCGAGTGAACGCTTTCAGACGGCTGGCGACTTCCTTCAGCAACAGATCGCCGGCGTTGTGGCCGAGCGTATCGTTGACGAATTTAAAGCGATCCAGATCGACGAACAAGACCCATACCCGATGGCCGTACAGTTCGCCGTAGACGATCGCCTGGCTCAGGCGGTCGCTCAATACATTGCGGTTGGCCAGGCCGGTCAAGGTGTCGTGCCGCGCCTGATGCTCCAGCTCGGCTTCGTAACTTTTCATTTCCGTGATGTCGTACAGTGCCGTGACGAAGTGGCTGACGCGGCCCGAACTATCCTTCACGGGGGCCACATACAGCTCGTTCCAGAACAAGGTGCCATCCTTGCGGTAACTGCGGAATACGGCATTTGCACTGCGCTTTTCACGCAAGGCCGAGCGAATTTCTTCCAGGCCGATCTGATCGTGGTCGTCGCCATGCAACATCTCCAGATTGCGGCCGATCATCTCGCTGGCGGTATATCCGGTAATCCGTTCGAATGCCGGATTAACGTACTCCACCAGATAGCCCGGCAATTTGGCGCTGGAGATGATGATCGCATTGGCGCTCGATTCGATGGCGCGTTCGCGCAGCTGCAAGGCATCCTCGGCGCGCTTGCGGGCGACGATGTCTTCTTTCATCATCTGCGTCGCCAGCCTGACTTGCTGGGTGCGGGCGTCCACCAGCTGTTCAATCCGTTTCGAGCGCGTCGACAGGAAATACAGATAGGTGGCGCCCATCCAGCTCAGCAAGCTACCCAGTATCAACACCAGAATCGATCCGGCATTCTTTTGCGTGAATACGCGCGCCGGCGCCGACGCTTCTATATACCAGGACTTGCCGGCAAGTTCGAAAGTCTGCGACATGTCTTGCGGAGCGTCATACAGCAACCACGCCGGCAGCCAATTGCTGGTATTGGAAAAGGTAACCGGGTTGCCTTGGCGATACACCAAGCTGCCCTCGTCCGGCTTGGCGCTGGCATACACCCGAAGATAAAAATCATCACGGGCCTGTACCCCGTCGCGCGCCAGGACATTGTTGATGAAGGCGTCCGCTCGCAATGCCGCGCTGGTATAACCGATCAATGCGCGACGACGCTGGTCGACGCTGTCCAGCATGGCGCCATGCTCATACACCGGCATCAAGATGACCAGCCCCAGTTTGCCGCCATCGTTGCTGGTTTTTAATGTAAATAAATCGGTAGACGCCGGCAAGCCGGAATCGCGCGCGCGTTGCATCGGCTCTGCCTGGACCACGCTGGGCGCTATGTCGAGACCAAATATGGCTTCATTGCCCGTCATCGGCTCCAGGTAATCGACGACCCGATACTGGTCGCGGCCCGCGCTCGGCTCGGGCTTGCCGTCGCTTAACTGGCGAATCGAAAAATTGGGAAAATGCTTCCGCATTTCCGCTTCGTAAGCAGGCCGCTGGGCGGCCGTTACCACGCGCTGAAAAGCTAATGATTTGATATACGGAGAGCGGCGCAGCATCGGCGCCGTAAAGGTATGGAATTGTTCGCGGCTGACGTCGTCCACTGTGAGGAACAAACGATTCACGGTCTCCAGCTCATGCACCAATGCGTCAAGACCGTCCACCACCGCTTTCAGATGGCCGCTGGCCAGGCGCCGGAATTCGGCATCCATTTTTTCGTATTCGAGGTGCCGCACTGAGACAAACAAGCCGAGCGTAATGGCTAGGCCCAATATCAAACTGGATAAAGAGGCAATGGGTATGAAGATTGACGAACCACGACGAAACATTTCTACTCCATTGCGAACAATAGGCGAAATATTACACGGTCTTTTTACTTGAGAACGCCACGTGATGATTTCTTTTTAATGGCGATAATCAACTAAAAGCCGCTAGGCAAGAACTGTAGTTGGCGTAGATAAAAATTCAGGTAGATTTTGGCGCTTCGGCGTCGGGCAACAAGCAGGCCTGCAAAATTTGCAGATCGTTGTCTTTCGCAAAATTGACCACGAAATGATAGGCCAAAGGCTCGATCTGGCGCAGATCTTCATTGACTACAACCGAGCGCACGCCGTTCAGCAGCACCGGCCGGACGTAGGGTGAATATTGCAGATGGGCATTGCGGCCGCCCGATCCTTCCGGGCGGAAACAGGCCATGACACCGCACAGGCGCTCTGCCCAGTCGCTGGGGCGGAACTGCCTGCCATCGCTGGTAATACCTTGAATGAAAAATTCGCGGGCGGGGGCGTCAGGAGATTGAATGGTATCAGCCATGCGTACAGCTCGTTTCTTCTATAACGCTTGCTACAGACATTTGCTTGGCCTTTGGTAGAAGCAAGCTACAATTTTCACTTTACTAATTTTGCGCAAGTGATTCTTACGTATTATATCTTATAGAAGACTAACGCACCATCCAGCACAACCATCCGGCCGCTGGCCTATCCGAACCAGACTGCCGCCGACAGCAACAACAGCAAGAACATCCACAGTAACAGGGCGCGCCAAACCAGGCCACCCGTGCTTTGCAAAGCACGCGGGGTGGGCACGTCGCCCGGCGGGCTCTCGCCTTCCATTGCGGTCGAATCAACTGTCGATGCATCGGCCGGCAGGATCGCAATCGCGGTCTCCAGCGGCGTGCCGAGCAACACGCCCATGGCGCCGCCGCCGGTGGACAAGATGATGCCATCGGTTTCGTTTTTCCAACGATCGGCAAAATTACGCCAGGCGTAAATCGCATCCTCGAAATTGCCGACTACCGCAAAGGCGGCTGCCGTCATACGCGCCGGAATCCAGTCTATCCAATAAAACGCCTGGGCCGCAAACCGCCCGAAAGCTTCATTGCGCATGTGATCCGGCTCATTCCAGCCGCGCGCCAGATACTCGGCGATGCGATACATGACGGCGCAAGCCGGGCCGACCGGCATGAGGAACCAGAAAAACACGCCGAACACATGGCGATGGGTGGTGATCAATGCTTTTTCAACCGCGATACGGGAGATTTCACTGACGTCCATATCGGTGGTATCGAGCTTGGTCCATTCCGCCAGCAAGGTCCGTGCGGTAGCGTCGTCGCCGGTGTTGAGCGCCAGTTGAATCGAACTGAAGTAATGGCTGTAGTGGCGGAAGCCAAGAGTCAGATACACGATCAAGACATTCCAGAGCAGCGCCGCCCAGGCGCCGATATGCACGCATAACCAATAGATCAACGCGGTCGGTATGGTTAACGCCAATATCACGCAGAACCAGCCGAGCCGGCCTTGCCGCGCCTGCCCCGCATTAAACGAAGCCTCTATCTTGCTCGCGAAATGCTTGACCCAGGCATACACGGGATTATCCGCACGCAGCGGTTTCAGTTGCTCGATCAGCAATGCAAACAGAATAGAGAGAAATGTCATTAACCAGCCTTATAAATCAAATAACTGAGCAAGCAATAGCGCAAGTAACTGAACGAGCAACAGTGTAATAACAGCGCAGCAAATCAGCATCGATACCATAGCCGCTGCAAATCGCGGCGTATCGGTGTTGCCATAACATCTAAAATTGCAATAACCCATACGATAACGCAGCGCACACATAGAATCAAACTTGTACTGAGCATGTTTGCCATCGTTTGACGTCACACGCTGAATCTAGGCCCGCAGAAAGTGAAATAAATTTCTTAACATGGCGGCAGTCGCTCCCCAGATGAAGAAGCGCTCGTAGGGCATCGCATAAAAGGTACGGCGATAGCCATCCGGCAAATCGATGCTGCGCAATTGATGATTCAGACCATCCATCAGGAATGCCAGGGGGACTTCAAAAATTTCGGCCACCTCGTCCGGATCGGCGCGCAGGCTGACAGGCGGATTGACCAGGCATACCACCGGCGTGACGCGATAGCCGGTGCCGGTGAAATACTCCGGCAAGCTGCCGATCACCTCGACCTGGCGACGCGCCAGGCCGATCTCTTCTTCAGCTTCACGCAGAGCCGTTTCGACTGGCGACGCATCGCTCTGTTCCATTCGCCCGCCCGGAAAACTCACCTGTCCGGCATGATCGGTCAGATGGGCGGCGCGCTGGGTAAACAACAGCGTCGGTTGCTCCTCATGCATGACGATGGGAATCAACACCGACGCCGGCGTTACCGGCTTGCCTTGCGTCATGCGCAGCACAGTCTGGCTATCCATATGCTCGGGATGCCATTCCGGCTGCTGTGCAAAGCGTTGACGCAGCCATGCCGCGCTCATCCTTTCGGGCGCCAGTGCTGATTCGCCGGCAACCGCATCAACCGGCAGCATCAGGGGATCGAAAGTCAATTTAACCAAGAAAATTCCTCTAACGTCTTTTCCACACTTTACCGCGATGACTCCGAATGACCTATCGTGGTCACAGATAATAACAATTTACGCCATTTTACTTTACAGCAACTAAAAGCATGAGCTTGAACGGCTGCCTGTAGCAAACATAAATCTCAAATGCAAAAAAAGGGGGCGCCTGATGGCGCCCCCTTTTTAATGCGATACCTATGCCTGCATGACAACGACTTACTCTGCTGCTGGCGCAGCCTTTGCAGTGTTGCGACGCTGTGGCAGTTTTTCCTTGATACGTGCCGACTTGCCGGAACGCTCGCGCAGGTAGTACAGCTTGGCGCGACGGACATCGCCGCGACGCTTGACTTCGATCGAAGCGATCAGTGGCGAGTACAGTTGGAAGGTACGCTCAACGCCTTCGCCGGAGGAAATCTTACGGACGATGAAGTTGGAGTTCAAACCACGGTTACGACGCGAAATCACAACGCCTTCGTAAGCCTGAGCACGCTTACGCGTACCTTCAACTACGTTAACGCTGACCACGACGGTATCGCCTGGTGCAAATTCAGGGATGTTCTTGCCGAGGCGGGCAATTTCTTCTTGCTCAAGTTGTTGGATCAAGTCCATTTTTAGCTCCATATACCATCTTGCTGACGCCGTTTTGTACAAGACTTTTATGTCAGGCACTGCTCAGTAGAGGATGGGGTTAAACATAGGCGGCCGGCTGGCCTCCTCTTGGTACTGCCGTTACTACTCGATTTACTGCTTATCTACTACTAACTACAACAGGCCGAGCACTTGCGCGCTTAACCTATATTCCGTAAAAACTTTTCATCGGCAGTGCTTAGCAAACCGGCAGCGCGTATCTTTTGAATCAGATCGGGCCGTTTCTTTGCCGTGGCAGCCAACATCTGCTGGCGTCGCCATTTTTCGATTTCGGCATGATGACCGCCCATCAGGACCGGCGGCACGCCCACACCTTCATATTGCTCCGGCCGGGTGTAATGCGGACAATCCAGCAAGCCATTGACAAAACTGTCTTCGACCGCCGATGCGCCGTCATTCAACACGCCGGGCAACTGCCGGATCACCGCATCCATCAAAGCCATCGCCGGTAATTCGCCGCCGGACAAAACGAAATCGCCAAGGCTGATTTCTTCATCCACGCAACGATCCAGCAAACGCTGGTCTACCGCTTCATAACGTCCGCAGAGCAATATCAAACCAGGTTCGGTACGCAATTCCATGACACGTTGATGAGTCAGCGGCTGGCCTTGCGGCGACAGATAGACTACTCTCGGTGCAGGCAGGTTTTGTTGCAACTGACGCGCCTTGGCTGCTTCAATCGCAGCTTCGAGCGGTTTCGCCAGCATCACCATGCCTGGGCCGCCGCCATAAGGCCGGTCATCCACGGTACGATGATTGTCAGTAGTGAAATCACGCGGATTCCACAAGGCCAACTCACATCTTTTTTGTTCAAACGCACGGCGGGTAACACCCGATTGCGTCAATGCTGCAAACATTTCGGGAAACAGCGTGACGACATCAAATTGCATACCGCGCACCTTTTTGTTTCGCTTGCGATCTTGTTTGCTGCTTTGGCTGCCTGGATCCGGCATCGGCCTTAGCTCCAGACTTAATAATCCAGTCCCCAGTCAACCGTGATTTTCTTTGCTTGCTGATCCACCGTCTTGACGAACTGCTCAACAAACGGGATCAATAATTCTGGTGCAGCCTTGTCCTTACTCTGATCTGCGACTGCCGGCACTGTGATCCGAAGAATCGGATGCGCGCCGTTGTCCATCAAATCAGCGACCACGCCCAGATGCTCGCCTTGCAGATTTTCAACCACCAGGCCGATCAGATCGACCCAATAGAATTCATCATCCGCAAGCGCCGGGAAATGGCTGCGTGGAATATGCACCACACTACCCTTCATGGCTTCGGCTGCATCGCGCCCTGCCACACCCATCAGGCGCGCCACAATGTCGCCACTGTGATTCTTTGCCTGCATCATTTCGACATCGCGCAATTCCGGCGAATTCTGCCGGCCTAACCACCATGTCTTGGCGTGCAACAATGCATCTGCATCCGCTGAATACGGTTTGATCCGCACCCAGCCATTAATACCGTAAGCGCCAGTAATGTAACCGACCACCACCAAATCCGAAGGTAATGCAACTCCAGCTTGTGCTGTGGCCGACAAATTTACTGACGCGTTCAACGGTTTCAAACTGCCGAATTAAGCAGCTTTTTTGGCAGCATCAGCAACCAGACGTGCAACGGTCGGCGACAATTGCGCGCCAACACCTTGCCAATGCGTCAGGCGATCCTGAGCAATACGGAAAGTCTCTTCAGCACCGGACGCTACCGGATTGTAAAAACCGATACGCTCGATGAAGCGACCGTCACGGCGATTGCGCGAATCAGTAGCTACGATGTTGTAAAAAGGACGCTTCTTTGCGCCACCACGGGATAAACGAATAACGACCATAATGTTTCCAAAAAGTGTTCGAACACGGAAAAAGCCGCAAATTATAACGCAAAGTGAGTCGCCCCCGCAACCAAAGCAGGCCATGGGTGTGGTTTCACTACGTCAAACAGGTATTTGCTGGGCTCTAAAAACGCTTTGCTGCCGTATCTACTCAAGCAGCAAGCGGGCCTGACTATCAAGTGACATTCTATTGGGGCAGGCTGTACACTACGTCCTCAATCCGTTTCCCGAGACACTTGGTGTACTTCGGAAACATCAGTGGCGATAGCCAAGCTAGTATCTTAGCAATATTTCCAGTTGATGCAAGGATTGCCTGCTTTTTTGCATGTTCCAGACAATTCATCCACCCACCCCGCAAATGACCCAATCCCACAAGAACAAGACACTCGCCACCTTCGTGGCTACCGTATTCGGCAGCATTGGCTTGCACCGCTTCTATCTCATGGGAATTAAAGACGTCTGGGGCTGGCTGCATCTTGCCACCCTGCCAATTTCATTACTGGCTTACTTTCTTTGGAGACAAGATCAGCAAGTGGCGTTCCTGTTTGGACCGCTGATCATCTCGGGCCTGATTGCCTGCATCGAATCGCTGGTCATAGGATTAACCCCTGATGAAAAATGGGATGCCAAATACAACGCCGGTTCCGGCCGCCAATCCGATTCCGG